>NZ_CP095393.1 GCF_023008585.1 Natribaculum breve | reverse complement strand
ACGGACGTCCGAACACTTCCATCAATGAATTTATAGGAAAATAAAGAGTAGCGCCACTCGCTGATAAAACGTCAAGAGGAGATCATAGCCGCAGTTATTCAGACGAGATTTTTGGCAGTCGCGATGTCTGTTAAATCCTCAACGACATCATCAATCCGATTATCTTCTCCAAGAATATCTAATGTTGCCTCCAAATCAGTTTTCACCTCAAAGCGATAGTGTGAGCCACCCTGAATCCCTTTGTTCCGTGTTTCCACGATAAGGAACCCCTGCATCCCGAGAGATTGCAAGTGATCGCGAACCCGTCGTTCGACAAGCTGGTTTGAATCAAGAATAGTAGCGATATCCTTGTATTTCTGATAGACTTGTCGTGTTCGTGCCGGTGTTTCTTCGTCTATCTCGAGGGCAACAACAGAAAGCAACGCTAGCTGGTCCTGTGTCGTCAGACTCCGCATTCCTTCTTCGATTCGCTTTCGTTCTAAGATATCACGTGCTTCGCGAACATGTGATTCATGAATTACTTCATCATCGTTGTTTAGGGCGAGTTCTCCTGCCTTGTACAGCAATCGGATTGCTTGCCGGGCACTGCCTTCGTCTTGAGCGGCAAATGCTGAGCAGAGTGGGATGACATCGCCATCAAGAACGCCGTCGACAAATGCACGTTCGGCTCGGCGTTCTAGAATACTCGTGAGTTGATTAGCGTTGTATGGTGCGAACTCGATCTCGCTATCGTACAGTGAATCTTTGACTTTTGGAGAAAGATTGTCACGGAACTCTAGATCATTGCTGATCCCAATAACAGAAATCCATTGGTCCTCAAGATGGCCGTTCTTCCTGGCCCTCGGAAGTTCGTATAAAAGATCATCATTGCTGCCAATCGAGTCAATCTCATCAATGACAATAATGATTGTTTCATTGAGGCCGCGTAATTCATCATAGAGCAGGTCGAACATGCTCTGTTGATCGATGCCGCTCGGCTTCTTAGACCCGTCACGAATTTCCTTGATGAGGTGTGCAGCGAGCTGGTAAGATGTTGATTGATTGTTCGCGCTGGTTTTGATGACGCTTAATTCCAAATCGTCCTGAGAGTTCGCATACTCGTTTAGGAGATCAAGTTCGTGATCAATGGCGACTGTTTTACCTTGACCTGTTTTACCATAGAGAAATAGATTGTGAGCGTTAACACCGCGTGTTGCAGGGGCGAGCGCATTCCGGATTTCATCGAGTTCTTTTTCCCTCTCTGGGAGTTTCTCAGGTTGCCAGTCCTCTTTCAAGACAGACTCATCAGAAAATATCTCGACTGTACTGCCGTATGGATTGCTGTTGAGGCCCGTATCAGATGAATTCGCTCCGTCGCCGGACATTACATGTGGAAGCAATGTAATGAGTGATCATAAACCCCCGTGTCCGGTGTGTCCAGTGTGTCCGCATACTCGATTCTTTGTATACCCCCACACCCCACCGTGTCCGCATAATCTTGTGAGAAAGAACCCCTGCTTCACGTAGAACCAGCGAAGGCTCTAGGGAAGGGAAAGAACTAAGTTAAATCTGGCACAACCAAATCCGCACTAGCGAAAATCCAACTAGTATAACAATATGATATAATGAAAATCGCTGTAGTGCGGAGCGTCTGACACTCTTGCGGATAGATTATGCGGACACGGTGGGGGGTCCCTCTTGTGTTATTCTCTTACTCTTGCTCTCTTCGGAGGAATTATGCGGACACGGTGGGGAGGGGGAGCTACTCACCACAGAGACTTCTACTCCCTACTCTACAGATTAACAAGGCGAGTGCTTCGGGGTCGTACAGACGACTTCGGTCTTCCATGACTAAGCGAATCTGCGATTCGTGATGTCCGCGAAATCGTCGGTTTCGCTTGATGACGAGAGAGCGTTGTTCTCTCGAACCACTTGACCCCAAGGTGAAGCCTCGGGGCTTGTCCTCAAGGCGCTTCACACAATTATGCGGACATGGTGGGGCCCCTCCTTCCACAACCTTCCGTTTCATCGGTCGAGTACTCCACCATCAGAATCTGTACTGTCTGGTCCAGCGACTGCTTTCGCACACTCGAGTTCACAGAACTCTCGCTGAGCCTGTCGTTCGAGCAGTTCGGCTCGGCAATAGCGTGTACGTTGGTTAACCTTGTCCAGTGACTCAGATCTGTTCTACGGGCGGATCGAGCGTCTCTTGGATTGGTTGGCAAGTGGTTTCAGCCACCCCCTACCCCGAGCATCTTGAGGCTAGAATGAGTACTGGTGGATATGACATGGACCGAAAAAGAGGAAGAACGGGAAGAGCGCATTAAAATGCGTATCACCGTCGATACATACAGCGCCGAAGAGCAGGCGTGGGGATGGTACGCCTATTTGGACGATATGATGGACTTCCCGTTCCAAGCGCGCTGTGTCTCCGAGCGAGAGGAGTCTCCCCTCAAGGAAGGCGAAACGATACGCGTGATTGGAATGTCCCCGACAGATCCGACTCTCAGCCAGATGTTCGTGACGATAGAGTGGATGGACAGAGAACTTGGCGTACCGCTAGAGCAACTGGAACCTCTCGAAACCGGTCGTGACACAGAACAAGCGATTGCAGACTGGCAGTACTGGCTCGACCGCTAACAACCGTGGCTCCTGACTGGGCTATCCACAACCGTGACCCCTCTCGGAGTCCAGCACCAAGGCACTCGCCTGTTTGTAGAAGGACAAGGCGGACGAATGCCTCAATGGAACCCAAGAAACCCACATATTGAATCCGATCGGGGACCTCTGTCTATACACTGAATGCGAGTCGAATTCGACGACGGGACGCTCCTACTCCGTGATGCCCCCGACAATATCCCCTATGCGGAGTGGGACGACCGCGTCGACGAGTACCGAACGCAAGCATATCGATATCGATCCCTCCTCGAATGGGTAGGCGCCTGGTCGGACGGAAACGAGCAGGCAACGCTTCAGGACGGGTTCGCTCACGCTCTCGAAGACACCGCGCGGGCCTATCCTGCCCTCGATCTCACGCCAGCGCTCCACATCGAGCCGCGTGACTACCAGCAGGCCGCCCTCAACGCCTGGATTGACCACGGCCGCCAGGGGAGCGTCGTTCTTCCGACCGGAAGCGGAAAGACGTTTCTTGGACTGCAGGCCATCGCTGACGCCGGCGTAAGTGCGCTTGTCGTGACACCAACGATTGACCTGATGAATCAGTGGCACGCCACACTCACCAACGCCTTTGGCGATCAGCTCACAGAACCGATCGGCGTTCTCGGCGGCGGCAGCCACGAGGTCACCGCAATCACCGTCACTACCTACGATAGTGCCTACCGCTACATCAACGAATACGGCGACCAGTTCGGCTTACTCGTCGTCGACGAGGAACATCACCTGCCAGCGCCGACCTACCGGCAGATTCCCGAAATGACGATCGCACCGTATCGGCTGGGACTGACCGCTACCTACGAACGGCCTGACGGCAAGCATGAACTCCTCGAGGATCTCATCGGCCCGGTTGTCTATGAAGAGGCTGTCGACGAACTCGCTGGCGAGTACCTCAGCGAGTACGAAACCATCCATATGTCTGTCGAGCTCACGGCCGAGGAACGGGAGACATACGACGAGGAGTACCAGATCTATCGCGACTACGTCGATAGCCACGAGTTCGATCTCTGGAAAGAGGAGGGTTATCAGGAGTTCCTCAAACGGACGTCCTACGATCCGAAGGGACGGCGGGCACTCATCGCCAAGCAGCGCGCCGAACGCATCGCCCGAACGGCAGAGAAAAAACTCGAGACGCTCGATAACCTGCTCAAACGTCACTACGACGATCGCGCGATTATCTTCACTGCGAACAATGACTTCGCCTACGAAATATCTCAGGAGTTCATCGTCCCTTGCATTACCCATCAAACGAAGACGGACGAGCGCACGGAGATTCTCGAGCGGTTTCGGACTGGCGAGTACTCGATGCTGGCAACGTCTCAGGTGCTCGACGAGGGAATTGACGTTCCCGCTGCGAACGTGGGGATCATCTTGTCGGGAAGTGCTTCGAAGCGGCAGTATGCCCAGCGGCTTGGACGCATCCTTCGGCCGACAGATGACCGCCAGCCGGCGCGACTCTATGAGATCATCACGGCAGATACGATGGAAACGTACGTGTCCCAACAGCGCCGACAGGGGGTAACGACGAATGCTGACGGCTGATCTGGCTCGTTCTCGTACCACCGGCGATGCGATCAAACCGCTGTTTATTGATCCGACGGATGAGAACTATCGAGAGACGGCACGCGAACTCATTGCGCTGTTCGATGCCCATCTCGGTGAGCCAAAAGGCGATCTCGAGGATGCGATCGACGAACTCACTGTGGCGGATACCGACTACAAGATCGTCCAGGGACTGGCGAAACTGCTTCTGGACGAGTGTGAGTTCGAAGTCAGATCTCCAGTCGAGCCTCGTGAGATCCGCCAGACCCTGTTCGAGAAGGCCAACGAGCGGTATCCGGTTGTTCGCCAACCCACGCTCGGTGACGACACACAGAAGATCGAGGTATATAGTGCAGTTGCTGATGAGTTGGGTATCTCACTCGAAGCGTGCTACCGCGGGATGTATGCTGACCTCGAGGAAAACAAACGACTTGTCCAGATCGGCACACGGACCGCTGACCAGTATGCCGGTGCTGGCGAGCAATCGACTACGACCACGACACTGACTGGCAGTAGCGATGGCGAGTACGAACACACTGACCTGACGGTCGACTGGCTGGTAACTCGCTACAATCTTGCGCTCGCCCAGGCAGTCCTCTACGACGCAACTGAGATGCGGATCCGTGTCTGGGATCATTTCGGGACAGTATTCAGCTATGTCAAACTCTTCGGACTGATGCATCGGATCTATCCGATCAATTCTGATGGCAAGCGTGTCGAACGAACCGACTGTGCTGATGGCTACGAGGCCATACTTGACGGGCCAGCGTCGTTGTTCTCTCAATCACAAAAGTACGGCATCCGGCTGGCGAATTTTCTGCCAGCACTGCCTCTTTGTGACCGCTGGGAGATGACTGCCACAGTACTTGTCGACGAGACAGCGGGTGAGACACGGCAACTCAGACTAGACGACACTGACGGACTCGATTCACACTACAGTACCGGCAGGCAGTTCGATAGCGATCTCGAGCAGACACTCGCCCAGAAATGGGAGCGAGCGACCACGGACTGGGAGTTACTACGCGAAAACGATGTGTTTGACCTCGGTGATGAGGTGATGATCCCCGATTTCGCGATCGAGCATCCGGATGGCCGGCGAGCGATTCTCGAGATCATCGGATTCTGGACACCCGAGTATCTCGAGTCGAAGCTGAAGAAAATACGCCAGGCAGATGCTGAGAATCTCCTTGTCGCAGTCTCCGAACAGTTAGACTGCTCGAATGATGACTTCGGTAAAACGAGCGAGCGGATGCTCTGGTTCAAAACTGGGATTCACGTCTATGACTTGGTTGAACTGGCAGAAGAGTATTCGATTTGAGAACGGAACTCTCAGTGTGTTTTCGACTGGCAGATGATTCGTGTCATGCGCGGTCGCGTCCGCGTAACTGGGAATCGGGAAGAGATTGATAATGAGGACATCGGATAGATCATCTGTCGCGTGATCAACTGCGCGCGACACTGCCCGGATTCAATCATCGCCCACCCTCAGTCCCGTCCGGTGCTGATCTTCGTCCTCGATCCACCGGACGTATCGCTTTTCGATACTCGAGACACACCGTGTGCAGAGTAAACTCTGTGTGAGTGGGGCCTCAACTATCTGTGAAGGGGGATTTTCATCCCTGTTTTCTCAGGAAATACGGTGTGTCTTCCGTCCCCCAACGTTCCATGTCGCTGGTCGAGCACTTCAATATCAGAATCTGTACTGTCAGGTCCAGCAACTGCCTTCGCACGCTCGAGTTCACGGATCTCTCTTTGAGCCTGTCGCTCGAGCAGCTCGGCTCGCCGACACCGTTCACGAGCGACATCGTCGACACCGTCCTCGTCACTGATCGTGAAGTGCTTGCCACGGTGATCGACCTGCTCGAGCATCAGTACCGATCCTCTGACTCATCTACTGCAGCATCCCGAGCGTCCGCTTGGAGATGCTCGTAATGAAAAGCGTGTTTGGTGGGGACACCATGTTGCAAGTGTTCTCTACTCTGGATCCCTAGATCGTTTAGCAATAATCGAACAATAGTAACGGTATAACATAGACACCACCCTGCAAGTGTTTTCTCTGCTAAGACGCGCTAAAGTGCCCCATTTGGGGCTATTTTAAATCACGCAGTTTTTGAGGATATTCAGCCTTCCTGATCTGTAGAATACAGAGTCTGGGTTCACTATGACACCACCCTGCAAGTGTTCTTGCTGTACATTGGGACACCATCTTGCAAGTGTTCACTATTGTGTCGAAATAAAGTCTGTATAGTCTACGTGAATTTCCATAGATTTTCTTGGTGTTGATCAGATATATCTGGTGCTTCGTATTCAGATGCTTCTTCTTCCAAATAATAGGCTAACATTTCATCTACATTACTCGGAACAGCATTGTTGTACGATGACTTGCGGGCAGCCTCGATAATATCACGTGGGTCGTCTGTAATATCGTACACGTACCGCCGACCACCTTCACGTCCAAGGTTCTGCTCAGCCGATCGTACTAAGCCCTGCATGGATAACTGATCCAAGAATTCGTAGATTTTCCGTTCACTCTTTACACGGGACACGACTGATTCCGCTACAGACGAATATAATTTATAAATCCGTTTCGTCGTTGCTTCCTGCTTCGGTTCGATGACTGCGAGTGCGGCCGCTAAGTACGTCATCGCTTGATGCGATGTGAGATCCTGCTCAAAATAATCCAAGATCTCGTCTGTTTCAACAGTTTCTGTCGCTTCATGCGTGTGTTCAGAAGTCACGACTTCTTTACCGTCCATACGGGCAAGTTCACCCGCTTTCTGTAGGATCCGTTTTCCTTGCCGAACGTCACCGCGCTCTTGTGCAGAGAATGCAGCTGCAAGTGGGATCACATCTTTTTCGAGGACACCATCTTTGAACGCCATATCAGCATAATACTCCAGAATATCGTTAAGCTCATTCGCGTTGTACGGCCCGAACTTAATTTCCCGTTCTCCGAGCGTAGACTTGACTTTTGGCTCGAGCACGTCAACGAATTTTAGATCGTTTGAAATACCGATTAACCCGATTTTCGCGTCTGTGATCGGCGTATTCTCGTTCGCTTCAGCGCGAGGTAACTCGTAGAGGAAATCATTTCGAGCATCCGGTGGAATGTTATCGATCTCGTCTAAAATGATAAGCACGTTCCCCCCAGCGTTCTCGATTTCCTGATATAGAAAGTCGAATACTTTGTCAGTGGAGTATCCGCTGTTCGGTAATTGGTCGTCAGGCGGACGAAAATCATTGACGAGTGCTGTGGCGAGCGCGTATGCTGATTTGTAGTTCCGACAGTTGATTGGCCCGACTACATTCAACGGGACGCCGGTTTCCGCAGCTTTCTCCTTGAGCTTGTTCCGCATCCAGAGTGTGACAGCGGTTTTCCCAACACCAGTCGGGCCGTAGATGAAGACGTTGTTGGGATCATGCCCAACAATGATATCTTCGAGAGCGATTGTGTACTGCTGGATTTCATCGTCTCGATGAAATATTTTGTCAGGCATTTCATCCTTCTTGAGGATTTGCTTTTGTTTAAATATAGGATCCGTTGTATTGAACGGATTTTCGTCGAGATCAGTCATACCTAGAAAGTCAAGCGAATCCAACATAAACTTTGCTGACCACCCTGCAAGTGTTACAAGTGTTCTTCACCAGGACACACACACCACCTTGCAAGTGTTCTGCCGCTCACGAAAGCCTCCCCCCTATTTCCATATGAAATACTGGTGAAGAATGAATAAGGAAGGGAAACAATAGATTAGACCACATGAAACACTAGAAATTCGGCATCTTACTACTCACAATGATTCTGTAGAGAGGGTCATATCCAGTATTTCAACTGAATGCCATACTACTAGCTAGTACTAATATGAATGTTGTTGTTGTTACTATACTTGCCAACTCATAGAAATGGCTTCTAAAACGCTTAGAATAGAGAAACTCTGTGAAATAGTCCAACAAGAACACTCCTCAAAACCGTGTTAGAACCCTCCTTTATAAATAGAAACCTTCTGATCTGTTACATGGACTCTTTCGGAAGACCATGAACACTTGCAGAGTGGTGTGTGGGTGTGTTCGATGCGGATAACGAGGACATCGGTACATCATCTGTCGCGTGATCCGCTACGCGCGACATTGTCCGATCATTCTCACCCCTCAGTCATGTCCGGCGCTGATCTTTGTCCTTGATCCACCGGACGTATCGCTTTTCGACACCCATACACACCGTGTGCAGAATGAACCACTCGAGGTCACACCACGAGGGGAATGTTTGGTATCATCGTTCAAGTACTTCGACATTCGGATTAGCACCGTCTGATCCAGCGACTGCTTTCGCACGCTCGAGTTCACGGATCTCTCGCTGTGCCTGTCGTTCGAGCAGTTCAGCTCGCCGACATCGTTCACGACCGGTGTCGTCGACGACGTCCTCGTCACCGATCGTGAACCGCTTGCCACGGTGATCGATCTGCTCGAGCATCAGTACCGATCCTCGGCTTCGTCCACTGCAGCATCTCGAGCGTCCGCTTGAAGGTGCTCGTAGCGGACCTCACAGCTGTCCGAACAGAACCGACCAGAATACCCTGTCCGATCGCGAGCAGGTTCTGAACACGTCGGCATCCGACACTCATTGCGGTCTGTCATCTGGCGATCCCTCGGTTCAGGAGTCGAATTGTTTCAGTGGCTGTCGATGTGATTGCAGTCTCTCTTTGTCTCATGGGTTGCTGCGGTGGGCTCCCTTTGAGCCCCCGCACCCCTTTCAGGGGAATACAAACCGTCTCGAGTAACGAGATCGCTCGACAGTCAGCGGCTGAACGTCCCATCCGGCGCAGGGACAAGTCCCGTCCGGATCTCGAGGTCGACACGCCGCAGATGCTTACAGCCGTTGTCTGGCTGGCGCTGCTCGAAATCAGGACAGGTACACGTCGCTGCCTCGATATCGACCTTGTAAGTGTTCCCGCTCTCACTACGGACTTCGTAGACCGGGCCCAGTGTTGTAAAGCGGACGTTCAACTTCTCGTTCAGTGCACGGCGAGTTCGTGGGTCGTCGATCGAGTAGCCACCTGCCTCGAGTGCGGTCGGTGGTTGGGGGTTGTCGCAGGGGGTGGTGAACTCGTCGCGATGGTTGCGCTCCTGGCCGCACTTCCTGCAACGCCAGTAGCGTGTCCGATACTCGTAGCCATCAGTGAGATTGAGTTCGTACGGTGTTGGCTCTGTGCCCGGCAGCCACTCGTCGATCGCGACGAGCTCATGTCCGTTCAGTCGGGCAACGTCTCCTGGATAGCTGCGATCACGGTCGCTCGTGTACTCGTTTGTCGGTCGATCTCGATGCGAGTCGCTCTGGGGTGGTCGTTCTGTACTCATTCGTGGCCTCGAGGCACACGAGTGTGCGCCTCACCCACTCAGGCGCAGAAAACCACCGGTGTAAGCAGATTAGGTGAACAGATCAAGTCCTCGGCTATCTGGCTGGACTTTCACGGTGCTCGTGGATCGCTATCGACGATGCTCGCAAACGCGACGTTCTTCTGAACCTGCTCAATTTCGATGGTAGGTTCGTCACCAGGTTGGGCTCCAGAGACGATCACGACATAGCCACGTTCGACTTTTGCAATGCCGTCGCCCTGATCGCCGATAGTCTCGATTGTTACAGTACGTACCTCGCCTTCTTCGACAGGGGGTCCCGATGGAGTGCGGCTCGCGGTTTCCCGAGAAGGAGGTTGCTGTGTCCCCTGTTGCACCGATGACTCTGTCGAAGCGGGTGACTCAAAAATCGCTACGCGATATGTTTCGTCAGCTGATAACGCTTCATGATCAACTTCACTCGAGGGAACTTCAACAACGTATGTTCCATTTCGCTTTTCGACTGGGGCGCTGAACAGAGAGCAAAGGGAATCAGGAATCTCGACCATTGAGTTTCTAGTGTTCAGTACCCACGGGACAAGTAAGTTTCAGTACTTCACAAAACTGGTCCTCGTAGACGTGGATTGCATTGTCTGCTTGCTCGATAGTAGACACACTTCACGCAAGCAGATTTTCAACTAACCAGCTTCGTGAAGTACTGAAGATAGCCAGTTCTTGTATTAACCATGTGGCTGACCGACACACTGTTGATCCACCATGAGTGCGGTGGCCCACCTCCCGCATGGCTAGCCACTACAGTTCTGTCACCCAATATTGATTTATCGTTGTATGAGTGTTGAACATGGTGATATTTGCGACCGGAAGACTAAGGAGTGTGTCATGTCCATCATTGTTCTATGACGACGAATTCGGATGAACCGCAGCTTCTCTCCGATTCATCACTAGAAAAACCGGAAGAAGATCAACTGGGATACGATGAATTTGCAAAGGATATCGCAGACTCAATCACTTCAGAAGTACCCGGAGAAGAATTCATTATAGGGATTTACGGTCCTTGGGGATCTGGGAAGAGTACAGCACTCAATTTTATCGAGTACTATCTTGAGCAAAGTCAAGAACCGCCTGCTGTAATCCGGTTCAATCCGTGGTGGTTTTCCGGACAAACCGATCTGCTGGAACGGTTCTTCGCTCAGTTAGAGTCGGGATTGGAGAGCGAGGACGGATTCGACAAAGTTAGAACCCAGCTGTCAAACTTCTCTTCTGCACTCTCGACTGTTCCTTTGTCGGCGGTTACAGGGGTTCCCTCCCAGAGATTTCTTCAGTATTTAGCGCGGAGACTGGATCCAACCCCCGGTAATGTCGAAGAGTTAAAACAGAATATTTCAGATACGCTTGAGGAAACAGACCGTCGGATCGTTATCTTTCTCGATGATATTGATCGACTGACCGAGGATGAGATGGCGCAGATGTTCCGGCTTGTGAAAAGCGTAGCCGATTTCCCGAATGTAACCTATATCTTAGCGTTCGATCACGATGTCGTCACCAATGCATTGGAGAGAGAAAAAGTGGTTCAAGACGGTGAAGAGTATTTGGACAAGATTATCCAGTTGCCACAGCATCTTCCTATTCCTGAAAAGGGTTCACTTGACCAGTTTTTCATAGATCGACTTCTACAGATAACCGGAGACAGAGAACTCGAGATCAATGAGAATCACTGGCAGAACGTCTACAGAGATGGTATCCTGCCTACTTTGAATACTCCAAGAGATGCTATTAGACTATCAAATTCAGTACGATCTTCATTCAGAAAACTCGAAAATGAAGTGAACTTTATCGATCTGGTTGCAGTTGAGACACTACGAATCTTCTACACCAATGCTTACGAGTATATCCGTGAACATCCAGAAGAGTTCACCAACAAAGGGAGAACACGCCGATTACGCGACGAGGATGACTATACTGAGTTTTTGGAAGAGAGTGTTTCAGGAGAGGTCGACCGCGAGAGAGTGGAAGCTATTCTAACGTATCTTTTTCCCCGCTTCGATACTGGATCCTCGTTTACGGGATCGCGGTACAGTGAAGACTCCAATACGCTCCGTAAACGGAAACGGATCTGTCATCCCGAGATCTTTCCTTTCTACTTCCGTCAGACCGTGCCTCGAGGAGAGCTTACTACCACGGAAATCGAATCAGTGCTTTCAGTTTCCGAGGACTCAGAGGCGTTCGCTGAGGAACTCAGACGGTTATCGACAGAAGAAGGGAAAGATGGCCGGTCTAAGGCAAACCGACTTCTGAACCGGTTCGCGGACTATACAGATGAGCTTTCAGAAGAACAAATAAAGGGAGCAATGAAAGCGTTGTTCCTTGTTGGAGATGAGCTGTGTGCTGTGGATCCGTCTAAGAGTATTATGGATGGTGGTACTCGGAATCAGATCAACTCGATCGTCTGGAGTATACTTAGAGACATGGAAGACCGGGAAGAACGGTTATCACTGCTCAAACAGAGTGTTCAGGTAGGAGACTCTCCTTTTGTATCGAGTCTTATCACCGGTGTTCTGTACCAGGAGCATGGTGAGATGGGTGGTGAGGGTACTGATGAGGAAGAGCGTTTGCTGAACTACGATCAGCTTGAGGAACTCACATCGGTTGTAGTTGAGAAGATTGAGGAAACCGGTGAGAAAGGTGACCTACTGGAGTCCCCGAATCTTGATGTTGTTCTCGCAAGATGGATGGAATGGTCTGATTCAGAGAAACCAGTTAAATGGGTTCAACAGAATACACAAGAGACAGATGATCTACTGCACTTTCTCAATCAGTATGTTAGTGAAGGAAGGTATGCTTCCATGGCTGAAAGCGGTGTACAACAGTTTTTTGATCCTCAGAGACTCGATTCCTTCTTCGAACTCTCCGAATTAGAAGATCGGTTGGACGACCTTGAGAAAGAAGAACTGGAGGACTGGCAACAACACACTATAGAACTGTTTAACCGAGGGAAAGAAATGCTGGATAATGGTAGAGATCCTAGTGACTTCTCTGCTTGGCGTCTCGAAAGATAAAACAATCATATTTCAAAGAGTGGCTGTTCTTATGTGGACCATTTATGTCAGATCCCCTTCTAGTGGAGTTTCTACCCTTCTTTGGCGGCCTCTCTGCTCCATATATCGCGTTCGTCCTTACTGCACGTGATCGTGATCTGTGTTGATCCCTCTGCCAGTCCCATCGATTCTTCCCATTGGGGTCGATCAGTCATCATACGCTACCTAGCGCGGCTAGACCTTGTGTCAGTCATGCGAGTGACCATCCTACCAGTGATCCATCACAGATGTGGTGATCAGCCAGACCTGTGACTATCTGCCACGAACGTATATGTGCCAAGAAGTCGCTGACACCTCAGCTAAAAAGTTCGTCTAAAATAGTTCCTAGACGTGATCTCAGACTCATCACATCATGTCCAAGTGTCTTACCGGACTTATGATGGGCCATCCACCGCCTCTGCGCCTGATTCATACTTCTAATCGAAGAAACAGTTTTCTGATCTAAGCTTGCGTAATTAGTAACTTCATCCAGCAAACTATGATGGCCGCCCGCCAAATTATAATATACTCCTCCTTGCTGCTCTTTAGCAATCACATCAACCCCCTGTCTGTCCTCAAGATAAGCGATGAACGCCCACTCAATCGCATGAATATAACTTCCTAAAGCAGGTTGCCAGAGATCGTTCTCCACACAGGCATCACCATCCTCGATCTGCTTTAACACCTCTTCTCCATGCTTCATACCTTGCAACTTCTTTCTCACATCCTCAGAAACCAACTCCGGCAAATCACTGGAACCACTTGGCAATCCATAAGCCGGAGGCTCCGCAGCCTTATTATCGCCTCCTTCAAACCCAATCGCCGCCAATGATGTGATCAAATCTTGGATTCGGGGATTCAACCGAGTAGGCTGAGGGAGAAAAGTCAAGTTCCCTCCCAATTCTTGTATTTCACCGGAAGCGTTCATAAACCTGCTTAGCCGAGCAGCAATTAGTTGCCCTTCTCTAGATTTAGCAATTGGATCCAGATCACCGCCAACAAACTCATATTGCACATCATCGTCTCCCCCTTCAAAATCCAACGTATGCGTATATCCGTCAACAAATTTGAAGTAGTCATCAATAGCTGCCAAATCGCTCACAATTTCAAAATCGCTGATGCCAGACTCTGAGAATTTGGCCTCCTGAATTGGTTTGGTGCGTGATAGCAGACCATGTTGGTATAACCAAGAAAGGGTTTGGCTGCGATCAGAAGCCGTCTCAATTTTCAAAAGATCGCTGTACAACACCGTCAATGAACCACCTGTACTCAGGAAATTAGGTATAACATCTGTCCAAGCCAGTGATTCGAATATATCCAATAGTTCATCCTCGTTATTATCGATCTCAGCTATTTTCTTGTTCTTACCTCTATAGAGATGGTTTAGGGGAAGATCAGAAAACTCTTCGTCATCTATTAGATTGATAAAATTTAGGTCCAAAACCAGGTGTTCAGCTGAAATAGAATTCGGAGAAAACTTCTTCCAGTCTTTCACTGTGATTTCATCTGGGATCCGGTCTTCGACACCGTGTTCCTCTACGCCATCAGTAAGTCGATCAGAAACGATCGTAGTCTCCATTATTGTCTATTAATTGAGTACTGGTAATGCAAAAAGTCTCTGACTCATTCATGGAAATCTCCGCTCTCCTTAACTCCTTGGTCGCGATGATGCTTGTTGGTGCGAAACTCGGTTTTCATACAGCCACTGAACTTTACTGATCATAGAGCAAACATAGAAACCGCTTTGGACCTAAAAAGATATATTAGAGTTAGGGATGCCAGAGCGGAAGAATCAGCATTATGTCCCTCAGCACTATCTTCGTGCCTGGGCTGCTAATGGCCAGCTCAATATATTCCATCTCGAATCCGGAGGTATCTTCTCGGAAGGAACTGACTCGGTCTGCGCCCGGAACTACTTCTATGGCAATCCACCAGTGGTCGAAGAAGAACTCGCCAACTTGGAAGGATATCATGCCCGTCCACTCAACGGTCTACGACAGGGAGACAACCTACCAGATTTCTCCGATCAGTACGTCCAACTGCTTCTATCGTTCGTCACCACTCAGCGTACTAGGACGAAGGCTACAAAAGAAGACATCAGAGATGGGGATGACTTCATCCGGGATGCCGTCAGGGAAGACTTGGAGGCCGACCGATACGAGGATAGGATCACCTGGAAATCCGATCTCACCGAGGATGAAAAAGAGGACGCATTAGTTGACGCTTCTCTGCTCGGTACCCACCACTATCTCATATCGCTAGGGATCTTCGGCTATATCGGTATCAGCGACCTTGAAGGGATAATGCTGCGCAACGTCACGGACCGCGAGTTCATAGTCTCTGACGTACCTGTTGTCCATGACATTCCCCAATACAGCCGTGAGCAGGGGATTGTACCGGCGGGACTGGCAAACCGCGGCCTCCAAATCTTCTGTCCGATAGACCGCAACCGAATCCTCCTGCTGTACGATCCAGAAGTCTACAGGTTTGACGCTAACTCCAGGAAGCAGGTCCTGATCAAGTCTCCTGATGTCGTTGACGAACTGAACCTACTGCAGTTCCATAATGCAGAAAGCATCGTAATGTTCGACTCCAGTAGCGAAGACTACATCCGTGGTTTGCATGTCCGTATCGACGAGGTCCGGAGAAGAGAAGAGATAACTGTGCCTCTAGAAGTAGAATCTGGTAAGAAGGAGGTAGTGAATAAAGTTCCTGCTTATCAGGTTCCGAAGCTCTCTCCAAGCCTTCCTGGCTGTACGACTATGGCCCATCTTCCCTATGCCAAGCAGCGTCCTAATTGTCGATCGACGGAGGCACAAAACCTAGCACGCAGAACATTCAACGAGACCGGTACTCCCGATTTGGGGCTGATCACCTCAATCAGAGTTCTCGAAGAGCTCTTAGATCTAAGTTAGAGCCGTCCTGCTGACAAAGTGAATTAATTTCTATATGTTAGCTAAACCGGTGGATGTTTATACTGAAGTTCAGAAAAGCCGAGGTATGTCACAGCCTCAGGTTGTCTACGCCCATCACATTCTGAATGTCCCAGAATCCGACATCGCGGATCTTTTCGGAAACGGGAAAATCGGAATCGACTACGGCATGGGCGAGGTCTACAACAAGACCGCGTTCAAAGAAGAAGGCGAATCCACTGCTGCGATAAACACGATGGACTCTCTGAGGACTGAAGGCGGGATTGTCCTTGGGCAGTACCACCACGACGATCTCATGCTGTTGGGCTACGTCAACCAAGAGAAGAACATTAGTGTGAAAGAGGCGGATGACGGTACCCAGATCAAAACGCTTCAGCTAGATCGATACGAGCAGGTCCACCGCGCCGATCATCCTGAGCTTTTCCAAGTCTCGAAATCACAGCACGCAGTCCACAACCTAGACAAAGATGCCGACACCGTGCGACAGGCGTTCAAAGAGATTTTTGACAAAAATACCCTGAACAACCTCTAATCAACTTTTTTAGAGTGGGAAACTGCATAGTAGCTGTAACTTGTGGACTTGACCAATGGAAAGAAGTCAGAGAATTTCTTGATAAGATATCTAATCGACTTCTTGGTACCGATCCACCACTAATGTGGTGATCTGCCACGAACATGTCGTCTAATGTTAATTTCGTGCGGTATGAGTGCCGAGGCCGTTTCTCCTATGTAGGCCTATACACCTACCAACTAGAATTTAACGGAAGATGCGGCGATAACTGCACTTTTTAAACCTAAGAAACAGCTGCTTCGGTGCTAGTTCACTCTTGCAAAACCCGACCGACGTACAAGCCCTTGTTCTGGGTTTCCAGTAATTACATGATGTTTCGGTTACGTAGCTACGGCTAATACGGATGAGCCAGGCTACTCTCACTGAACGCCCTTATCATAACTCGAATCTCTTCTCAACCCACTACCTTGACGAACGGATCAAACACCGGCCCGAGTGGGACTGCGATACCGAAGCGGAAGAGGTGATGGAAGACCTTCAAACACTCTACCAGTTAGAAGGCAGTCTCTTCGAAGGCTACAAAGAAGACGATCTCATCAATAATTGGATCGACGAAGTTCTCAACATCCTCGGCTACGGAACCCAGGTCGAAACCACGCTCCCAGACGGCAACGGATACGTCGACATTCTCCTCTTCGAAAACGACGAACAGCGCCGCGATGCCGCATCCCTCTACCTGGACACCAATAACACCAAAGATCTGTTCAACAACGGGGTAGGCGTCGTCGAAGCCAAACAATGGGATGCCGATTTCAACGTCCGATTCAGCGAGCAAAGACCCTACAGAGACGCCTCCCACCAGATCAAACACTACCTCGAGAACGTCAAAGACATCGAATGGGGTATTCTCACCAACGGACGGAAATGGAGGCTCTACGGCACTAAGGACTACGAGACCAAGACCTACTACGAAGTCGACCTTCCCGAACTCCTTGAACAAGGAGACGTCGAACAGTTCAAATACTTCTACGCGTTCTTCCGGCCAGAAGCATTCCGGGAAACAGCCGGATCCACCTTCCTTGAAACAGTTTGGTCTGAAAGCGAGACCGCATCCCAAGAACTAGGGGAAGACCTCCAGGACAACGTCTTCACAGCACTACGAGTCCTCGGACACGGCTTCATCGAATCCAACGATCTCGACATCGAACCCAACGACACGGAAGCCCTGAACGAGTTGAAAGAGCAGTCCCTCGTGCTGCTGTACCGGTTGATGTTCGTCCTATACGCAGAATCCCGGAACCTGATTCACCCTGAAGAACAAGAAGCCATAGAAGAGTACGAGGAAAACTTCAGCCTTGACCAGCTCCGGCTGAGCATCCACGACACGATCGGCGAAGTGGATCAAGGATTCGAAAGCGAATACAGCGAATACTCCTCCACAATGTGGCGGCAGCTGGAGGACCTGTTCGAGCTGATTGACAAGGGTGAGGAATCCCTGGGGATCCCGCCATACAACGGAGGACTGTTCGACCGTGAGAAGCACGAGTTCCTCTCTGAAAACTCGGTCAGCAACCAGCACCTCGCCGAAGTAATCTACCGCCTGTCCACCACTGAAAACGAAGAAGGACGGTACGTCTTAGCGGATTACGGCGACCTGGACACCCGCCACCTGGGGAGTGTCTACGAAGGACTGCTGGAACACCAGTTCCGGATCGCTCCCGAAGACTACGCAGCCGTAGAAGAGGACGGGGGACAGGTCTGGAAACCTGCCACAGAAGTCACGGTAGCTGACGCAGTCGAAACAGTTTCCGAAGGCAGTCTGTACGTCGTCAACGATGAAGGCGAACGCAAAGCGACTGGTGCATACTACACGCCCGACTACGTTGTCACCTACATCGTAGAGGAAACAGTAGATCCCCTGATCGAAGAGATACGAGAGGATCTGATAGACCAGGGATTCGAACCAGGCACTCAGGAGTACCTGGGTCCGTTCCTCCGCCGAGTAACCGAGTTGAAGATTCTAGATCCTGCCATGGGGAGCGGCCACTTCCTCACTCGGGCAACCGGCTACCTCACAGAGCAGGTGATGCACGAAGTCCGCGAAGTCGAGACCGAGATGGGTGTTGCATTCGACGAACAGCACATCCGCCGTGAAATTGCCAAAGAGTGTATCTATGGGGTCGACCTGAACGGGATGGCTGTCGAACTCGCAAAGCTGTCGATGTGGCTCGACACCCTTGCAGCTGATCGACCGCTGGCTTTCCTCGACCACCACCTGAAGGCAGGCAATTCGCTGGTTGGTTCTGACGTTACACAGGTACTCTCAAACGGATCGCCTGCCGGCAACGATGACGGACAGATCACGCTTACACAGGCATGGGCACGCGTCCGCCAAGACACCTTAGAACACGTCATGGAGCGGATGCAGGAACTGCTCGAAATCGACAACGAAACCCTGGAAGACGTCAAGTCGATGGAAGAGATCTACGACAACATCCGCGAAGATCCTCTCTACCAGCGACTGTTCGAACTCACCAACGTGCATACCGCCGAACAGTTCGGACTGGACGTGCCCGAGGATGCCTACGAACAAATGGCCTCCGCCATTGAAGACGAAAACGAGTGGACTGAAATCCAGGAAAAAGACTGGTTCCGCTCTGCTCAAGGCCACAGCGATGATGAATCCTTCTTCCACTGGGAGCTTGAGTACCCAGAGGTCTTCTTTAACGAAGAAGGCGAAAAGATACCCGAAGCTGGGTTCGATATCATTCTCGGGAATCCTCCATACGTAAGGCAGGAACAGCTACAAGAGATTAAGAGCTATCTCGAGACTGAGTATGATACATACCATGGAGTTGCAGACCTCTACGTTTACTTCATAGAGAAGGGGACCAACCTACTCTACAGTGACGGATACTTCGGTCAGATCATCTCAAACAAATTCATGCGGGCAAACTACGGCAGCGGCGTCAGAAAACAGCTAACCGAAGAAGTCAACCTCGAGAGAATAATTGACTTTGGAGATCTGCCTGTCTTCGAATCTGCGAGTGCTTACCCTTCGATAATCGTATTCAATCGTTCGACAGAGTCTGACGAGAACGTACATGTAGCACAGATTGATGATCTGAACTTCCCTGATCTGAGAACGCGACTGGAACAGGAGTCCTACAGCATCTCTGTAGACGAACTCAAAGACGGGCAGTGGTCATTAGCCTCAAAGAATGAGGCCAAAATCCAGAGTGAGCTTGAGTCCTCTGCTACCAGGATAGAAGACTACATACAGTCCGAGATCAACTACGGCGTGAAAACCGGTCTAAATGATGCCTTCTTCATTGACAGCGAGAAAAGAGAAGATCTGATAGAAAAAGATAGCTCCAGTGAAGAATTGATCAAGCCATTGGCCACTGGGAAAAATGTCCGCCGATACTACATTGATAGTGAAGACAAATACTTGATTTTCACTCGAAGAGGAACTGACATTGACAAATACCCTGCAATCAAAGACCACTTGTTGGACTACCGATCTGAACTTGAACCTAAACCCTCTGGACACACTGGGGACTGGGATGGACGGAAACCCGGCGATTACGAGTGGTACGAGATCCAGGACACAGTCGACTACTGGAAGGATTTCAATAACGAGAAAATCTGTTACCCTGTTATCGCCAACAATCCTCGATTCGTCCTTGACACTGAAGGTTACTATCTAAATGACAAGTGCTTCATTATCTCGGAATCAGACTGGTTCCTTGTTGCGCTTCTAAACTCTAAGGCAGCACACTTCTGGTTCGATAACGAGCTGTCTACATTACGTGGTGGGTACTATGAGTTCCGCTCTGTCCACCTGAAAAGCTTCCCTATCCCTGAAGTCAGTTCAGAGAAACAGGACCTGCTGGAAGATCTTGCTACTGAGCTAACGCGCTTGATCAAAGAAAGAAATCAGGTGAACACTAATCTCTTAGATCATCTTGGCACCTATTCCGACGGACAGACGATTACCGATATCGGTCTTATCCAGCCCCCGTCAGGTTCCTCAGACTCGCCTCTTCAGAAGACCAGTGACGACCTTGACAACCTAAGGGTTGGCAAGGTCAACGTCGATCGAACCTCCTCATCATCCGTAGAAATCCAACTTACCGCACGATACAAGCCAGAAGAAGATGAAGAATACGAAACCGATCAATGGGGATACACCGAGACAGAACTCATCCCTGCACTGCAAATCAGCGACCTCTCTAAAACAGAGGTAGCGTTGATCGAAGAGTTCGTACCTGTTGCCGTCGACGAAGCAGGCGGGTTCGCTAACTTCCGTGAAACCGCTACAAAAACGAACTCGCTTGTTGACCGCCTACGGAAACTCACACTCCCAGAACTGAGTGAAATCGACCAGCGATTCGAAGGCTACCTGGATACCAAGGAGCAGGCCGAAGAACTGGAGGACAAAATCGAAGAAACGGATCGACTGATCGACGAGACCGTATATGAACTGTACGGACTGACTGAGGAAGAGATTAAGATCGTGGAAGAGGCTATCAATCAGTAATATCCTTTCCGGCATCGGGATTGAGAATAAATGGATGTAGTCAATGTCGTAGGATCCGGTTCTCTTGACGTCGAATTAGATCTATCTCAACTCGCTGAAGACCTGGACTCCTCGATCGCGGACTTCGACCCTGACCACTACCCTGGTGTTTATCTTCGATTCGATGACGATGCACCACTCATCACGATCTATCGGACTGGGAAGTACATCGTCACAGGTGCGGAATCTGATGAAGAGGCATACAGATACCGAGATCGTTTCCTTGATCTCTTGTCTGAGATGGGTGTGATACCAGATTCGGATGACCTCCAGTTCAAGATACAGAACTACGTCGTTGTAGCTGACCTTGGAAACGAACAGAACCTAGAATCACTCGCGATCGGACTGGGCCTCGAGCAAACAGAGTATGAACCCGAGCAGTTCCCCGGACTGGTTTATCGACCTGCTGGTCACTCCTGTGTACTACTGATATTCGCCTCCGGTAAAGCAGTCATAGCTGGCGTAACAGACAAGGAAGAAGCCAGGGACGTATTCGCCGACTTGGAAGACACCCTCAACGAATACGGGCTGAACTAACTAAAGTACGCCATCGAATGACCCGATATCTTCTAACTGGCTGATTTCGTCCTCCAGCTCGATTATCTCGTCTTCGACTTCTTGGATTCGCTCCATGAAACGGGTCTTCCTGCGCTGCCGCTTATCTTCCAGGTCCGCGATTTTCTCACGGATCTTCCCTGAGTCACCGCCGGCAAAACCGAACGATTGCTGGAGCTGTTCCTCATACTCGTCGATCGCGTCGTCGAGCTGGCTGAGTGCTTCCTTGCGTCGGTTTTCCAGCCGCTGTTTCTGTGACTCTTTTTTCGACAGTTTCTCTTTCAAACGCTGGACCTGCCTCCGATGATCCTTCTCGAGATCGTCCAGGACGTCGTCCATTACTCGCGTCGATAGCGTCTCGGCGATCTCCCGACGATGCTCGAGCGTTGAGGTCGTCGCGCTCGAGAATCTAGCGAGACGACGGTTCTGGTACAACGCGTATCTGAGGGCGACTAAACAGCTCACAGAACGAATCGACGAAGTGATCGGGGATCAGGGAAGCGAGAGCGCGGCTGCCGTCGAGAAAAACTACCCAGCGAAGACCGCCGCCGTGACGCCATGTGCGAGAACCTCAGTAATCCCTTCGATGAGATAGACTAGCGTCCAGCCTGGGAGTGTCGCCAAGGCAACAGCGCCAAAAAATTACAACGCTCCGCCCCTATCTTCGCATGCAGATCTCCAGTTGAAGCACATGAAACGGAGGTCAAGGTTTTTGTGTAGCAGAGTAATGGCTATAATCGGTTGACAAGTCTACTTACAATCAAACAAAATATAACTAGGGAGTTCTAAGACAGAGTAAGACAAAATATGAGTTTTGATTCTGAGGCTGAGATGAAGGAGGTGGCATTGGAAACCTTAGAAGACGGATTTACTGATGGAGAGACTGTAATTCTTGATGAATTTTCTTATGCGAATGGTCGCGCAGATATTGTCCTTGCAAAAGCTTCTGAGGAATACCTTAAGCGCCGAATAGATGTATTGGGGATATCGTCTTCTATTGAAGAGAATACCTATCTCCAAGTATTTTTGCAGCTCCATGGTCGAGGAGCAGTTACAAAAGACCATTTCTTCACTATTGGTGCGACTAGCGAAAATAAAAAGCAGGAGGCTTTAGATTGGCTTATCGAAAGCGGCTTTGTTAAGGAGTTAGACGATGGTAAGATCCGGACAGCGCCTTATCTCAGACGCCACGTTACAACATCGTACTCTATTGAACTCAAGCTCGGCAAGTGGAAACAAGCTTTGAAACAAGCTATAAGAGGGAAATCCTTCGCCGATTATCAGTTTGTAGCATTAGATGAAGATAATATAATCCGGGCAATTGAAAATATAGATGAGTTTAAGAAGCACGATGTAGGGCTAATGGAGATAAATTCGGATGGTGAGTATTTTGTCCATTATAAGCCAGAGAAAGAGTCACCGTATTCTCCCATGAACAAGTGGCGTCTAAATGAAACAACTATAAGGGAAGAATTGCCATATTCAGTCTGTACAGACTGATATGCCAGACGATATAACCATCGATCAAATTGAAACGGCTTATCCTGATTTTGAGATCCATAATGAGATTGAAGAAGGAAATATAAAACGTGTATTTAAATCAGAGTATGATGACGAATTAGTCGCACTGAAGATTATCCCTTATGACGATTCAACCGACCGACTAGAGGGGTATACGGAACGAGAGATTGAAATTATGCAAACTCTTGAGTCAGACGTTTTTGTAGACCTTATAGACGCCTGGGATGGTGATATTGATGGATCTTCTGCGTTTGTGATCGTTGAGGAGTTTGTGGACGGAATCACACTGAAGGAAAGAATTGATTCTGGGCCGGTAGATGCACGACTTGGTGTGAAGGTGGCTAATTCTATTCTTCACGCCTTGTCTGAATTTGAAGAGCACGATATTGTACATCGTGACATTAAGCCAGGAAATATAATGGTCTCTGAGGATGGTATACGCCTACTTGATGTTGGCGTAGCTCGTATGAACGAAAGAGAAACACTCACACCAGATTTTCAACGGTCGGGTCCAGGAACGACCGCATATTCCGCACCAGAAGTCCTTCAAAACGATAGAGACAATCAGAATACCAGAACGGATATGTTCTCAACCGGTATCGTATTGTTCGAGGCTACGACCGGTGAACACCCATTTAATCAAGAAGGGATGGGATTCCGGGATGCTATTTTAGAGCACAATCGAAAGGAACTATCGGGCCAGCTAAATGACGATGAGTTAGAGAATTCATTAAACAGATTTTATAAACGCCTGACAGAGTACGAACCCGCAGACCGTTTCAGAAAAGCAGAACATGCTCGCCAAGATTTATCCAAAATAATCCAAGAGGGACTGTAACAATGTTTGATGAACCAACATACCTAGTGCAGATCGGGCACAACGGCCATAAGCTTACTATAGACAATCTGGAAAAAGGGAATTGCGATGGAGCAATCCTTAGCCCAGCAGATTACAAACTTGAAAAGAACAGAGAGATTGCCCGAAGCATTCACCAAGGAGATGGATTAGTTCTTTTTGATCCCCAATTTTACATTCCTCGGACTAATCGACCAGACCTAGAGACCTACTCTTATTTTAATGAATACGGCGGTGATGAATTTGACACGGCTGGGGTCAGCAGTCAGTATGAGTCGTTATGTCGAGAAATCATATCCACTCAAGACAAGCTCAGCGTTGATGCTTACATATCCCCTGCCCGGTTCTTAGATACTTTTTCTGAGTCAAAAGTCAGTGAGTGGGAGGAAATGACTGCTGTCTTCATGAATATTGCTGAAGAGGAGGGGCGAGATATACCCATTCTTGTTTCCCTCCCAATTTATCAAAAATCACTAGTCGATGCAGAACAGCGGACCTATCTACTCAATCAGATCACCCAGATGGATCCGGACGGATTTTATGTTTCAGCTGAATTCGAGCGGGAGCAGAGATATCCACTTACTGGTTCGTCAAATGTATATTCCTTCCTTCAATTACTTAACACACTGAGGAAGAATAGGTATGATGTATTAGTTGGTCATACTCATCAGATAGCACATCTTTTCTTTGGTATTGGTGTTAATGCATTTGCATCCGGCCATTATCAGAACCTTAGGTCCTTCGATACTCGGCGATGGGATCCTGAAGATGAACAAGGGGGCGGTAGAATCGTTATTAAATACTATACAGATAAATTGCTAAATGAGCTACGGGTAGATCCAGAATTGGATCTCATGTATCAAAAGAACGATTTTGATACAGAAAAGATACGAACCAACTCACCTTACGATGAAGCGCTATTTGATCCATCTGTCCCTCCATCAGCAGCAGGATGGAAATTCAGAAATGCCTCATGGGATCACTATATTTGGTGCTGTAACCAGATAGCTGAACGATACAAAGGGGCTTCTATGGAAGAGAGATTTGAGCTGGCCAAGAGTAAAATCGAATCTGCTAGCGATCTTTACGATGAAATTAGCGAGACATTTGGAATGCTCTCTGAGCCAGAGCCGAGTATTTATTCTGACTGGGAAGATGCTCTTTCTTTGATAGAGTCTGATTTATAGGTGCGGGGTTATTAGACGGGGATGATGAGAATTGCATTCATATCCGATATTCACGCTAATTCGCCTGCACTATGCTCTGTCTTAGCTGATATTGAAAATAGAGAGATTGATTCTATATTATGTGCAGGAGATGTTGTTGGATATAATGCATTCCCCAATCAAGTAATCGCGCTTTTTTCAGAATACGATATAACGTCAGTTCGTGGGAATCATGATGAAGCTGTTTTAACCGAAACGCCAAGTAACTTTAATATTTCAGCAAAGAGGGCAGTAGATTGGACACGGAGGAAACTATCTCCAGAAAGTGAGGCATATTTGAAATCCCTAGGATGTGAATACAGAGAAGTTATAGATAATATAGACATCTATATGACTCATGGTTCTCCAGATGACAAATTAAACCAATATGTGAGAGAAGATATGATTAGTGAAGATAAAATAGAGAGTTGGTTTAATCATACCCCAGACATAATCGTCTTGGGTCATACCCATCAACAGTTTATTGTTGAAACCGATATTGCAGCTGTTGTTAATCCAGGCAGCGTAGGTCAACCCCGTGATCATGATCCGAGAGCCGGTTATGCTATATTAGATACTAATTCTTGGGAGATAGATACTCAGCGGGTAGAATATGATATTGACAAAACAGCGGAACGCACGCAGGCTGTTTTACCGAGAAAGTTAGGAGATCGACTCTATGAAGGTCGATAAATAACAGCAGCACCTGATATCGGCTACCACTAGTATTTTCTATGTAGTTGTGTCGATTAGGGGGTTTCCTCTCCTTCCCTGAGGTTGCATGTCGTCAGAATCCGATTCCCGAATATGCACACGAGCCGCGACTCGCCGTGTGCACGTCGTCAATTGGGGGATTCCGAAGTAAACGGCCTGTCTGTGTCTATTTAGACGATATGCCTCTGTATTGATGTTGATTTCATTTGAAAAAGCTGGGTTCGTGTGTACGAATTGTCTCAGAGCTGCTGCTGAGGGTGACCAATCTCAGTACCGAACATATCAATGTCTGATCGGCGACTAAGGAAGCGCGACGAGTTATCGGTTTCAGATAAATCCGTTGTGGGGTTGAAGCGCATGCCTGAACGTAACGACACGCTGGCCGCGCGACGTTCCGAACCCGTATGGGATCGCAAACGCAGCGCGATATTAGACAGAATCGATTCCTATTCTCTTCTGGCCTAGCTTGCTTGATGACTATCGCCCCTTCCTATCCGAGGAGACTTGATATCTTCTCGAGCCAATCAAGTCCGAGGCCACCATCAGTGGTTGTGCTACTGATCGGGACCACCTCGCATCTGGCCGACTTCGTTCAACAGCGATCGTTCGAGTGACTGGGCATCATCGACCATGTCTGTGACCCAGCAGCCGGCACCTGCTGGAGTGCGGCGAGTGCGTCGCGGATCTGGGCGAGCGACTGTTCGCGAACCTCAAGGTTCGACAGGGCTGCTGGTTACTCATCGTCGATCAACTCCTCGAGATCGTCTTTTGACACCTCCACAATGTCGCTCTCAATATCTTCAACAGCTGGGCCAAGTTCGAGGTCCATCGCGTTTTCGGCTTCTTCAAGGGTTGTCGGATCGCTTGCCCGAATCAGAAGTACGCGGACACGATCATTAACGTCATCGCGTGGGTCGTCGACGAGTTCGTACATTCCGCCACCAATCCCCTCAACATGGTCGTGTGACGCGAGGTGTGTCATTCGATTTCGGACGTTTCCGCTCGAATAACCGTGCTTTTCAGCGATATGTGCAGGAGTGGCCCGGCCGTGCCGTAGCTCATCGAGAATTGCCACGTCTGTCGGGTTCAAATCCGACGAATCAAGCGTCATCCGATTAGTTGTTGCACTCATCACAAGGGTAAATATGACGGTCCGTCACATCACTATTACGTTCAGTATCAACGAATCATGATACGAATAAACGGAACGTAATAACTAAGGAGCTGGCTGACAGACTATGAAGTAGAGACGCAGGGTGGCCGGGAAAACCGATTCTCGGCCGGGTGCTGTAACACCCGACCTGCGTCCTCCGTGCTAGAAGGACAATGAGTGTTCAACCGCGAACCCACGAAACGGTTTCGGAAGCACAGACTACCGACCCACGTGCCGACTACATCTCCGTTGGCGTCGACAACGAGGGCGCACACCACGTCTACCGGACGACTGACGAGTCCGTTCACGTTATCGAGAACGGTGAGCGCACCGTCCGTTACGACCTCGAGGCTGTCGAGAAGACGATCGACGACTGGATCGACTACATCGCCGACCGTCGCGGCGGCTTCGAAGTGCAGTACCTGTTCAAGACGATGGCTGACGCGATCGTCGGCGCTGTCGAGGTGAGCGACCAATGACGATCGTCAATGATCACGAAGCTGTCGTAAAGCGTGCCGAGCAGCTCGAGCGCGACGGCGCTCGCGAGATGCGCCTGCGAGCGGAGGCCCGCGCCGTCGCCGGCTACGAACCGGGCGACATCGAAGCGACCGACGGCTCAGAGATCATTATCGCCGACGACGATAGCCGAGCCCAGACTCTCGAGACCGAGGACGGAATTCTACTCGTCGATGCCGATGACGACCCACGTTTTGCAACCGACGGCGGCTGTGACCAGTCCATCGAACCGACCGTCGAATTCGTGTTCGAGTACACGTCGATCAACGGCCGTCGCCGCCGGGTGATGGTTGTCCCCGATACCGGTGGCGAAGCCTGGCGGATCGAACACGAACGCCGCAATAGCAAGTGGAGAGAAACAGGTCGCGAACCGATTACCGAAGTCGACCTTCACGTACAGGGACGGCCCAGCGAGCACGACCCCAGTGAACTCGAGCATCAAAGACAGTCTGCCGTGCCCGATGGCGGCCACACGAAACGTGAGACATTCCTCACCGAGCAGAGACATTACTGCGATATCTGTGAGTGTCCGTTCGACTCGCTCACCACGCTGGCAAGCCATGACTGTCGACTCCGACCCGAGGGTGGCTAGCTGAGCCAGTACACCACTTCGGGATCGCGTTGACTTATTCAGCGCAGTAGACCGCCGCACCTCTCCACTCGAGACGGAGCCACCAACCCCGGTAGACCGACACCGGACTTTCGAACACGAAGACATCTTCCGGGGAGACGCCCACTGCGTTCCCTCGAGACGACTCTCGAGTCGTCAGTCTACTGTGCCACCAGCGTTCCCGATATCGACCAGCAGTGCGAGTCGAATCGCCCGACAATGCCACCGAAACCAGAACCCAATGAGCGCGAACACAGACTGTCCCGACCCCGATGCACAGACACTCCAAACACTTGCCGACGAACTCGAGCGGCTTCACGAGCGTGTCACAACCCTCGAGGATGAACTCACTCAAAAGGACGACCGTATCGGTCACCTCGAGGCCGAACTCGAGGAGGCCCACACGGAAAACAAGGCTCTCGAAGCACGGCTTGAGGATCTGGAAGAATCACAGACACCGATCGAAGCTCGACTGGACGCCCACGAGAAGAAACTCAACGCCAACAAAGATCGCGTCGGTGAACTCCAAGCACGCGAACTCGAGAAGGGTGCACACCTTCTGGAGGAACATATCGATAACGGGGAGATCGACGTTGTGGATGGCCGCCTCGAGCGCATTCGCAAAGACGATGGTGAGAGCTATTTCCGATTGCCAGAAAGTGACGATCCACTCGAGCGTGGTGGCGATGTCTCCCTCTCGTATGGAGATCTGCTTCCACTCCAGCAGCTCGCGAAGATGGACGAGGATATGCTCCGGGCAACGACATCGGCGCTCCCGTCACGGCTCGCTGCAAAGCTCTGGAAGGCACGTACCGATCCGGCGGTTGGAGACAACCCCTGGCGGAAGGGGAGTACAAGCGTCCAAGAGTACGTCACCGCCGGCGATATGAAACACTGGATCCGACGGCAGGAGAAGGGCATCAGTGACGACTACGCGAAGAAACTGGTTTCGCGAACGATCGATGCGTTACTCGATCTCTCGAAGAGCAGGCTGGCAGTCAAAAAGCGGACACAGCGCAAGAACGGCCTCGAGTACACTGAACGACGCGTCTTGCTGATGGACGATGTCGGCATCCCCGGTGAAATGGCCGGTTCCGGAGACACCTGACGTCGACAGGTGAAGGTGTCTCCCGACTACTCACAATCCCTGAGAAGGGTATCACTCTCCGCCACCTAATATCCACCCTATGAGCGGTTGTATGCAGTGTACTGTTACTCTGTAGTACGTCATTTGATCGGTCGTTGTCGGTCTTACTCCAAGGACTTCCCTGTGGGTGTCCCTGAAGACGCCAGCTGTCACCGGAACCCTCTCGAGAATGCTGTGGAGATATCCCTGGATAGAACTAGCTGAAGTTCTCTCGCCTCTCTACTCGCCTACTCAGCTACGTCAGGACGAACTACGTCACGTGCCCTCGAAGATGCCGGGAACGACGAACGCGACGACGAGTACGAGCACAGCGAGTACCAGAAGCAGGACGGGTCCCAACTGCGGGCCGAGGCCGATGGTCTGTGCGACGCCATCGGCGATGGGTTTCGTTTGTGCTTTGATCCCGTTGCCGGCGACGCCAGTTGCTCCAGCGCCGATAGCTGCGGTGATGGCCGCTGGTGGCCCACCTGCTTTCAGTGCTCTCGTCGGACGTGAAGATGGCTGTCCAGCCATACTTGTCGTGTCGAGCCTCTGAACGTTAAGTAATTCCGCTCGTTTCGCACTCAGACACACCCGTGACCACTCACTGTTCTTTTGAGGCGCTTGTGGCTGTCCTGTATGGCTTTGTGATCTACCATCTTTGTGGAGCGTGTCATAGAACTGTCCTCAAGGAAGTTATTTTCACAAAAAGTTCGCCGAATAGGCTGTTGGATAGATCCTGCAAACATATCGACCCGTTGGTCAGTGAAGTATTTATTAGACCACAAGTAAGTGATAATATGAAGCGACGGCGGTTTCTTAGTCTTGCTGCGAGTGGTGGAATTGGTGCCACAGCAGGCTGTATGTTTCTTGCTGGGGATTCATATGCCACGTTGCAGAGCCTCCATTTGATAAACCCTCTTAGCGAGTCTGTAACGGTGGACGTTAGAATAGAACGAGATGACACCGAGGAAGTAGCTTATCTGGAAACCCATGAGATTCTGACGGATCCAGATATGCTTACGCTCGATTGCGTCTGGCCGGATGCTCCGTTAACGGTGATGATCCGACACGTGGATGGTGAACGGAATACTCTCGCTACCTCAGACTATGAAGACTGTTTGGGAATTGTAGCCGAGATACGCAAAGATGGGCCGTCATTTGTGACGCACAATTCCGAATGTCCGATTCGTACCGCAGAGTGTCACACTGATGTGGCAGAGTAACTGTTCAAGATACGGTAGTACTGGGAGAGTTTTGATCGGTATGTGATCTTCCTGTATCTATCACTTCAACGGGGACGAGAAGCATTCTATGACACGCTGTCTTTGTGTGTATGGCAGAAGCTGTCGACGAACTCGAGACCGGCCTGCAGTGATGCTTTGCTGCGTTCGGGAATACCTTCGGTATCTGTCTCTCCGCGCCGCTCAACAACATGGTAGAAATGGTCAGTTCAATTTAACAAGGGTGTACACTGTTCCTGCGAGAGGAGCGCATGCGACGGATACTGTTAAGCGGATAACTCTCGAAACAACGAGACAGAACTGCAATGGCTCGCGTCACAGATCCACGCCCACCACTTCCGGAGTGGATTCTCGAGTGCTATGACCGGCTGTGTACGCAGGCATGTCAGCCAGACCAGCGAGAAGACAGTGTTCCACTGATCGACTACGACGATGCCACCGACATCCTGATCTCCGATTCAGAGTTAGCACTCGAGAAACGGGACGTTGAGCATGCACTTACCCGACTCCTCGAACGAGGCTACTTCTACGAAGTCGAGAATGAACTTCGGGTGACATCCCCAGATAAGCATTGTTAGCTATTCGTCAAGGAGCTGTCTTGCACGACGGTAGATCGGCGCACCAAGCCAGTCTCGGGTCTGGGCAATCTGTTCAAGTCGATTCTGAGCGTTCTTTGGTTCAAGTACGCCCCGCTTGACGAGCGCCCGGAGTACAATTGGCGAGAGTGCGACCTTGGCAGTTGTGAGATTCTGAATCTCTGGGAGTGCTCGGAGGTCGTCGGTCAGAAGAAATGCAGGTTCAAGCTGCTCTTCCAACCGAATACAACTTGCCTCCCCCTGATCGATCGTTGATGACTCAAATTGTTCTCCGTCAACGGTGTGAACAGAGAATTGCGCCTGCTGCTCGAGCACATTCTGAGCTGCCTGTCCATGTGGATCGTCGTACTCAGCTGTCTTTTCGAGTTCTTGCGTAATCACACTCGTCGTGTGAACCTCGAACTCAGCGAAGACAAGGTCAACTACCTCGGCTGTGGCTAACGAAATAAGTGCACTCGTATCGGCAACAATCATTGCCAGCTACAGCCCCGCAAGCTCGTCGGCGAGATCCTCACCTTGGTCAAGAACGGCTTTTGAGGTACGAACCGCTTCGGCGTCTTGGCGACCAATAAACGTCTTGAGGACATCAAAACCGATCTCGTCTTCAAGATATAGCTCGACGATCTCTTCGTTGAACGCGTCCTCGTCTTCGATTTCGTCTAGATAGGATCGAAGTGCCTCAGTCACAATCTCCGTCCTATTCTTGTGAGTAATCTTCGCTGCGACATCGGCCTTCTCGACTAATTCATCTGGAATTCGGAAGTTTACTCGAGTCGTTCCCATAGTTGCTCTCTGTACATACAGTGTACCCACAGATAAATAAAATTGCCCCTCAAGACGACCTCGGTTGTTGTTGATCACTCGAATCTCAGTGTGGCCTCGTATTTCTTGAACATGGACTGAAACCCCTCGTCGACGACCTGCTGAACAAGCTTCGCGAACGAACTTCGATTACCCGGATCCTCCACGAGCGACCGATACGAACTCTCGAAGTGATGCCCGTGTGAGGGTCGATCCCGACTCGAGGTCTCGTGGGCTGCCTCGTGTAACATCACGAGATACAGATCGTGCATCCAGACTGCACGCTGGCGGCTCGTCACGGCTGAGTCGGTGATCACGATGTACGTCCTACCGTCAGTCCAGGCATCGGCACTCGCCTCGCCGTAGTACACATCTCGCTCAATCCCAAGCTCTCGTGCGAGCACTCGAGCGAAGCGGAGATAGCGCCGCTGATCAGCGTTCAACTGCGATTCATTCTCGATGCGATGATAGCCAGTCCAGACGCCCTCTGACTCTGCTTGCTTGCCAACATCGAACGTCTCTGGCACCGTTATCGATGTGTCCTCGTCAGTGGCGAGGTCGCGAAGCCGCTGGGTCGCTGCATCACTCGTATCGAGGACGATGTAGCCACGCTCAACGAGTTTGTCCCCGCCTTTCTGGGTACCGTCGATCCATCCAATATTCGGGGCTGCCTGTATCTCCTCGAGACTGATACGGGACTCGGTCGCCAGCTGGAACAGCTTACGATCGGCCCACTGCTCGTCCGATAACTCGGAGACCATCGCTTCAACCATCACTTCTCGACTCTCGGCAGTCAGCCGATCGTCCGAGACCTCAGCATATAGATCGTCACGCGCCTGCTCGAGGGCGTTGTCGATTCGCTGCCAGCGGTCACAGCCCGACTGGATGTCGTTGCGCGCAAAGTTCAGCGTCAGATTCCCCTTCGAGACGGCCACGCCACCGAGTCCGTACTCGCGTTTTGTCGTCACATACAGCCCATTACTGTAGATATCGAGCCCCTCGTGGGGCGTGTACTCGAGTGCGATAATCGCATCGTCAGTTTCGCGTGTGAGTGACGGATGTGACGAGTCCGCCACTGCCTCGAGTGGATCGCCCTTGTCAACCGGTTCGCCATTGATCACGACCGAGACGCCTGTTCGTGACTGCACGTACGCGAAGCGCTTGCGAAGATCACGAACGTAGCGCCGCCACCGGTAGCTGTCCGGATCCGGAACTTCGTCTTCGTAGTGATCGATCTCGACGAGCATCCCCTCGAGATGGTGCTCAGCGTCCACGAGCTGGCCATCACGCCTGCTGATGTCCGCCCACGGCCCCGAGTCGCGTCGATCTCGGTAGTCGAAACACAATGCGGTGTCGTGACTCCAGATGCGAACGGCCCCCTTCGCGATGATCGCACCCTTGCCGATGCCCCACTCACCGATCGTCTCGTCGTCCGACCGTTGCTTGCTTCCTGCACCCAGCACTGAGAGGTTGCGTCTCCCGTCGGTCGACTCGAGGTCAACGCCAGCACCGTCGTCAAGGATGATCGATCGCTCAGGTGAGATGCTGACCAACACACGGGATGACCCAGGACTGTCGATGCCGTTTTGGACAGCTTCGCGAATCGCGTCTGTGAGATCCGCCATTTGGTCTTCGATGAGGTACGTTGCAACCCGCTCGTCAGCCGTCATCGTCACGGTCTCGTCAGTCGATGGCTGACTGACCGGCCTCGAGTCAGTCGCTTCGTTCGTGGCGAACTCCGATAGCGTCGGATGTTCTGTCATGGTGTCCACCCATGTGGCACCACAGAAACCGAACCGTGCGGTCACTTGGGAACAGGAATGAACTCTGGTTCGACTTGACGTAGTCTCCCGGTGCTCTCGAGGAATGAGTAGAGATCGTCGTACAGGCCAGTGTTTTCGTCGGTGCCGTCTGCGGATGAGCGTAACGTGTACCAGTCGCCGACGATCGCACAGAACCGCTGGGCGCGAGTCATCGCGACGTTCAATCGCCGAGGACCGTCAATGGGGCGCCCGAGGAAGCCTGTCTCGCTCGCTGCGTTACTTCGAACTAGCGAAATTACGATTGCGACCTTTTCGCTTCCTTGGAAGGAGTCGATCGTGTCGACCGTGATGTCCCTTCCAGAATCAATATGTCTCGCTAACTTCTTTCGAATAGCGTTAGCCTGGGCCGTGTATGGCGTAATGACGCCGACTTCGGATGGGCTGAGAGCTGCATCGGCGAGCAGTTCACCGACGATATGGGCAACGAGTCGCACCTCTGCGTCGTTGCGCTTGGAGTGATCGATCGTCTCCTCGCTCCCACCGATATCATAGCTGACGAACGCCGGACGGTCCTCAAGTGCGGTAACGTCACGCCCTTGCCGCAGGGCCCGGTCGTAGAAGCGGCTGTTCGGAAACCAGGCGATATCGCGATGCATCCGGTACTGCGTTCGGAGCTGGATACCGACACCCTCGTAAATACCGCCGTCAGCGTAGAGGTGTTCGAACAGGGAGAGACCGGCTGCAGACTCCGGCGGCTCCTCGGTTGCACTGAATGGCGGCAATTGCTTGTGATCGCCTGCGAGGATCACTTTGTCCGCTCGCGCAAGCGGAATACACGAGGCGGTGCATGTCGCCTGTGTCGCCTCGTCGAGGACGAGCACATCGAACTCTCGCTCAAGGGTCGCTGCGCTGCTGTTCGTCGCTGCGACAACATCGGCTAGTCCGTCGCAGGTAGCATACTGGGTGCTAACGACTTCATTTGATGATCTGCTGGCGTTCACGCGTCGGAGTACGAACTCGCCGGCACCGTGTTGTGCATGGGCGTGCAGTGATCGGTCGTCGGTCTCAGTCGCTGTACTCGAGCCAGCAACGAGATTGTCGACTGCTTGGTTCGAATCGGCACAGACGAGGACGTCGTCCCCAGCCTCGACTGACCGTCTGACGACTTCGACGAGCGTTCGCGTCTTGCCTGTGCCTGGTGGTCCATGAATGCAGAAGAGGTGATCAGCAAGGAGGGCACAGGACACTGCAAGCTCCTGTTCTTGATTCAGTTCGACGTCTTGCTGACTACTCTTGACACCAGCCGTGTCCCCGAAGGTGACTGCTGTGTCGCCTGTCAAGAGCGCGCGTTGATCATCACGCTCGCGAACGCGCGTAATCGCAGCAAGTTCGCGCTCGTACGGAACGGGATTTAACAGTTGAGTGAGTGCAAAATCCCGTCGCTTCTGGCGGAGGAACGCACCGACAGCTGACCGGTTCTCGATCGTATACCAGTCGATAGCGAGACTGACGGTTAGTCCCTCGATCGCATCGACTGTCGCTGGAATCGGGAATGCGTCTGGTGAGTGTTCTTTACTTGGTGGGTGGAGGAGCACTTCGTTTCCTTCGAAGATCCGGAATTCGCTCTGGACGACTCGATACGTGTCATGCTGCCGATCTACTTGTCCGCCATCGATTCTGAATCGATAGACACCGTCTTCTGGTTGGCCGAGGGATGCAAGTGATGGAATCGCACCGAACCCCTCGGCACGGAGTGCCTCGGGCGTCGACGCGGCTGCTTTCGCTCGGTTTTCATCACGTTGGGCATCCATCTCCGCTTGGACAAACGACTCGAGTTCGTCAAAGAAGGTGTCCGTGTCGTTGTCGTCAGAAAGCGGATTTCGCGGTGGTTCCCGCTCTGCAATGGGTGAGTCGAAGTACGACGGCGGATCGTCAGGTGCGTAATCGGAGTGCCAGAAGCGTACCCGGTCGGCTAGCGACGAGACGGCAAACGTGTCTTGATCGACCGAAGCATAGTCGTCGCCATCATCGTAGATGAAAATGTCGCCATGAAGTGCGTGTTCTGTGAAGGCGAGATATTCGCCCGAGAGTGCTGCGCTATTGCGCGCATGGAGTGGAACCACAATCCAGTCGTCTTTCTCGGGATGTGCGAGTTGGTCGTGGTAGCTCGCATATTCAACGATCCCATCGATTGGAATGGGGTCATCACGCACCGGTTCGAACGTCTCGTCTGCCGGTGAATGGAGGGCAGCACTCGAGAGGTCGAACTTGCCGATCGCACTCTCGAAGAGGAAAGACATGTCGATCAGAACGAAGCACTGAGTCCTAAATCTTCCCGTTCAGTGAAGTCATCACATGGCTAGTAGTTTTGATAGAGTGTGTCACAGACCACTTCTCATGAGGTTAATTACCTCTACTTCTCGATGAATCGGCCGACAAATGGATCTGCGAACGGAACACCAGAAAGAATATGTGAGCCTTCTACTCCAGTGCTATTATGAAAGACAAGTGGAAATATTTGTATGGTGGAATTATGTTCTTTCTTCTGACAGCGGTTACTGTCGGGTATTCCTTCTACGATATAGGTCTTCTAATCCCTGTAGTCGGACTAATCGTATGTTTTGGGATTTCACTCATAATGATACGTCCATTGATGTACGGCTATGTGATGATTGGATTCGGAGTGATGCTCCTCGCTCTTGTTGCAGTACTTATCCTCGGCGAATCAAGTCTTCTCATTAGAGGACTTACCGCCATCATTGGAATCGGAGCAATTATTCGTGGATTACAGGCACAAAGGGCAATAGCAGCTAAGTAGTCGTGGCCGTTACCTGCTTCTCCTGTACTTATCATTTATTTCGATTACCAGCTCAACAGATGAGATAATCTATGACGGCCTTGTTTTGGCATCCCGTTCTACGAAACCTTGACCGTGACCTCATCAGATGGTGTCACTACCACACAGAACTCACCAACCGAGTATCGAATCTCGAGATCAGTATCGGTCTGTGGGCCCGTCGAATCTACAAGCCGCTCGAGGGCTTCGGCGTCGATCATCCGCTGTAGTTGGTACTCGTCTTGATCGAGGCCCTGTTCCTCGAGTGCAGTGATGATCTCGAGCAGAAGCGGTCGATCACTCATCGTCGACCTCTTCACTGACGATGTCGATGATCTCCTGGGCGGTCGAACTGATTCGCTCAAGCCGGTCGAGGATCGTCTCCGGTTCGTCTCCGTGCCACGCGGCAAGGTACAACGCTGACCCACTGGTATCCAACTCGAAGTACCGTCCAACGATGTAGCCGACCGCTTCGGCCTCGAGTTCACGTTTCGATCGCTCATCCTCGTCGTCGACATCACCGTGTAACAGCGCATGCGCGTACTCGTGAACGAGCGTGACGGCGAGGTCAGCCTCGTTCTCACGATCACGGACGGCGACGCGTGGCTGCTTTTGAGGGCGGTACTCACAGATTCCCTTGGCACTCCCATGCGACCAGTCCTGGGGTGACACGACCTCTACGTCTACTTCGAGTGAGTTTGCTGCCTCGAGGAGTGCGGGAACCAACTCTTCAGCCTGTCCTCTGGCTTCTGTCTCGAGGTCGGGCAGTGGCTCGCCGTCAGTCTGCGAAATATCAAAGACGGGTGCTGGCCGAAAGCCGACGAGTCCTTTTTCCCAGCTGTCCGGAGGGGTTTCATCGTATTCACAGTCACTGCGCTCGTGGTACGACGGGGAGTTCCCACAGTCAGGACACTGCTTTGCGATGATGGGTGCCCAGATCCAGATCGCCGTCTCCCCTTCTTTCACGTGCCGGTCGAACTCGTTTTGCCATGTTCGATAGCCGGCAACGCGCGTTGCCTGCGGACACTGGAGTTTGATCAACAGCGTGTTTCGGTGCGAGTAGTCGTGGAAGCGACTCTGGACATCTAACCACTCTTTGAACTGCTCGCTCGAGACGGCGTCATCAACCTCATTGACGAGGTCCTGAATCCATGCTTCGATCGTACTGTGCATCTCGTCGTGCCGGGTGTCCGAATCATCGAACGTTTCCCGGGAGCTGCTGCTTGTAGCCATGTTCGATCACTGCTTCTCGAGTCGAATCGAACCGAATCGAACTGAACTCGAGAAGACCTCCACCCCTCAGTGGGTCTCAAAAATACGCCGGACTCGAGCAGCTGGAGAGTCGTCAGTCAGCGGATGTCCAAGTTGTTAAATAAGATCTTGCGGTCGCTTCGCTCCGTGCTCTCGTAATTCACTGTCAAACGAGACGAGAGTTGCGTTGACAGAATTGGCTGCGGCAAGAATGAGAGCATCCATCGGATAAAGAAGCGTTTCGTCTTGGAGTTGATTTGCTTCGACCATATCCGATGCATCCGGGAATGTGACGGTCGTTCGGGATTTGATGCGCTGCTCAATCTGTTCAACTCGACCTCGTTCGATGGTCTTCTTCTTCGCAAGAACAGTCCGTAGCTCCATGAGATTTAAGACAGATGTGTAGGTGTCATCAAAATCGTTGAGAAGACGAACGGCTACCTCAGATCTGTCAGTGTCCTTGGTAACAGCGGCGACAATAACGTTCGTATCGAGAAAGAGTTTCATAGCCGTTCGCGGACGTCACGGACCTCTTCGACAGCATCAACCTCAATGTCGATAGCCAGTTCCTGTAACGCATCACCGAGGGGAACTTCTTCGTTGTCCTCCGGATCACCGGCCATGAACTTGGCAAAGTCGTCAGTGGTGAGGCTCATAGTTCACGGTTACAGGGCTGTTCGCAAAAGCCTGCTGGTGTTCTGAGTCAAGCGTCACGCAGACTCAACTCTCAACTCCTCGAGAGCAGCTTCTAGCGACCCCTGAAACTGCCACGTGGCTTGCTCGAACGCCTCGTCTGTCGGCCCGTCCCACCGCGGAAAGCCGGCATGGTCGCTCACCTTGACGGTCCACTCGGCCGGTTCATCGAATGGGGTTCGCGTTGGCAGTTCGACGACGTAGAGGTACTCCTCATCTCCATGAATTCCGTTGACGGGATTTTCGACACCGTGACCGAGCAGGAACAGCGGTTGCTCGAGATGTGCCATGTTCGACGGGTCCAGCAAATTACCCGGCTGATCAGCGCGAATGCGTCTCTCACGCCCTTCGTCCACGTAGAGGCTCATACTCGAGAGCGTCTCGAGGGTCTAATTACGGCTACGTCGACTCTCCGTATCGGGTGGGATACGTCTACGAGTTCGTCCATGATGTTGGACTCGCCCTGCTCAATAAGTTCTCTCCGGAGAGAGCGAGTCATCGAACTGTTCACACTGTCCATATTGATGTCTCCTGAATCGACAAGTACAGGGGATTCACTTATTCGGGCAGGCAACGTATCGTTCAGTATGCCTGAAGAAGTTCTGTTCAAATCGGAAAGCGACCAGAGTCGAGAAGAGATTGCATCGTACCTTCGGAAAGTCGCGGACAATCTCGACAACGGAAACGCTATCAGCCTGAAAGCAGGCTCCGAGTCTGTAACACTGAATCCTCCTGCCCGACCGACCTTTGAGGTCAAAGCTGAACGCGAAGGCCCGGCGGGCAATATGACTGAATTAAGTGTCGAGTTCGAACTCGAATGGGATGAGAACGCCAATGGGAAGGGCGGCGGCAGTGGCCAGCTAGAAATCGAATAGTCACTCCGCGTATCTACTTACCGGCCAATTCACCGCAGCAGTCGGTGGATCAAACCAGTGGGAGAGTTCTCTGACACCCGTCGAGAACAAGGTTTAGTCGAGTTGGCGCGTAACTTCCGTGTATGCCATTCAGCGTCAGTTGGCACACGCTTCTCGAGCATCTGGATGAGCTGCCGGTGGACGCGACACTGATCACACCATTGTCGCACTCCCACATCCACATCACAGATATCCAGGAACACCGCATTATCGTCCAGTTCGACGAGTCCAGCGAGAAGCGCCCGCTCCAACGCGATCAGTTCGAGTCGCTGTATCGTCAGATACAGACCGCGCACGATGGGTTTGATCTCGACCGGCTCCCGCCAGATGCTGATCCGTATCCAGCGGTGTTGAGCGTTCATCCCCGGTTCGAGATCGACGAGGACGCGGGTGTGATCGCCGAGACAGACGGACCGACGACGACCCAGCTAGCCGACACAGCACACGAACCAGACACCGATGACGACCGCACCGAACCTGAGGGCCTCGATGTCTACTCGGATGGCCTACTCCTGATCGATGCACTCGAGCGCCACGACGTAACCGACCTGCCTGAGCTGGAGACGGCCACACTGGTGAATCTCTATACGCTGCTGTCGGATGTCCAGCGTGATGCCAACGACTTTCGGCAGGAAGTCGCTGACGTACTTCTCTCACGCCTCCATCACGACCGGCCTGTTGCCGGTCAGTACGGCTCGGTCCAGCGTACGAGTCGCCGCAACCGCTCGCTCAAAGACGATGAGGAAGTCCTCTCGATGCTTGAGGCGGAAGGGATCGACCGCGAGCGCGTCATGAGCGTTGATCGCCAGAAGGTCGACGAAGCACTCGAGGTGACGACACTCACCGAGTCCGATGTCTACGAGATCAATGAGAGCGAGTACGTTCGCAAGGCTGAGGTCGACGACGACGTCAAAGAGTCACGCCTTCAGGGATTGAAGGACCGGCTTGCCGCCAGCGAGGAGACAGAAGCCGAGGAACTGCAACAGGAAATCGAAGCACTCGAAGAGCGTATCGACGACCTCACGAGTTTCCGGGCGGGGACAGAGGTACAGTACTGACTGCTAACGGCTTGTGTATCCCATTGTCTTCCGAGAACTGTTGGAGTGGTCCCGAGACGGGTCACTCCACGCAAAACCGTGTGCTGTTAGTTTTGCCGGGCCCGCTTGAAGAAGGCGATTGCAGCGCCGAGGAGCACGAGATTCTGGAGGAACGAGGTGAGTTCTTCGTCACGCGAGTCTTCGTCGACGGCCCAGAAATCGTGCATGACCGGAGTCACGCCGATGAAGAACGCGGCAACACTGGCTGCAGACAGCTTGGGCAGTTTCCAGAAGCCGATACCAAGGCCGCCACCGAGAAGGAGACCACTCGAGGCAGGGACGAGTTTGTCTGCGAGGGGGACACCTTTGGCATCTGCATAGGCGATTCGTCCGTCAAGATTCGTGAGGTTGCGGAGTGCGAGTGCTGCAAGCCCGCTCCCAAAGAGGAGTCGACCGAGCAACGACGGTGGGCTCTCGTGAGCAGAGTCGGAATCAGACATCAACTAGAGCAGAGGGCGCTGGCGGGTTAACTGCCACTATCTCTGACGCTCCTGCCGCTATTTCGAGAAGAGTCATAGACAGTGACACACAGCGAATTGTGGCGTCTGCTCGAAGATGTTCAACAGAACCCTATCGGTGAAATACTATGTCAGATAACGTGTCGAGTTATTCATTGTCCTTCTGCGAACAGAGTTCGTTGGCCCGCTTCTCGAGTTGGCGGAGGATCGGAACGCGTTGTTGGTGCTGGTTTTCGTAGGCGATGCAGGCTCGAAGCGTCTCCATATCATTGATCGTCGCGATGCTGGCGTCAATCAGCCGTGTGTTTGGTGCCTCGAGCCGCTGTGCTGGAGAGAGTTCGCTCGAGTTTCGAGGTTGCTCTGGTGTATCGCTCATTGGATGTTGCCTCTACCCCTGTTGGGGCACGAAAAACTGCATTGCTCTCTGGTTTTTCCGCAAGTGAGAGATTACCACTTGCTACGGTAAGTACAGGGGAAGCACCGACCGTTCGGTGCAGCGGTTATACGGTTCGAAGGTCATCTGTCGCCTGTGACCGGATGGCGGCTGCTGCGACTTCGTCGGCTCTCCTGATGAGTTCCGCTTCGATCGTCGCCGGCTCGACCGGTGTTCGGCTCGTATGGGAGAGCACGATGTGTGCCAGTTCGACTGGCAGGTCCACTGCTGCAACGACGTAGACGCCGTAGTAGGGATGTCCGAGCAGGTTGTAGACCGGCGTCTCGGCCATCCCGTCGAATTCGGCGAGTTTGCTCACGTCGTGGATGAGTGCACCAGCAACGACCGTATCCACTGAGAGCGTGACCTCGCGCCGCTCAAGAAGTGTCTCCGCGAGCGCAACGGCACAGGCAGTTACGTCCCGAACGTGGCTTACCAGCCGTTCGTTTTCCAACCCTAATGCACGCTGTGTTGGAGGCAGCCACGGTACCTCGGTGAGGTCGTCGATGTCGTTCTCTTCGATGGCCGTCGCCCACGCACTGACAACACCCGCTCGAAGATCGTCGTCTTCGATCACCTCGAGTTCGGGAAACACGGCCCTGACCACATCCTCGCTCATGTCTCTGCTGTCAGTATTGACCACTAAAAGTACCCGCCGTGCAGTGATGCTCACTGCGCAGCTGTCGCTCTCACCTGCTGTTAGCGTTCTGCGCCATAGACGATTTTCGAGGGGGCTTCGTAGCCACAGTCAGGACAGTCGAACCATCGTTTGACTTTCGCACCAGCGGCAGATTTCTGGCCGATGATGACGTCATCGTTCGGACACTCCGGACAAGCGAGTTCGGGAGCTGGTCGGTCCCGAAGTGCATCCCGAACGCTGGTCGCCTCCTTCGTCTCGAAGCCTTGCGACCACACTGGATAGCCGTCGACAAGGATCGCTGCCCGCCACTTGTACGCGTAGGTGTCCGGGGCACGATGCAGGACGGCTCGTGCTCCAGTCACCGTGTTTCGATATGCCAGCGTAGGTGTTCGACTCTCTCGTGTCCAGTTGGTAATTCGGGGCATGATTACTCAGAAATGGACGTCTGCCGGCACGATCCAGCATGTCTCGCTCTCGTCAGTAGCCTCGAGGAGGCGATCGAGGTGTCCGCGATGGCGGATGCCTGTCGCGTGTTGATCATACAGGCAGATCGACGGGCCACGGGAAGCACCGACCTGCTGAAAGGCGTGCCGAGCGAGACCCTCATCGCGCATGATCTCATCGTCGCTGCGTTCCTCGAGTGCGGTTTTCACCCGGTCTAGGTTTCGTTGGAACGTTTCCGTCGTGGTCTCCCAGGCTCGCTCGAGGAGTTCTTCACCTTCGTCGGACGTAACGGGTGCAGCTGTCGGTAGGTCGCCCCACCGTGCTTTTCCAGCCACTGTTGTCTCCTCTTCGTCGAAGGTGACGTAGTAGTCGAACGCTGCGCAGGAATGCGGCTCCGCGCCAACCAGTCGGTCGAACACGGTCTTTCCGGTTGACAGTGCCTCGTCTGCTGTCGATGCCTCTACCAACGAATAAATGATCATATGCATCTGGGATACCTCACTGTGCCGACGCTCTGGTCAGTACTCGTCTGTTCTTACTCAGTGCGCCGGCAGCCATTATCGGCGCACAAAATCACGATACAATGCGTCTGTCTCACGGAGGAGAACGATCCGGATCGGTAGTAACATCGAACATCGACAGCGGTCATCAGGTTGCTCGACTCGTCGATAGCTTCGAAAAGACCGCGAGTGCATTCGGAAACTCACACCTCTGCCTCGAGTGGAGTTGCTGGTTAGGGAGCCCATCATAGAAGACTCGTGAATGGTTTCTTTCAACTCTCTTTGATTGAATCAGCCGGTAAGTAGATGTGCGCACTGTTCGATGTTCTCCAGTACGTGACACTCAGATTACGCCATCACCATACCTGCTTATGGAGCGAGGAGATGTCTTTCCTCTATGACCGATTCGAGTAGCGACGAGTTCGACCCAACAGCACCAGACCAACGGGAGATCGGCCGCGAAATGGTTGACGACAGTACGGGACTCGGTTCGGTGATGGCCCACGCCTACCGCGGAGAGATAGACCGAGTGGGGACGTGGCGGCAACGCCTCGACGAGACGACGAAGTGGGCGGTGACGCTGATGGCAGCAATCTTGACGTGGGCGTTTTCGAGTACCGACAACCCACACTATATCTTGCTGATCGGGATTGTCGTCGTCACGATCTTTCTGGGTATCGAAGCACGGCGGTACCGGGACTACGACGTCTTTCGCTCTCGGACTCGAGTCATCCAAGAGAACCTGCTCGCAAACGCTCTCGATCCGTCCCAAGGCACTGAAAGTCACGACTGGCGAGCGGAGCTGAGCAGGGACTACCGCAGGCCGACGCTGAAAGTCTCGTTCCACGAGGCACTCGCAAACCGGCTCCAGCGTGTGTACCTTGCGCTGCTCAGTGTCCTATTGGTCGCGTGGGTCTTCAGGATTACAGCGTTTGCGCCGCGCCAAGACTGGCTGACAACCGCTGCAATCGCCCGTATCCCCGGGATCGCTGTGGTTGCCGCTGTGGGTGTGTTCTACGTCGTACTGCTGGGCGTCACCTTCTGGCCCCACGAGCGCCATGCCAAGGGTGAATTCCGTGAAGGAGACCCGGACGACTGGAAAGAGACAGACCGATAACTCCGTTCTCTGCACTGACCGTTCACTACGGAGTCCAATAAGCTGTGACCGATTCTATGACCTGCTCGGTTAGGAGTTAATGTGGGTATCAGCAGGTTCACCATGCCCTGGTCGAGTGAGAAGACTCACTTCCACCAAGAGCGCCGTTGCTGTCTCGATTCGTTCTCTGTCTGCGTCAGTCAGCTGATCTCCCTCGAGATCCTTGAGTTGGCTGAGTGCACGATGCAGTCTGTATCCTGGCGTATTTCGTGGGTCCATTGAATGCGCCTCAGCCGATCGCGGCGCAGATAAACAGAACACAACAACGGGCGGCCGTTCTGTTAACCAACAGCCACGCTGCACCATTGTTCCTCTGTTGGTTAAGACATGACGCGGAGCAAGTCATTCTGGGCTCGGCCCATAGCGCGGTGTCCCGCAGACCTGGCACTCCCAGATTGCGTGGCCAGTCCAGGTTTCGTCGGGAACCGATTCACGATCGCTGAATCGATGATCGGTTGTGCGTCCACACTGGTGACACTCGAGGCGTTCTTTGGTCGGAATGCCACTGTCCTGACGCTCAGGTTCACGCTCGTCAGGTGTCTGCTGGAGAGCAATTGCTGGGACTAGCCACGCATCATCGCCGGCGTTGTCGAGCAGCGTCGCAAGTCGCTGCTCATCGCGAATGCCGGATCCCCCCTCGTCGTAGAGATAGGTTGTTGGTTCGCAGTCGCTATTCACCGCTGATTGGTCAGTCCACGTTGTTCGATCGCGGGCGGCCGCGAGAAGTTGCTCACCGTCAGTGGACGTGATCTGTGCTGCAGCAGGAAGCACGGGCCACTGATCGGTCAATTGGGCTGCAGGCTCGTCCTCGAGATCGTAGATGATCGTGCAGTCGTCGACAGCCTGTTCGGCCGCATTCGAGGCAAGGAGTGTCGCAGCGGCCGCGCCTTTCGCGACGGCGCCGTAAAACGTCGACGACTCAATAAGCATGTGGACGACGCCAAGCAGTGTCCACTCTGTTGCTGGTGCGTTTGTCTCAGAAGAGGTGTCCTCGAGATGGTTAGTGAGACAGAACAGGCATTTGGTCTGGTCAGCTGGGATCGGTGCGCCACAGGATCGGCACTCATGGTCTGTTTCCGCTGGAGTATCCGGATATCCAGTTGTCGCCGTCGCACTCCGCTGTCGATCAGATTCGCTGTCATTATCCTCGCTAAGTGTCTCATCTGGGATATGCGACGCTTCGCCGGTCGGACGAAGCTCTTCAAAGTCAGAATCTCGATCAGTCATTGATTGGGTAGTGGATCGTGTTGTCTCACGTCTCGATGCAGGCTCCAGTTCGATGGAGAAGATCTGGAAATGAGATCACTGAGACGCTATTGCTGGCGGAGTCCTGCTTCTCGAGCTTCACGGTTGCTGGCACAATGAATACACGCTGGCAGATCACCATTAACAGCGAAAACCCGGTAGTAGTTTTCCGTGACATGAGAGCCACAGCCATCACATTCTGGCATTATCCAAATCTATGTTGTTACTCCAGTAAATATCTTGTTCCAATACTTGTGTAGTTTTTCCCCAATGGCATTCTATCTAAGTGGGGTTGACTCTTTTCTGGGCCTGGTATTGTTGCGGCTCAATAAGATGTTCACAGTCCTCACAACGAGTTTTGACTGCGTTGGTGGTGACTCGGCCATTGCATCTGGGACACGGACTGGCGCTCAAGTCGGGCTGAACGTCTTCGTCGAATGTCGGTACTTCCCAACTGGTGTGAGAGCTGAGTGTTCTATGACACCCTCATGTTTGATTAGTGCTTTTCGAGTCGAATCGAACTGAGCTCGAGAAGACCTCCGCCCCTCGGGGGTCTCACAAAAGACGCCAGACTCGAGCAGTTGGAGAGCCGTTAGTCAGTGGACGCTAGGTTTCCACTTTGATCGGCATGTCGTCTGGTGTTCTGCTCTTGTTCAAGAGCGATGCTGGATATGCATCGTACGCTGGCCCGATTAGCAATGGTTCGACTTCTGCAAGAGTTGCGGGTGTTCCGTCTGAACTGCTGTCCGCTGTACTATTCCAGCATGGGTCCAGAGATACGTCTGCTGGGACAACGTTTGTGAGTCTGTCACAACGATGATATCCGTCCAGTTGACGCTGTCTCAGATTCAAATCTGGGTGGCGGCATGACCTTCTCGGTTTACATGCCGGAACGACAAACCCCCTACTCAGTAGTCTCTGCGCCGGTGTTTGTAAGATGGGTGAGCGCGGGTGCAACTGATCGAGACCGCACCCCACGAGTTCGCGGCCCACTTCCTCTTCGCCGCGCACGGTCTCGATCCGTTCTTCACGTGCGACAGTCGGATCAAGGACGGCGATGGAAGTCAGCACGCTGAGTTCGAATTCGCAGGCGAGCCGTGGCAGGCGACGCTATCCTATCGCGACTCCGGACTCGAGCATCCGGGCGAGCCGCTCCCGACTGGAACCGAGTTCCGACTCGAGGAGATGCGCGAATTCGAACTCACCGCCCAGAGCGCGGAAGACGTCGTCGGCGAGCGATCGTTCCACGCCCACATTGCTCCGCGATGGCAGGGGATGCAAAGCAAGAGCGGGAGCGAAATCAGGGTACAGTGCAGTGCCTGTAGTCATCACTCTGTTCTTGCAGTCTGGCCTGGGAACCGCTGACTGGCTACCTCACCGGGTTCGCCTCGGGGAGCAGACCCGAGGAGATTATCCGGCGAAGGAGGACGACGACACCGTTCTCCAGGCCGTTAGCGAAGACCGCCTGCTCGTGTGATTCGTCGGGGTCGGCGTCCGGGTAGAAGGAACTGACCAACAACTTCGTGCGGTCAACCAACAACAGGCGGCTGATAGCAACCTCGTCGTTGCTCGCGGGCCCCAGGAGCCAGTCCAGTTCGGTTTCGAACACCTTCACGGATGGCATCTCGGTATCGAGCTTGGCAATGATCGCGTCCGTTTCGCCACCGATGATCACGTCGACACCGCGGTCGACCGCATTGTGGAGTCGCTCGTACAACGCCTCCGTCAGAAGTTCCTCCTCGACGACCAGCAAGACGATCTCCGATTCGGCGTCCGCCAGCAGATTGTGTGTCCGGGCCTCAATGCCATCGTGGCCGGACAGCGCCCAGACCTCCTGCATTCGGTCGCTGTCGTCGACCTCCGGTTGGGGATCGAGCGCTTCGAGGTGTGACTGAAGGGTGTCGATCCGCGTGTCGTACTGCTGACGCAAGATCGCGGTTGCCTCCTCGATGCTGACCGCTCGAAACTGCTGGGGATTCGAGTGCTGTACTTCGACCAGTCCCTTTGACTCCAGCACTCGGACGGCGTCGTACACCCGGGTCCGAGGAACCTCCGAGATCTCGCTGATTTCCTTGGCGGTCCCCGCCGAGAGTTGGGCCAATGTCACGAGACACCGCGCCTCGTACTCCTTCAGCCCGAGGTCCTGCAACAGACTCACCGTCTCGGCTTTAAGTTGCTCTGCTGTCATTAGGTGGTCCGGTCATGCTCGACTGGTTGAGAGGGGTAATTCACGCTCGGTCGGGATTTGGGTGACTGACTCTCCATACTTCGAGCAGGCGTCCATCGCTTCGCTGATGTCTGTCCTCTCGCAAGCAGGGCACGAAAACAGGGCCGTTGGTGACTTCCGCCTCGAGTCGTCGCGAGAGGGCGGTGTCTCGGCCTGTGTGGGCCCACCGAATCGGGAGAGTAACGTGCGGAGAGGCCGGCTCATGGGGTTACGGCCGTCCCACGGCAGTTTGTCTTCGTGGTCGGTCATCAACCGGAGTAATAGCGTGTTCTCGTCGAAGTTGAGTCCCCGCTGAATCGTGTGGGTGTCCGCATCCCACGCGATATACCCTGCCTCGGTGAGTTTTGGCAGGTGCACATGATACAGGGCCGTGCGAATCTCGGTGAGGGCGGCATCGTCGACGGCGTCCGGGGATGCTGTCGGTATGCCAGGCGGCAACCCGAGTGGCGAGGCGGTCTAAGGAGATTGGAGTCTCCTGCTCGTCGAGGTAGTACAGGACGTACCGACGAACGGGATCTACCAACGTGCTGAAAGTATTGGTTACCGCCTCGGTTGATTCGGCCATAGCGTGGCAAGGACGTGCTAACGAATAAGTCCTTTCTCACATATAATTGTTATATTTTAAAAATGCAATCTAAGCCAGTTATCGGTGGATATATTGAAGTCTGAATGTGACTCAAGAGTTTATGGGCGCAAATATGTTTGATTTTTCAATCGATTCTCCGGCTACCTTTGATCGGTGACCGACCCGTCGTCGTCCTGATCCGCGTCAGGGCCCGTTCGTGGATAGAAGTGGTCCCATGACTGGACCTGCGTCTCGGAGATAATCTCGGAGCTGTTGATCGTCATGCCCAAGCCCGCCAGTTCGTTGCGGATCTCTTCGATCTCTCTGACCGAGCCGGCGACGATCTCGACGTGGACATTCCGTTCGCCCCCAAGCAAATCCCGGGTGGTCACCACACCGCGAACGTCGAGGATCTGTTCGGCCAGCGATTCCAGTTCATTCGGATTGACCGTGCAAACGAACATGACGTGGAGGGGGTAGCCCGCTTGCTCGTAGTTGATCTCGGGATAATAGCCCCGGATCACGCCCTTCTCTTCGAGTTTGTCGAGGCGATTCCGGACCGTCGTGGAGGTCACATCTACCTTCTTGGCGATCTCCGTATCGGTCTGGCGGGCGTTGAGCTGGAGTTGATGCAAGATGCTCCGATCCACGTCGTCGAGTGGGGTGTCGTCCATACGGTATCCTTGGACGGGGCGACTGAAAAGTCCGCATAGGCTCTTCACTAGGATCAGACCAGTAGAGAACGAACCACACTAGATAACGGCGAGAAGCCGAACAGACCCAACGATCAAGTCCATCCTCCCACTCAGTCCACCGCTGGATCATCGAGATCTTTTTCATGGACCCATACCGTCGAAATTCGGGTACCCTCAACGCTCGTTACCTCAACGACGTGACCGTCGACCTCGACGCGGTCGCCAGGTTCTGGCGCGCGGTTGAGTTGCCCAAGCACCAGTCCACCGATTGTTTCGACCTCCTCGCTTTCGAAGTCCCCAGCCAGAGCATCATTAACGCTCGACAATCGGACTCCTCCGTCAATGTCGTACCCCTCATCGTCACGCTGGCGTATCGAGGGTTCGCGCTCATCGAGATCAAACCCGTCTCGAAGGTCTCCGACGAGGGCCTCAACGATGTCTTCAACCGTTGCAATCCCCTCGAACGCTCCCCACTCGTCGATGACTGCGGCCATCTGCTGGCGATCCTCCTTGAACTGTATCAGGAGATCGCTAATTGCCATCGTCTCCGGGACGATGAGAATCTCACGGGCGATGTCACCGACCATCTCGGCATCCCCATTGTCCACCTCTACTTGCAGCACGTCCTTGACATCTACGAATCCAACCACTTGGTCACCGTCGTTGGCATCAAGAACCGGATAGCGCGTGTGTCCGGCCTCTAAGACGATCGAATGAAGTTCAGATAGTGTGGCATCCGCCGGAACGCTCACCACGTCCGGTCGTGGGACCATGACCTCCCGCACCACGATGTCGTCAAGATCGAAGACGCGCTCGATCATCGTCACTTCTGCCATATCAATGTCCCCGCCCTCGCCGGATCGTGTTAGTACCCGAAGGAGCTCCCGTTCACCAAGTGTCTCATCCGTTTCGGAAGCGGGTGGCACACCGAGCGACTTCGTGAACGCGTTGGCCGCCCCGTTGAAGACGACAATTCCCGGATAAAGTATGAAATAAAAGACCTTCATGGGCGGGGCGAGGAACAGCGAGAGTCGCTCGGTCTTGGCAATTGCGATCGTCTTCGGCGCGAGTTCACCGAAGACGACGTGGAGAAACGTGATGATAGTGAAGCCGATTGCGAACGCGATGAGATGGATGAGATTCGCCGGGAGAACCAATTCCAGTACGGGTTCGATGAGCGCCGCCACTGCGGGTTCGCCGACCCATCCCAACCCGAGAGATGCGATGGTGATACCGGGTTGCGTCGTGGCGAGGTAGTTATCGAGATTCGTCATCACTTCTTGGAGCGTTCCCGATCCGGGCCGTCCCTCCTCGACGAGCTGGTCAACCGATGTCCCCCGAATCCGAACGAAGGCGAACTCTGCAGCGACAAAAAAGCCGTTGAGAACCACGAGAAACAGCGCTAAGACGATTTGTGCCGCCGAGAGAGCGACGTTTACCATCGGTGATCCTGGAAAGTACTGCCGTTCGATTGGAGTGTGTCCATATATCTATGCATCCCGTCCCATTCACTAAAATCCTATAAATGATTCGCGGGTGATCGACTGCTATCGTAGGCAAATCAGCATCGGGTCCTGCTGAAGAGAAGCTCTCTATCTCGCACTTGTGGCGCGTCATTCCCATCGCCGACGATATTCGGAGCGTGCTTCGTGCGTTGTGCGTTCAAACCCTTGGGAAAGCTCCTTTGCGGACTACGTGGGCGACCTGCGTAGTACGCGTTTAAATCTGGTAGTCGGTTAGCTAAGCATGAGCGGTCCCATCGAGAGGGTCTGTTTCGCGAGCGTCGCGAGCCGCAGGATATAGGAGATGAACAGGAGAAATGGCAGCGCTGAGATGGCAAACGCAGTGCTAACAACCCAGAGAACGCTCTCGATACCGAGGAACGTGCCGAGAAACGTCGTCGCATCGACGAAGACGACCATCCCCCCAGCGACGGTGAGTGCAATCACTGCGGCGTACAGGATGGCTCGTGAAAGTTTTACCAGCGCCCACTGGATGTAGAGGTCCTTGATGTACTCGCGGACTGGCCCGTACATCGTAAGCGCCTCGAGCAAATTTCTGAACGCGCTTCGTTCCTCGTCGGTGAGGGAGTCTTCGTACTCCATCCCGAGTCGGCGAACGTCGTGCATCTTCCGATCGTAGTTGTAATCGAGCGCGGGCGATAAGACGTCGAAGGTGCCGAAATCTGTGTCTTCGAGGTGGTTGCGTGCGTGGTCGGCGTTCTCCAACAGGTCGGTGACGTACTCGTCTATCTTCTTGTAGAGCTCCTGGTTTTCAGTCTCGGAGAGTGTGTCTCGCAGTGTCTTTGCTCGCTGTTCGCTCGTTTCGATAAGCGCATCGAGGTATGCCGAAGGGTCGGCGGGCGTCGTCATCCCGAGGAGGCTGTCGGTGTTCTGGCGGAAATCCATCGTCGTGTCCATCCGACTACGCTGGCTCCCGAGCGAGCCGATTTCCTGGGAGAGGACGAGCTGATTGATCGTGACGACGAGTGTCGTTCCCGTGATGATTGCGCTGACGAGACTGGCGAATACTGTCTCGACCATATCGCTCGACTGCATGGTCGAGTACAACGACACCGGCTTCATCATACCCCAGATCATGAACACGAGGAAGATCAGGAAAGCGAGCCCGCCGGCGACGACCCACCGGTTAGCCCCGAGCAGCAACCAGAACCAGTACTTGTTGACGTCTGTCCGCTCACGGAGCGTGTTGTCCGTCGAGAGGTCACTCATGAGAAACTGGGCGTTTGAACAGCAGTAGTTTCGTGCCGCCACCGTCGTAGCTGATCGTCTCTGCGAGTTCCCAACCCTCTGCACCGAGGCGGTTGAGTTCGTCTGTTGGATCGACCGCCTCTCGCTTGGTCAATCCCTTTGGCGGTTCGAGTGTCTTGTATTCCCACTGTTGGTGCATTTCGGTACCCATGAGTTGTTATCGGCTCTCACGGTGATGACTCTGCTGACAGGCTGTTCCCCATCGTGTAATGATCAAGAACGGAGCGGTGTGGTCGTGCATCGTCGTCTATCACAATCATAAGTCCCAGGTAGTCTCGAGTATGAATCTCGAACGATCTGGAAATCCATTTTCAGTACCTCACGAAGCGTCCACATCCAACCGTGTTTGAGGTTCGAGTTCTGCGTCGGATCGGCTGCACCACCACGGTTGACGGGGAAACCATGAGGAGATCGATGGGGCCTTGTCGCTGTCGACGGCAGTCAGCCGCCGACGCGACAGCGTTGCCACTCCCGAAGAGGCGTACCTGGTCGGTGACTACCGGGAGAACCGATCGTCGGGTGGTTGGTTCGCGAGGACGGCCCAACGCACAACCAGGGCCGTCCACGCAGCCCGTGTTACTATGTCGATGGACTCCTCAAACGGCCACCACCAGAGGCGACTCCCGCCTCGGCGCGGCGTCGCCAGTCGTAGGCACACCAAGCAGACGTCCCCAAACGAGCGCCAAGCGGAGCTGTAACGCCTTAGCGTTGTGATTCGCGGAGGATCAGCGGCTCGATGGCAAGTGTCCGTTTCGCTATGGTGAGGATGCGAAGGACGTACGAGACGAACAGCATGAATGGAACAAGCGTCACTGCAAACGCACCTCCCACGACGAGGATGATGTGATCGAGACCGAGTGTGCTTCCCGGGAACGTCCCCGCATCGACGATTCCGACCATGATACCTGCAACGGCCAATGCCGGGACTGCAGCATAGAGAATCATCTGAGACAAGTCGATGAGTGCCCACTGGAAGTACAGCGTCTTGATGTGTTCGCGCGCCGGACCAAAAAGAGACAGCGCTGTTTTGAGGTCGTCAAGCAAGCCATGTTCTTCCTCAGTGAGGCTCTCTTCGTATTCGTTCGCGAGACGTTCAACTTGGAAGATTTTCCAGCTATAATTGAAATTCAGTGCGGCGAATAATACATCGAACGAGCCGAACTGCGCACCCTCAAGTTGATCACGTACCGTGTCAGCGTTCCCAGTGACGCTCTCAGCGAATTCATCGACCTCTTCTCGGAGGTTCTCGTCATCATTCTTGCCAATAGACTCTCGAAGAGCCGTCGTCCGTTGTGCCGTGATTCCGATGATCTGGCGGAGGAATTCGGATGGGTCGGCAGGACTCGGAGACCCGATTAATTCTTCAGTAAAGTCCCGGACATCCATTGAACTGGCCATCCGCTCGCGTTGATCGCCGAGCGGGCCGTTCTCTTGGGTGAGGACGAGCTGACCGATCGTGACGACGAGTGTCGTCCCAGTCACGATGACCGTGATCATCGTCGAGAACATCGTCTCGATCATGTCGCCGGACTTGAGTTGCCGTGAAAACGGTGGATCGAGGACAGCGACGGCGATCACGAATGCGACGAACACGGCGCTGGTCAAGACACTGGAGACGAGAAGGCGGTTCGCGCGCAGCAGCAACCAGAGTTTTATCTGACTCTCGCCCGAGCGCTCACGCATCGTGTTGGCCGTACTGATGTCGGTCTCGTCAGTCATACTGGCTCACTCGATTGGGCAGGTCGCTTGAAAACGAGGTACTTGGTGCCGCCTCCCTCGTAGTCGATCGTCTCCACAAACTCCCAGCCCTCTACACCGAGTTGATTCAACTCTGCTTTCGGATCCTCTGCTTCTTTTTGGGTCTCATCACGCGGTGGGCGAAGCGTCTCGTACTCCCAGCGATTTGCTTCTGATTCGGACATCACTCCTAGTAGGTACTGCAGCCCTCTATACCCCGCTCCACCACCGACATGGAGGGTATATTTCGGCCTTGTTGAAACCCTCAATCGGTGGTCGGTTTAAGCGGACGTGGTGAATACAGAGAGCGTAGTCAGCATGGGGCGATTCCGCTCAGGATACGGTGGCGGGATGCCGCTCACTTCACTTGCGTTTCGCCGGGTCTGCAATACATTCGAGGTGTTAGAAACCCAACGGCCACCAAATGCAGTCCATCATTGAGACCCTCGAACCCAATGTTCCCTACCGCGTGAGAACGCGGCTCGGTCCCTTGATTACCCGACTTGGGCGAACGCTCGGACAGCCCGAGTACCGTCTTCGTGATACCGAATATGTTGGCACCGTCCAGCAGCCGCTGGACGAGTTCACAGAGACACTCCAGAAACACGGGTTCGAGTGGGACCCACTAGCGTGGTATCACCAGCCGTCAGTTGGGTCGGACCCAAATGGTAGCTGGGCGTATCGACCGGCCTTGCTGGCCGACAGACAGATCCACGTCATCCTCATCGCCCACTCGCCAGAGTATATCGACGTTTTCGCCCACGAGGAATACAACTGGCTGCGACACCCGATCAAACACCTCCGACAGGTCGGCATCAAACGGAAAGCCGGTCGTAACAAAATGCGACAATGGATCGAGAGTCACGGCATAGAAGTCGATGTCAACTCACGTCGCCGGCGACGGGTCACAGACGCGGTAAAAGACCTCCGCAAGTACCTCGGGTCCATCATCCAGTAGCGTGGATTCAATCCATCTCTTCGAAGAGGAGTGACGAGCTGTGCGGCACTCGGTGTTTTCCGGAATTAGCCCTCGATGGCTTGCGGTTCGTAGTCGCCTGTTTGTCGATGTGAGATGTGCTCCCCTCTTTTCAGCACGCCATCCGATACCTGTCTTGGATGTGGTAGTTCAACATGGCCACTTGCCACTACTCCCCGCCCCGGACAACGTGGCCGTACTTCAATAGGGCAACGAACATAACCCCGCCAACTGCGTTTCCCATCGTGGCTAACGCGAGGAACGATACGTAGTCAATCACTGATACTTGGGGCGACAGAAAGACGCCGAATAGCACCTCAACGTTACCCGCAATTGAATGAGGGAGGTGGAGGATACCGATTGCACCCGTGACGATCCAGATGATAATGAGACGGCTTGTCGTCTCTTGAGCAGCAGTAACGAGCCACGCTAGCAGTCCCATCAGCCATCCCGCAAGCACGCCAGCGGCGAATAGCCATGTGAAATCGTGGGTAACGAGTGAGAGAGCGATAGTCTCGAAGGCCTCCGGCGAGGCGACACCTAGATCGGGCAGCAGCGTAACGATGAGTGCCACGAACGCCGCACCACCGACGATATTACTGACGTAGACCAAGCCCCAGAGACGGCCGAGTTCCGCGAGTGACGCTCGTCCGTCGAGGACCGGCATCACGGCCACGGTCGTATGTTCGGTGAACAGTTCTAACCGTCCCAAGATGACAAACATGAATCCCACAGAGTAGACACTCGCAAGTAGCAACTCCGTCCCGAGATCACCATACCCACCCGGTGAGAGGGTGAGTATCACCGCCATCAATAATGGTCCGAACCCAATATCGAGACCGGCCGAGAATCCAGAAAGTAACAATCCGTTCGTCTCGCGGTTGATTTCGTGGAACCCGCTTTCAATCAACGAATCGAGAACCTCTGTAACTCGCGTTGGATCAACCGTGTCCTTGCTTTCCGGCCCTGATTCTTTCACATGCTTCCACTGTGTCCGTCGCTGCAAAAGCATAGTGACCGAAGCGAACCAGACTCATCTACAGGTGGGGCAGGGCGGTAGTCTCTGTCAGCGTCGCGGCACTGTCTCTCAGCCGTAACCTGAGGTTGATCAGTCAGCCGAGAGATCGCTGACGAGTCGCGAGAATATCGAGTGGCCGAAATGGACCGTGAGCACCACAATAATCGGTCCGAGAAACAGGCCAAACCAGCCAAACGCCAGGGTTCCCAGGGCGTACCCGAGGAGCACGAGCCCCATGTGGACCCGCTCCGTGCAGCCAGCCACGACCGGATGAAGAAACCTGGGATCGTATCGACGAGAACCAGCGTGACGAGAAAGAAGACGAGCGGATGCCAGAGCGGCGTTTCTGTCGTCGCGGTCGTCCCGAGGAGGAGCGCGGTGTAGGGATATACACGATCTTCATGCCGACAAGCGGGATGAGCGTCGCGATTCCGGTCAGCAAACCGAGGAGGACGGGGATGGCCGTCTCTTCTGGTGCTTGTTTGCTCTCGGTGAATTCCGCGGCGATAGGGATCTTTTGTCCGGTCGAGACGATCGTACAGCCGTAGCCGTAGTAGTATTCTTCGGCGGTTAGATCGTAGCATTTCGACGCATCTTGATCGGCTGGCATCGTTCTCACGTCAGTCGAATCGATGCAGTAGGTCAAGTCGAGCAGGCCGCGGCGGGCGGCCTGCTCGACGAGGTGGTCAAAGATTTGGTCAACGACGTGTTCGAGATCGGTGAGAAAGCGATCGACCGCGTCTCTCGACGGCGGTCGATCGAAGCCACAACTGAGCCAGACAACTGTATTCTGAAGCTCTCGTTCAACGGGACGGATGCCGTAGATGTCTTTGTAGTAGCAATGGAGGAAGCCACACATCAGCTCTGGTGGCTCGTGATCTCGTGTTCGCCCCGGCGGAGACGGGGCGAACACATCGAACTCTTCGAGAAACTCGAATGAGAGGTGCTCAAACAACGCTAGCGTCTCTGTCTCCACGACATTGAAGAACGTCTCTACCGAAGAATGCTCTTGCAGGGTCGCTGGGCTCATCCACCACAGCGTTCACCCTGCTCTTTGGTGTGCCACTCGTTCTATGACACCCTCTTCAGTCAGTCTACTGTATACAGCACGGTCGCTGAAACCTATCATCGCTTGAGGATTTCAACACAGCCCAGTATTTCAAATCTGGGCATGTCCATCCGGAAATCTCAGACCCGTCATCGAGAAATCGGCCTACCCCCTTACGTGAAGAATCGCGGGGGTACGGGCACCGAAATGATAAGGATTTCCGTCTAAAGGAGTATATGGCTAAGAAGAGCGAGCCGCCACAGCAGTCTTCGCACAGGAATGCACTAACGATCTTCGCAGTGGTAAGCACGGCGCTCGCCGTACTGCTCGTCTTCACATACTTGCAATACGTCTTGCTCGCGATCGTGCTCGCATACGTTCTCACACCCGTACAACGGAGACTCGAGCAATGGCTGAGCTCGGCGACGGCAGCGGTCGCCACCATCGCGATGTCGATAGTCGTATTTTTCATTCCGGTCGTATACGTCCTCGCTATCGCTTTTCAGCAGGGCCTGGCTCTCCTCACCGCAATCCAGGAGGGAGCGTTCAGACCGGGCCGTATCGAGGACCGATTCGAAACCATCGGATTCGTCGTCGACCTCGACCTGTTGTACGCGACCTATCAGGAGCCAATCACGCAGACCGCGCAGCGACTCGCTACTGGCACACTCTCCGTCATCGGCGGCCTCCCGGGTGTGCTGATTGGGCTCACCGTGACAGGTTTCGTCCTCTTTGCACTGTTACGCGACGGCGACCGGTTCGTCGCGTGGCTGGAATCGGTCGTCCCCGTCGACGATCGTGTACAGCGAGAACTGTTCGTAGAGCTCGACCACCTCATGTGGGCCTCCGTCGTGGGTAACGTCGCTGTCGCGGGCATCCAAGCCGTGCTGTTGGGAATCGGACTAGCACTCGTTGGTATGTCCGGGGTCGTCTTCCTGACCGTCGCGACCTTCGTCCTCACACTGCTCCCGCTCATCGGCGCGTTCGGTGTCTGGGTGCCAGTTTCGGTCTATCTTCTTCTGGTCGGACGGCCCGTGGCAGCGAGCGCGATACTGGTGTATGGTTCGATAATTAGCGTCTCCGACATCTACCTTCGGCCAGTAATCATCGGGCGGAGCGGGGCGATCAATGCGGCAACCATCGTGGTAGGCATTTTCGGGGGACTCGTCGTGTTTGGAGCGATTGGCCTGTTCATCGGCCCCGTAGTCCTTGGGGGCGCGAAAATCATACTCGACCTATTCGCCCGGGAGAACGCGCAACCGATCGCCGACTAATTGCAACCGTCTCCGTCATCCATTTTCACTCCCTAAATAATGCGTCCCGTCACAAAGTCGTCTGGAGTTCGCCTCTGGTAGCGTCAACTGACACCTCCAATGTGAGGGCTGTTTTGGCTGACCGCTCGAGCAGTTCGTCGGCGTTCGCCGACGAACTGCTCGGAATCAGCATATCTCACGAGATTGAGCCAAAGAAGCGATTCTGTCCATCGCATCCACTGGTTTTTGCACCGCTTCGAGATTTTACCCATGGCTCATTCGACCACGTTTGATGTCCACAGAACCTCTTGTCCCTCAAGTTACAAACTTTTGATCAAATCGGTTGAGGAGACTCGATCAGCGGGGACACATCCGTGGCACTTCAGGACCAGATACGCCGCACGTAGTCACGTAGGCCCAGATCGCCCAGAACCACCAGAGAGCGAGTGATATCTGAGATCGTCTCTGGATTGGCTGAGATCAACGCATTCAATGTTCGTCGGGATAATCTAGTGCCGCCCTGGTTCGTTCGTTGAACTCCTCAAGTTCACGTTTTGCGGCGTCGGGGGGTCCATCTGCGGGTGACTGGAGTGCAGGCTGAGCGTCGGAATCGAGTTCTAGCCAACTGACGATCACGCGGCCAACCATGCCCGTCGCTTCGTGTGTTCGATGATGGCCATAGGGACCGTGTCCACGGTCTGGCCCATGGCCATGTTCAACGACGGCACAGGTGTAATCATAAATCCCTGTCTCTTCGAACGTTCGCTCGAAGGTCTCTCCTCTGGTCCGATACAACTTACTCCGCCACGGGCGGGTCTCTTCCGGCATCCGCCGCTCGGACGTCGACGGGATCTGGCATTATCCGAAATCAGGTTGTTACTCCAGTGAATATGTTGTTCCAACATACGTTGGTTTTCACCTAATAACGTCCTATCTACGCATGATTGACTCTTTTCTGCGTCTGATGGTGTTGTGCCTTGATGAGGTGTCCACAGTCTTCACAACGAGTTTCGACTGTGTTGGTGGTGACTTGGCCATTGCACTTGGGACACGGACTGGTTCTTGAGTCGGGCTGGATGTCTTCGTCGAACGTTGTCTGGTAGATTTCTCTGAAGATCATGGTGTTCACGAGGGGCAATGAGTAACTCCGATTGCCTCTCACCTGCTCGTGGGGCAGAGAAACCTATCTCGAAGTAGACCGTAGCATGGTTCCTTTATTCAGGACTCCTTGCGAAACTCGCGGTAAGTACAGGTGAAACAGTGAACGCCGTCCCCTCTCACTCACGAAGGAGTACAACGGTCTCTTCCTTTTGCTGGTCGATCAACAGTTCGAGCAAGGGCCTCATCTCGTCGAACCGTGGACCTTTCGTTACGACGTGGGCGTCTCGGTCCCACTCGATGAAACCGTAGTCGGCCAATTTGGGAAGATGAACGTGGTGCAACCGAAGGAGTTCCTCGTCCACTCCTGGAACTGTTCGGGAGCTGGACAGGTGTTGTTGGAAGAGATTTTCGTCAGCGTTAGCGATCTCCTGTGACTTTCCAGAGAGCTCCGGAACGTGGTGCGGGTTGTGGGTTACTAACTCGACTAACAACTGGCGTCGGCGGCTGTCAGCCAAAGCGTCAAACGATTTATCATTATCGATCATCCTGGTCCCCTCGATATGTATTCGTCGTCAATCCCATTAACTATAGAACATTTTCACGAGCGGTTGCTGTTTTGATTAACTGAGTGAGTAAGCAAGGTGCGGTCCGTACGCACGCACAGTTATCGAATCGAGATGTACCATTTCCGCATCCGACTCTGGATAAAGAAACTATATTACTAACTACTAGGTGTCGGCAACGCCATGGAATAAACTCATACTCTGGCGAAAGCCCGGCAGCGCAACGGCCACCAGCCGTGAGCAGCCCGGACCGTGGAGGTGGTGGGAGGTGGCGGTGACTGCGTTCACACCAGCAAAAAGGGGCTCAGGCCTGGCTATTCCCACCAGCGGCCGCGTTCGGGGAAGTGAATCGTCGTCCACCCGGTCACGGCCAGTGAGACACGTCCTTCGTGCCAGTTCCGGGCAGCCTTGTGAATGCGCACCTGCTCACCTTCCTCAATCCACGGCGCGTCTGAGGACTTCCAGATGGTCACACGCGTCTGTCCACTGTCGTCTGCGATGAGCCCGACCTGTGCGATACTCGGGTGCGAGGGATCCCACAGGGTTTCAACACGCCCTTCGATGCTCACCTCTTTTCGAGAGACTTCCTCGAGTTTTCCAATGGGGATGACGTGTCCGGGCGCCGTCTGCAGTTCCTCAAACACGTTGACGACTGCACTCGTCAGGTCTTGGCCACCGACGACGGCTTCACTCAACCGCCGGCTGATCGCCGCTCGAGACCAGCCATTCAACTCCTTCGCGAGTCGCATCGACTGCTTGTTCACGGCCGCCAACTGCTCCTGGGTGAGTTCTGTCCGGGGATCTGCTCGTTCCGGGTCTGCCATTGGGTCCACGCTCGCCGCCCGTTTCTGGAATTCCACACGCCGCGCTTTGTTCTGGTTCGCAACGATCGTTCGTGTCCGCTTTGCACGACCTTCCTGGGGTCCCAGCCCGGCCTGAGCACTGATGCGCTCGAGTTCATCCTCTCGTGCTCGAATGCGCTCTTCCTGCTCGAGGGTAGCTCCGTAAATCCGCTCGTCGCTTGTATCGACGATGCCGTCTGGGTGGTTCGCATCCACCTTTGCTTGGACCGCTTGCTCGACCGTTGCCTCGAATTCCGGCGTCTCGTCGACGACCGGGAAGCCGTCTTCATCGACCGCCTGCTCGTCCGCCTGTTTGAGTGCCTGTTCATCGACCGTAACGACCTTGCTACTCGAGTTGTTACTATACATTGCAGTATACTCTGAAGGCGTTCACGCGCCTGCCACCGCGATCCCTACATCGCGGTTTTCCGACGATACCGACCGACAGAACCATCTGCGCGCTCGCGCTCGCGCCTTCGCGAGCGCCATCTGGGCGCGAGCGAGAGCGCGCCTGAATGCGGTGTCCCAACCAGCACCGCGCGGCGATCCGCCCGAAGCGAGCGGCCAGCTTTAAGCCGTTTCTCGTGTCCGGCCCGGACTGCGGGTCTGTGTCCAGCGCGACTGTCGTCGAGAACGCGCGCCGCGATGTGGCGCGCGACAGCGCAGGCGGCACCAAGCGCTGGAACGCGAAAGGCCGCGAGGGGCGCAACCGAAAACGCGCTTAATGCTGGCGTCGAGACCAGATTCACTTTAGCCCGGAACGGTGAGCGACGCCAGGAGCGAACCGCAGCCCGGAATGGTCGGTCGCGAGCGACGCGGAGGGCGGCACGCGACGAGCGGGGCGGGCCGAATACCAAGAGCGGGCAACCAACGCAACAGCATCCCGATCAGTCCACGTGGGTGGGGCTGAAAGGGGCTGGCGTGCTCGAGGAACCCCGCCGACGCAAGCACCGCAAGCTTGCAAGGAGCGCAGCGAGGTCTTCGCGAGTGAAACGAGCGAAGGGCGGCGAGACGCGTGCGTCTCGCCAGGCGCGGGACTCGAGCGTGCCAGGGGCTTTCACCCTATTATCGAAAGTGGTGATAGAAAGCTACTCTCTGAAAGGTACTTCATCACAGTTGTTTCAGTGACCCATCCGCACACTACAGCTGCGAATCTAACGCTGGTGCTCCATCAGCTATCGGTGATATTAGCAGAGCGGTGTCGAATGCAGGAAATTAAAATACCAGAAAGCACTTATAAAACACGTATCATTCTACTGTAGTGAAGTACCGGACTCTCGTAATTGTCGGTGTTCTTGTCGCATTCCTTCTGCCTGTAAGTCTATTAGGCTCTAGCGCAACGCATCAACCTTACGAGCCCCAAGAGAGGGAGTATAGAATCGCACACGAATCTACAGACGCATACGGGACGACACCAGACGCATATGAGGGAATGTCAACTAACCCCGATACCGCTACTTCTGTAGATGAGTTATCTCCTGAAGCACAACAAATGTTTCATGACTTACTCAAGCAACCACGAGGGGCATCTGAACGGGGACCGAGTGGCTGGCAGACACAGACTATCCAAGTCTGTGCGGATTACATGTTAGTTTGCGATACGTATGCAGAGGCACCAGAATTCCCTGGGTCACCAGAGCATATTTCACACGAAACCGTTCGGGTCAGTACCTTAGAATATAACGGAGAGTATTACACTGCACAGCAGACGAAATTCTATAGTAGTGCAATGGGACTAGCTTTTGGAGCTGCCCTGACGCTACTTGTCTTTACCATTTATAGCCTCCTTCTCCTGTGGATGACATACACTCGAAGTGAGTCCCATCCTCGCGCTGTACTGAGTTTCACAGCACTGGGATTGGTTCTCATCTTGTGGCCGTACATCTCGATGCTACTGAATTTTGAGTTCACTCCATTTCTTATAGGGGTACCTGGCGTGATCCTCGCCACAGTCTTTCTAGTTTTCACTTATGTGAAATCGAGATTCGGAGACTAGACATTTGGCGTAGGTGAGGGGTTTTCATGGATTCTCTGTATTCAGTATGCAGTTTCTGAAATATCTCTGATAGATTGCTCGTCGCTCCGTTATCTACTTTACCTGTACTTACCGATTCGGGGAGCAAAGCAAGAATCTAGATCGCTTCGGATCTCGATTAGTCGATGTACTGTAATACCCACTCATGGCGGTTCTTGATTGCTTGCTCTCCCTCGTCTGTAATCGAGTAATAGTTTGTGCGCCTATCGAGTTGTCCTTTCTCGACAAGGTCCTTATTCACAACCGTATCGAGATTGGGATACAGCCGACCATGATTGATCTCTGAACTGTAGTACTGCTCGATCTCGTCTTTGACGTCCTGTCCAGATGGCTGGTCAGCGCCTGCGATCACGTACAGCAGGTCTCGTTGGAATCCTGTAAGGTCGTCCATGGCCCAGCAATTCAGGCGAGGTGATATTTGTTATTCCACACGTACGTAGATGTAAGCTAATCCAACTAGTCTATTCTTTATATTACTAGCCAACTCTCTTTCCGCTCACGACATCCTGAGACTGTGATCGTAATGGAACGACACTCGAGGGATCCGATCAGTATGCACGCTCAGCGGTCGTGATCGTCTCACTCCGAATTCGAGAGTAGCTCATCGACGTACTGGTCTTCCCACTTGCGACGGTCCTCAAGTTCGCGTTGACCACGCTCTGTGATCGTGTAGTAGTTCGTTCGTTTGTCGGCCTCGCCTTTCTCGACAAGCCCTTTGTCGACGACCTCATCGAGATTCGGATACAGTCGTCCATGGTGGACCTCGTTCTCGTAGTACTCCTCAAGTTCGTCTTTGATCGCGAGCCCATGTGGATCGGTCTGGCCAGCAATCACGTACAAGATGTCACGTTGGAATGCAGTGAGATCGTACATATCTGAATGTGAGTATATCGACTGATGAAGGTTCCGAGAACAAGTGACACCTCAGAAATTTCTCGTATGTTGAAGATGTGAGAACGACGAGACAGACTTGCACACGGTCTGCACCGAACAGGGGGGCCAGGTACGGACGGGTATGCAGGACAGTGACTGAGAACCAATGGGCGACAGCGTCGGTGTCAGGGCTCCTCGAGCAGTGACCGGGCACGTTGCACGTAGCTGTTTGCGTCCCAGCTGCGGGCATCGCTGATCTTGTCGAGAATAGCACGAGCATCGGCAGCTGACAGCTGTTCGGTGCGAACGAGTACTGAGAGCAGCGTTGGCGTCGTGACGAGCCGGGTATCGGCGAGCGAGGCGTGGACCAGGCCAAGTTGATTGAACTCATCACAGAGCAATAGTGTGGCGTCGAGGTCATTCGCGAGGGTGACAGCAGCGTTTTCGCCGTCATCAAGCGGAAATTCGGCGTCGAGATCGACCGATCGTACCTCGAGCGTCTTAGTTCGGTCGAGGACGGTCGTTGCAGCCCGACCGTGTACGTCATCATACGAGGCGATCTCTCGGAGTTCCTCGATGACCACTGTTGGGACGATAACCTCGTAGCAGGACAGACAGAGCTCGAGTGGATCGGGGTCGTCGTCAGCAACGACCCCGAGACTCACGAGAGCAGAGGCGTCAGCGACGAGTGTCGACATTTATGCGTCAGCAACCTCGTCGATGAAGTCCTCGTCCAGCTGCTGTTTCAACACTCGGAGGTTCGCTGCCTCTTCGGCACCGACGAGTGCTTTGAGTTGCTCGAAGGAGATCTCGTCGTCGTAGTAGGAAGCTGCGATTTCCTGCGTGAGCGCGTCGTCATGGGCCGCCTCTTGGAGGTACTCTCGCAGCGCAGTTACGAGGACATCCGTCCGGTCTTCCCCGAGGACGTCTGCGAGGGCGTCGGTCCGGTCGATAAGTCGGTGGGGCGCCCGGAACTGAACGCGCTTTTTGTCGCTACTCATTATGTGTACATTGTGAGCCAGTCTACTTAGCATTTGCCGTGTGTACAATGTGAGCCACGCTCCCCTCACGTCGACGACCGGTCGGCCGATCGTCAGTCAGATACGATATGGTTCTCGAGGTCGCGTGTCCAGTATGTCGCCGGGCCTCCGGGGCTACACCTCGCACACAGCTGTAGCGAGCCCTCAAGATGGCCGAGTTCGACGCGGAACCGCGTGAGCGCCGCGAGCGCGTCGACGATGAGTCCGCAACTGTCACAGGCGTAGTGATTTGTCTCGTTGGGATCCGGCTCCGCCTGGATGGCACAGTCGACACAGATAGGGTGAGAGACTCGCTCGTCTTTTCCCCACGTATGTGCCTCGCCGGCCTCAGTGCCAGGCAGGGCATCGCAGAAGGCACAGCCAGCGAGCGTCTGCTGCATCACTCACCCTCCTTGTCGGCGTTGCAGGCCGCTGTCCAGCCTTGATGGAAGACGGCAAGCTGAGTGCTCGAGTCAAAGGCGGTCCCACTTGGCTCGTGGACGAACACCCGCTTGCCAGGAACCGGCGTCACCACACCGTTATCGATGAGGTCCGTAACGAGCTGTCGGGCGGTTGTCTCGCCGAGATCTGCGGTCACGACGCGAGTTGCATCTTGATCACGGGCAACGAGTCTGGCTTCGAACCGGCTGTAATCGTCTGTAGTGTCGTCAATCGGGTTTGGATCAGTCATTGGAAACCACATGACGGCTCACTGTTGAGCGCGCCTCGTTCCTCATGGCGCCAAAAAATCGGTCGTGTCCCAAACTCGTCTAGAGTCGTAACTGACTCCTGTGGAAACAGGGTCACCTCTGGTATCCACCCCGAAGTGACCCATGCACGCCACAATCGACGCGCAAGTCACGGTTAGTATCGACTTAGACAAAACGCTACCGCTTGCCACTCTCGCTGAATCTTTTACAGAGCTTCACCTCGAGGCGACGATCCTCGAGGAGCTTGTCAAAAGCCTCGACGAGCGCCTCGTCGAGGCGTACTGTGGGGAGAAGCACGCGCGCGGAAACGGCGATCGCCGTTTCCAGCGCGCCGGAACCTCAACACGAACAGCTGTGACAACCGCAGGAGAGCACGAATTCACCCTTCATCACGTCAAAGATACCGCTGCCACCGGTGACAATCCTACCTACTTCCGCCCTCTCGAAGATCTCATCAAATTCGATGGGCAGCGCATCTATCAAGAGGATATTTCACTCCAGAGTACCGAACTCGCTACGTCGCTCAGCTTTCGTGATGCCGTCGCCCACGGCGACGGCTTCACTCCGATGCCTTCGAGAACGACGATCAACCGCCGAGTCCGTGAGTACGGCAGCAAACTCGGTGACTTCGTTCGTGATCGGCTTCCTGGGACGAATGCAGACACTGTCGTTCCTGACGGAACGAAGTGTCATAGCCAGGACGATCACTGCACGTACCACGACGTCAACGTCACTCTCGGACAGATCACCGAAGACAACGCGGAAACCACGCTCTTAGACGTCAATGTTAACGAGCCGTGGGACGATACAGCAGAAGATCTCGAAGAGAACGAGGCGATCACTGACGACGCGACGGTCGTCAGTGACGCCGAGGAATCCCTCGTCGACGCCTTCGAGACCAGCTATCGATCTCATCAGCTCGATCTCGTTCATGTCGGTCGAACGCTTGGATACAAGCTGTGGAAGGACGGTACCTTTTCGCTCGAAACGCGGAAAGCGATCGCCTCAGACGTCACAAACGACTTGTTCCATCTGAAAAACTCGGTTGCGCTCCATGCACCGAGGAATGAGCGTTTGGCGATCCGCGAGCGGATCGCCCAAACGCTCGAGAACCTCACGAAGGAGGCGTGGCGCTTAGAGCAACAGGACTCTCCAAAAGCAGCGGCGTACCTCCGAAAATGGGCAGAAGCAACCGTCACGTTCGCCGAACTCGCACTCGAGGGACAAGAGGTTCTGTGGACGTCGAACGTGGTCGAACGAGCCATGGGCGAAATCTCGAAGCGGTGTAAAAACCAGTGGATGAGATGGACAGAGTCCGGCTTAGAATCGCTCCTCTGGCTCAATCTCGTGAGATATGCCGAGTCCGAGCAGTTCGCGGCGTTCGCCGACGAACTGCTCGAGCGTTCAGCCAAAACAGCCATCACATTGGAGGTGTCAGTTGACGCTACCAGAGGCGAACTCTAGACGAGTTTGTGACGGGACCAAAAAATCGCTGCTGGAAGTACGGTCAGAGGGACCGTATCAGAAGGTGCATACAGATATTAAGCACCCATTCGATTGGGAGTAACCGAGTTCACTCTGGAATCGTCTCCTCGAGTTTTGGAGGAAGTCGCTGAAGACAGGTTTCCAGAAAGCTTAGCGGCGCTTCTGCTTCGAGATGTCCTGGTACGTGGGTTAATTCCCCATCGGTCTCGATCTGGAAATGGGTTGTCCCAAGGTCTTCATGATCATCGTCTTTGTGCCATCCCAAGCTGACTACGTCATCAGCCCACTGCACACGCTGAACGTCAATGTCGGCACGTGGCCGCCATGTGACCTCGAAGGTGGCCTGCTGCCGTGGGAATTCTTCGCCTAAGAATATCTCAGTCTCGACGTCAGCAACGACAGATCGAGGCCGGAGTCGAGATGGTCGATACCGAACATCAGAAAACCCCGGTTCTTTTTCGAGTCGTTCTTTGAGGCGACGAAGTCCTTCGCGCCGAGTGAATCCTCGGCCACCAGCAAGAAAGAGTACCATCTTTCCCTAGCCCTCTTGGGGAAGCGTATCTGAACCACGATTTGCGAGACGCGGATCTGCATCAAGTCGCGTTAGTGAACTCTGAAGGCTGATCGCAAGCTGAAGTGCTTCACGTACCTGAATGTTGTATTCCCATTCTTCGATCACTTCGAGGCGCTCGCGTCGGTCGTCAGCCGACAGATCCTCCCGTCCAATGCTCTGTCGAAGTTTTTCGAGAGATTCAACATTATACGTTGACTTCCACGAGTCGATTTCCTCACCAATCGCACGCAGTTCATTAGTGAGTTCGTCTACTGACTGCTCTTCAGCAAGGGACCGAACTTCACGGAGGAAGTGCGTGATCTCGTCGGGCTTGTAACATGTGCCGTCGGCTGTTTCAATGGCCTCGAGCTCTCCTTGATCAGCCATTCGATCAAGGTATTTAACAGCTGTATCTCTCGAGACATCCGCCTCTTCGGCGATCCAGCCAGCATTCCGTGGTGTCGTTCGCGTTAAGGCGACATGCCTGACACGGTCTGCACTGTCCATCTCTTCTGGCCACACCTGTGATCGGTCGCTCATTGCTCTCTTTATGACCTCTTCGAACTAATAGTTTAGTGTCGATCAGAATTATTTTGTATCCCAATGCTGGAAGCACAGTCAAGTCGAAGACACTGCATGATGCGTACTGGAGTCAGTGATTGAGATTCAACAGCGGGATGGAGTACTGACGGGTGGTGATTACCTCTTGCTGGTCCGGCGACCTGTTCGCAGTTGCCACGTCGGCTTCACCCTGAACGTATCTGGTTCTTCAACAGGATGGGAATGACTCTGATTCGTCGCCAGTGACGCAGGCCGTGCGAGTCGGTTGAGTAGTTCATCACGTACGTCCTGCCGAGACATCGTCTGCTCGTGCCAGCCAAGCCGTTCGTCGTAGTGGCGTTTCTTGAATCGCTCACCAACCGTATCGGCAGCAATGTACTGTGTCAGTTTAACCCCCCAGACGTTCGACGATCGATACTCGGCACCGACGTCTGCATGTGTGAGTTCGACGAGAACACACTCGACGAACGAAATGAGTGACTCCCGACTTCGGTCGTTTGGAACGCGTAGCTCAAGGCCAGACCAGGGTTGCTTGGAGGGGTGCCGGTGAGTTGGTGTCCGATCAATTCCACGGTCTCGTGGGTGCTGTCGCTCAGTAGTCATTCGCTATCTCGGGGCAGTTCGATCGCCCCGCACCCATCTCGGGGCGAAAAATACTCCGATAAGATGTTTTAGGGTGTGTGCAGCCTTGACTGTACCGAACGCTACGAATCTCTCTGAGGACCGTCCTGCATTAGTCAGTCAGCGTTCCGACTCAGTCGCTCAATATGGCTAATTCAGTCGCCTATCGGAGGATATGTAGACACTATGCGTGTCCAGCAGTGGCGGATTCGGCGTATAGTCCTCTCGTATAGCGTTCTGTCAATAAATTATAGTCCCTCAAATTAATTGCGTTGCCACAACTGCTGAATTCGTGTGCGAAGTGATTGTGAACCTTCATCCTTTTCTGATGCAGGCTCAGTGATGTCCTCGGATTCGTTTTCCAGTTGCTCAACAAGCGATCGCAAGTGCTGGCGTTCTGCTGTGAGCTGTTCAATATGGTTTCGTTGGTCAGCAATAGTCTGCTCTAACTCATCGATACGCTGCTCGAGAAGCGAATTCCTCTCCTCGAGATATACTTGTTCTGTCTCTGTAGACTTTGATTCCGCGGTACTAGTCTCGGAAGTGAAAGCAGCAGTAGCATCGGCTGACGACTCCACAGAGGATTGCGGCAGCTCATAGAAGTCATCCGTCGCAGCAATCGCTCGCTCGAGCGTCTTCTCACCGTAGGTCGACCCATCTGCATAGTGGACGTCGTCCCACTTTGCTCGGATAAGTCCAGACTGCCGAAAGAGCCGATCCATCTGCAGTTGATCCCCACCGGTCCAGAACGCAAGCAAACAACAGAGTGCCATATCGGCTTCCGACTGGCTATCGTACCCTTGGATATTCCCTCGCCATAGTCGGTCGAACTTTGTGCCATTACCCGCTGAAATGGCTTTCTCGAGGAGTTTCGAATCTTCGAGGCCACGTGTCTGTTTCTGCGTTGTATCTTCGCTCTGGTCGACGTCGACGACAGCGTCTTCGACATCGTCCGCTTCAGCGACGAACTCGCTATGAATCTTCTCGAGTGCTTCCTGACGTTCATTGATAACCGCCGGCGTTCCCTCAACATGATCAGCTGTGACGGTAAAGAAGCGAGACTGATCGTACATCTCGATCCCACCTCGGCGGTTTCGCCCGGATGGGAGTTCGCCCTGAACGAGAACGTGATAGCCCGTTCCAGACGGTGAGATTTCAGTGTATGAGCCGAGTCGCTGGACGATTTCCTTCGTGTCCCCGTCTGGCTTTCCAGTCTCTGGATCGCGGCACTTGTCCAAGTCGATCCCGACGATCGGGTCTGTACTCGTAAAGACGAATCCGATCCCGTCTGCTCGAGCAGCTGTCGCATATTCGAGGGCTGTCTCGAGGGAACTCCATGTTCGATCGTCCGTCGACGAGGCAAAGTCACCAGTCTCTGGATCAACTGGTACTTTCGTCATGTCGCCATTTCGCTTCTCTTCTCGCCAGCAGATCCACTGCTCGCGAACACACATCTCAGTTGGTAAGGTATTCTTGTCAATCATAGATTCAATTGCAACTCTATTTCAGTAGGCTGACTACCACCGTCGTGCAGTCCAACAGATCGCACTCCTGATGAGTGGTTTACAGAAAGGTTTCGTGAGGGGGCACTGTCTATCGCCGTTTCTTCCCATCGCTGTCGATCAACAGCAGTCCCAATGGGTACCCCCCGTTCTTTCTCACTTGGTTTTTGCTGTAACAGAATCCTAGAATCAATTGAATTCTCGTTCTGTAACGGCTCTACAGAACGTACGGCATCGAGTCGTCGAAAGAGGGGTGTTACGGCAGATCTGAGATTGCCGTAACACCGCCCCGTCTGGCGATTTTGCGATATTCTGCTCGAGCACGAAGTTCTGTGTTGCAACTCGCCCAAGGAATGCCGTACAACGCCCTCTCGACTGATTTCAACAGGATTCACGTTACTCCTCGAGGAGACCTTGGTGATCAATCTGGAGGCCCTCATAGCACCGGACGAGGTCGCCGTCACGCCGCTCGGTTATTCGACCGAAGTCGACGTGGTTGCTCAATCGGCGGGCGAACCAGCTTTTTCCGTCTGGATCGATGTCATGTTGTTTTGCCCACTGTTCATAGCAATCGTAGACCGTACTGGCCGCGACCGTACTGGCTGGCTCTTCAGTGAGGAACAGACTCGCGAATCGTCCAACAACTGCATTTGCATCATCAGCGATTTCTGCGAGGTGCAGTTCGCTGGAATCCAAAGAGGAGTCCTTCTCACCAAATGAGCAATCGTCTGCACGTTCGAGCAATGTCTCAAGCGTAGCTGTCTCTCCGTCGTTGTAGATGACTGGTTCATCATCAGGTCGGAGAACGACGATCGAGTAGTCGGCAGGTCCATAGCCGGGATAGGAGAACTCGGTTTCGGGAACAAACGGTTCCATGATGCGAGTCCACTTCTCTAGGAACGACTCCTTCGAGTCGTAGACATACTGCATACCCTGTTCGGAGACGATGTACTCATCAGTGGTCTGATCATAGCTGTACACTGCTGGGACATGATCTCTCGAGAGTTCAGCGATCGATTCTGTTTCTATAAGCGCCTCATCCTGACCATTCGCCAAGACGAATCGGCCCTGTTCTCGTCTCCAAACAGTCTGTTTGCTATGTTCCGTCGCTGGTCGAACTGCTGTTACACCACCGTCGGCTGTTGCACCGCCATTGAACGAGAGGGCCTGATTTTTGGTGTAGAACCGAATTTCACCGGATGAGAGCTCACGAACAGGCGAGGAGAGTATTCCATCGATCCGATCTGCCCAGGATAGCTCTGAATCGCCCGCTTCAACAACGAATATCGGATGCTCATCGCTGTCCTGTGCCTGTCGCAGGTTGGCTAAGACCTGTGCTGGGTTCTCGGGAGTTGTCGTTTCTACCTCGATCGCAAAGGTCTGGTCACAGTCGGGATGAACTGCTCTTGCGTCGGGTTGTTCACTCCCATCTTGCTTCGGAACCGAAACCGTACAACCGATCTTCGTGAGTGCAGCTTCAACGTGAGAGATCGCCTCGTCATGACGGATACTACCCGATGTCTGGCTTGTACCGGTATCTGGTGTCACAATCGACTCACCAGCAGCAGTAAGTCGAACGGCAGTGTTACGGGAATCATCCAAACCCACCTCAATGAGTCGTGATCGTTGACGTACAGCAGCGATTTCATCGGGAGTGGGTGGTCCAGTATCCACTTCAGCAAAGGCCATTTGCAACTCGTTGTCGGCTGTTTTCGCATTGATCCACCCGTTGCTTTCGCGGCAGTCCTCTCGCAACTGGAGATTTCGAATAACGCGGACGAGTGCGTGATCGAGGTCTGGATTATCTATACCGAGAACGTCCTGAAGGGCGACTGGAACCTCTGAAATCGACACAGCTGACTCTTGAACACCGAACTCATGCCGTGTCCGATCATGGACTCGAGAAAGCGCCTTCTGGAATCGTTGCTCTTCATGCATCGAGAGCGGATACTCACTCTCGGGATGTCCTGGCGGAATTGGAAGTGGTTTGATACTGAACGGATACGGACCTGTCTCTCCGAACAGCGGGCTTGGGAGTTGGGCAATCCACTCCCCTCGTGGCAGTGATCGCACTCGATTCGCGAAAGCTGTCGGATCAAGATCCTCATGAGCCATCGCCTGTGCAAGCTCACGATCAACGTTCACTTTGCCAAGGATGGGACTCCCGATGTTATTGAGCGCGTTTAGGTAGACACGTCGGCCACCTTCTGCTTGCATCTGCTCTGGGAACTGCATCGACAGACCCACTGAGAGACGGAAGCTCCGTCCCTTCTCGAGCAAGTCGTTAAGGACATCAGAAACGACAACGGAGGCTGCTTCGTCGATCAGGAGGTTCACGACATAGTCCTCTGGACGTCGATTGAGGTCGTCCTCGTGTGTCCGAAGTGCGTCCTCGAGAGATGTGAGTATAACGCCAGTCACCATCCGTGCAGCCTCTTCGCGTAGGTCACCAAGGTCGAACAGAATAACCTGATTAGTGTCGAGAAGCTCTCTGAAGTCGAATTGTGGGTCAGTGTTGTTGAAGATTCTTCGAAGATGCGAATCCTGTGAGATGTACGCAAATCGGTTACTGACCCCACCCATAACGTTCGCAAACGTTCGACCATCAGATTGCAACTGCCGGCGTATCGTTCGCGTGACTTCTGGATCACTCGATTTCGGAATGCCGTCTTCCTGTGGATTTGGTGGGCCAGACTCCCAAAGTTGATCAAGTGCGTGTTCAAGCTGGTGGTGAGCAAAGTAGTCTTCAGACGCCCGATGGCGTCCATTCTCTCGACCGTATTCCTCGTCGAACAGGGCTTTGATGAGCGACTCAATGATGAGTGGAGATGATGTCGCCCGGTCGTAGCGCTCCTGACCCATGACGAGTTTCAGAATCTCTTCATAGTGATCGGCTTTCCGCTGGACGGCATCGACTCGTCGTTGGCCATGTGCGAGTCCAGGCGAGAGGTTGAAAAACGAAAACCCGGGGAGAACGTCTGGAACCGAAAAATGGAGCACGTTTTCCTCAAGATCGGTGGCTCCAAAGCGCCGAGTGTGCGCTCGAAGATAGTTTTCGGTCATCCCATCGCCTTTCGGATCAACGAGAATAATTGGGCCATCAGTACTCTCATAGAGCGAGAGCATATCGTTGATGAGCGCTTTTGACTTTCCAGCGCCAGTGGTTGCTGCTCGAAGATAGTGTGTCGGAAGGAGCGAGGGTGGGATTCGCGTTGGTTCGTCCTCCGGGGTTCCGTTTTCGTCGAGTGCATATCCAATCGCCATCCCCTCACGATACTGTTCCATCAGGTCAGGATTCGGCCGTGGCAATGGATTTCGGGAACGCTGTTCCGAACGCGCTCCACGAGACCCATCGACAGTCAAGTCCTCACCACCAGGAACGACGATCATGTTTGACAGTTCATCGGCATTAAACACGAGATCTGGTCGTGTTTTCCCACGACCGGTGACGATTTCCGCACTAAGTACTCGCTCGAGGTGGCGCTGTGCTCGCTTTTTCTTCCGGCGTGAGAGATACCCCTTCTCCCGAATACGCCGACCGGCAAGTTCGTAGAACGGACCCTCGAGTGGGTCCAGCGCTGCCTTCAGTTGCTCGAATTCTGCGTGATCAGTCGCCCCTTCTGGATCACCCATCGCGACTGCGCGAACGTTAGCCGTAAACGTTCGTCTCGAATGTTTATTTTCGATGCGACGGATTCGGTTACGAGTCTCTTGTGACAGTTCTCGCTCGCTCGGATCGGCATCGACGGGCTCGAACAACGAGCCGATGATCTCTTGAGCCCATGTATCACGACCTTCGCGAAGGTTCAGCTTGCGGAGTTCAGCGTCATCCCGCCAATCCGGTTTGCGTTGCCAGACAACTTGATAGACAACAGGGGCGGTCATTTCGTGAATCGCGTCGACAACAGCCGACAGCGGCGGTCGTTCCGCATCGTATTCCTCGTCAGGTTCATCAATCTCGAACGGCGTGATCGTTGTCATCCAGTCTTCTTTCCGCTCGGTTTTCCCTACCCACTCAATTCCAAGTGGAGACAACTCACGCTTCTCACTGTCATCACCAGACTTGTCTGGGGACTTTTCCCCACCCGAAGCGATCGGCTCGTCGCCGCCTCGTGTGGGATCTGTCTCACCGTGCGACGGAGAATCACTGTCAGGGGAGAGTACATCCTCGAGATCGAGGTCTGTCCTGGTAATGGTGAAACTGGACGGATAGATGGAGACGAGACGCTTCTCGAGTGTATTGAGGTGCATCTCTTGGTCAACTCGATAGTAGAATTCGACTGGGTCGTCAGCACCCTCACAGACAACGAGGAACTCGAATGTCGGTGGAGCAGTGTCCACTCGTGGATCTACTCGGTTCGAAACGCTTGCCGCAGCCGCGTTCGAGAGTTTGTGAAGACTCTCCAACGTGGCGGGGACACCCGTCCGATGCGTGGGTGTTGATGATGGCGTGATCTTCAGATACTCACGACTCGTCATCGAGTATCTCACCTCCATTTTCTCCGCCGTCAGTCTGAGTTGGGTGTGTGACCCGCGATGGACTGATCGACGTGGGAGTTGGACTCTCTATAAGATCTCGAGCGATCTCAGCCTCAGTAGAGCGCCCTGGTAGCTCTGCATGAGACTGTGATTTCGGATCGAAGTCGATCACTGCCGTCTCGTCTTCCATCGCTCGAACTTCGATACCACGCCATTCACCGTCGACGCCGACGAGTGCCTCTGAGTAGCCCGTCCGATCATTGCCGGGGACAGCTTCCTGAACGAAGCGCATTTGTGCCGAGTTGAGACCGAACTCGTTGGCCCACTCACGGTCCATCCCGTCGAGATGATGGAACTGCTTGATTGCACACTGATCGATGATCGCCTCTGATTCTGGGTGCTGGAAGAATTCGTCGACAGTCTGGGTGACGAGTCGAATCGAAAGGTTGTGATGGCGGTGGTGACGGAAAACGATCTCGAGGTACTCGAGACTCGCTGCATCCTGCATGATGTAGCGGGCCTCGTCGATAACAAAGACGACCTCTTTGTCCGTCTCCTTCGCGCGTTCATAGACCAGCGAGATCAACAACTGCATGATCAAGCTCGTACTCCCACCGAGGCTGCCCTCCTGCTGGGCAAGGTCCAGATAGATCACCTTCTCGTCGCGGATATCGAACGCTGTCTCTCGGCCTAAGTTCTCATAGCGACCGTCTTCTGCGAACGGGCGCAGCTGATCGATCAGCCACGTTGCGTCGTCCTGAATCTTCGTTGCTTCCTCATCCGTCCGCACAACGTACTCTGCCGGCGTGTCCACCATCTCCTCGAGAATGTCGAGGACATCTCGCATCGTCGGGCTCTCGTTGTGGTGAGTCGCGATATCGTCGGTGATACCGTTCCGTGAATACGCACGCTCAATCGCGGTCTCGAGCGTGGTCCGTCGGTCGCCGAGCGAAATGCCACGGATCGCGAAGTAGTTCGAGAGGAAGCTCATCACGCTATCGAGCTTCTCGCGATATGGGCTGGCGTCCTTCCCCATTGCTCGCTGAACGCGTTCAGGAGTGGGCTTGATCTCAAGAGGATTCAGTCCCATATCCCCGCCGATCGTAATCCGCTCGCCACCGAGTGCCTCGGCAACACCGGCCCAGTTGTTCAATGGCTCGAGAATGATTCCGATTCGGTCCTCGCTCTGCTCGATTGACCGGATGAAATTCTGCTTCGAGCCGAACGATTTGCCAGAGCCGGGATCGCCGATCGTGAACATCGCATACCCGTTCTCGCGAGCAAAGGGATCGATCACGACCGGGCTCTGATTCTTCCAATGAACGCCGAATTCGACGCCACCATCCTCAAGGATCGTAGCGTTATGCGGCGAGGCAAAGAGTGCACCAATAGCACCACCAAGCGCCGTTGCCTCCCGGCCAAACGGATTCGGCCCAATCGGAGCGGCAGCCTGAATTGCGAGGTCCTGCTTACAGATCGCTGTTTTCGGTGACAGACCGGCTGGCTGTTCGCGAAGCTGACTCCGGATCGTCCGGACGTCCTCACGGAGTTGATCGCGAGAATTAGCTCGCACCGTGATGAACATCCCCTGATCGAAGACACGGCTTCCGTTCTCAACGCTCTTGTACGTCGATAGCGCTTCGTTCGCTCGTTCCTGCAGATAGCTGCCACGAACAGTTCGCTCGAGGTCTGCGTCAGCCTGAAGATCGTCAGCGACGCGCTGGAGTTCGTCGCGAGCTTGCTGCTGGCTCTTCGGTGTGATGTGGACGGTCAGATCGAACTCAACGTCCGTGAGCTGGAAGAGTTCAGTCAGATAGCCGTCCTTTGGATAGTCCGGGTAATCTGCAATGTAGAGCGTCGATGTCCACTGATCACCAACACGCGCAGTCCGTGTATCCCACTCGATCGCTGCTGGTGCGATAACGTGCTGGTGGTGTTCTGCGATATCGTCGAGAATCTCACCTTCACTGATGCCGTCGTCGACGGTCGCCTCCTCGAGGAGATCTGCGAGTTCAACCTCTTCGATATCCTCAACTCGCCAGTAATCCCATGCACGCTTCACCAGAAGCGTTACCAGTGCCGTTGTCCCGACGTAGATGGCAAGCCCGGACTGGGTACCCGGATCAGGGAGCGAACTTTGTATTTGCTCAACAGTCGAAAGGGCGAGTGAGTCGATCATTGGTCATCCCTCCGTTGATGATCGGCCACTGGATGATCGCGAATCGCATCTGCAGCATCGTCGTACTCGTGTTCCTCGCCGTTCCAGAAGTCCATCGAAAGCACGAACAACTCGACCGTTGTGAGCCGGTGGGCCGACCATCCGGATGCCTTCTGGATAAACTCTGTCTGGAGGCTATGACAGCGGTTCTCGAGTTTCTCGAACATGGTTGCTCGAATCTCTGCGTCGGTCATGTCGTTCCGGCGGGTCACGAACGGGTTGAACAGGAAGCCGATCACCGGAAACATGGTGAGCTTCTCTGCCGGCGATTGTTCATCCTGATACCGGTCGTAGACCTCGAACGGGTCCACCTGAACACCGATGAAATATCGGATCTGCTGCGTGCCCTCGAGATCACGAGGGCGTTGCTCGCGATATTCCTCGAGCAACTCTTTGAAGATCGGATTCTGTTTGACATCGCTGTCAGTGAGCCTGCCATCGATTCGCTCGATCAGTTTCTCGACCGGAAACGGACGAGTCGTCGCGTGGAACTTGAGCGTGAAGTCGAGTTCCTTGTTCGCGAACTCCTCGCCGAGTTGCTGGATCTGTGCCCAGTCACCGGACATCGCGAAGTCCATGTTCCCCGGATCGATCTCGAGATAGGCTTCCATCGCCCCATCTGATCGCTCGATCGCTCCAGTACCGGGCCACGCACGCTTGATGTTCGTGAGATCCTGTGTCCGTTCGTCTGGTGTGAACGGCGTGTAACTCACGAGACCGCCATCAGTACTCGATTCATCGGCATCGGCTGTGGCCGCCGTACTGTACGTGAATCGAGGCCGTTTGCAGTAGTGGCGATAGACATCACCCAGCCACGTCGACGCAGAGAGATGGTTCGGTGACGCGTAGACGATCGAACCGCCGAAAACGACACCGAGCAAGACAAACGGCAGAATTGCCCCATCGAGCCCAGTCAGTCCTCCAATAAGGAGACCAGCAATCGGGAACCCGAAGAGGACATAGACGTCACCCTCCTCGATGTTCAGGATCGGAATTCGCGTCTCTTCGCCCAGTTCATCCATGATTCGACGGCCAGCTGTATCGTGATCTTGTGTCATTCAGTAATACCCCGGATCGTTCTCGGTGCGACGGTACGCCGGAACACCCTCCTGACCGTACGCGTCTGTCGCAACGTTGTCGTGGTCGGTTCCTCCTCCAGTACTGCTGCTCGCGTCGTCTGGTGAAGTGGGCGACTCTCGTTGGCGCATCTTCGACGCAGCAGAGTAACCAGCAGCCGCTTTCGGTCCCCACATCGCAGTTGTTGCTGCAGCAGAGGGACCAGCGACAGCACCAGCGCCAACGACTGCGCCAGCTGTCATCGCTCCCTTTGCGGTTGCACCGATGAGCTTCGTCGTCATTGGACTCGCATATGCGAACAGCTTCCAGACAATGACGATTGAGAGGAGCGGCAGTGTCACCGCGATCAGATAGCTCAGGAACGAGCTGTCTGGGATGAGTGTCGAGTTCGCCCCCTCACTGAAGAGCAGTTCGTAGCCCTTGAACAGCAGCGCTACTGGAAGCGGCATGATCGCGAGTGGAACGAACTTCAGACAGACCGTTCTTGCAATATGCGACACCACGGGAAGGTTGCCATAGGTCAGTGCAATCCCGATCGGCATCGCGTAAATCAGGATATACAACATGATTTCGCGCAGGAAGAAGAGAGCCTGCAGGACCCACATGGATACGGCACCAACGCCCGTGAGAAAGAGCGCGAGAAGTGGGTTCGAAATCGTCACTGAGAGAAGATCAATCATCGTCTCGGTCACTGTCGAGATGTCCGGAATGAGTGCGATCGTAAAGCCATCAACGAGATAGAGCGCCAAGACCGCAATCCAGTACCACGTGACGATCAGGAACGCACCCGTCCAGGCGCTTCGTTTCGCCTTCCGGGCCTCGTATGCACTACTGATATTGAAGATCCGGATCGCGTGTCGGCCCTGGACACACATCACCAGCAGCAACAAGGCAAGCAACATGATTTCGCCAGCGACGAGGCTACTGTGGATTTCGCCCCACGGCGTGTTCGATGGGGTTCCGAATACGAATCCACCACCCGTGTCCGGCGTTGGTGTCCCAAATACCTGAGCCGTAACTGCGTTATACCCATCTGCCAGCCCGTCTTGGAACCAGCCGATGAGCTTGTCGATCGCATCTTCGAACCACTTGACTCCGACTTCGGAGAGTGACCACGCGAGCGTCATGTGACCTCCACGACGGACTGGCTACGTGGAGAGGCAGTTCCAAGGGGAATACCCCCACTAGCGGTGCGTCTGTATACTGTACTCTGTTGAATTGTCATTGCGAATCTTTCATTTTCAGGAAGGTGCCGATTCGTTTGGCGGCGTACAGTGCAACTGCAAAGGGAATCACATAGCGGATGACGTCAACAACGAGCGTGAACCATCCCGTCGGCGTCGCCAACGGATGCCACGTTTCAGTAGCTGTGTCACCGAGATATGCTGGACTGTGTGAACGCCACGAACCTGGGTGATACTCCGCCGTGTAGATGCCGGGCTGATTGACAGTCACCGTGGCAATGCCTTGCCTGTTCGTTCGAACCCGCTGATCGCCGATCGTAATGTAGCCCTCACGGAACTCGTGGCCAATCAATGAGAAGCGAGGCAGACCGAACGGGTTCTCGAGCATGATCGGTGCGCCTGTTTCGGCATCACGAAGCTCGATCTGAAGGGTTACTGCGGTCGCATTTGAGTCGACGATCTCGACAGAGAGATTGCTCTCACGGATTTCTCGTTCTGCCCCACCGTTTGGTTCGACGAGGTCTGCAGAGACACCTCGAACGATCCCATCGACGGCGACGGCATCAGAATCGATATTATCGTGACGGAGAGCAAGTCCGTACGACCGTGTGTAGGGCTCGGAAACGACCTCGATGTCGACAGTCTCATCGATCGCTGGTTTCGGTGAGGGGCTCTCTATTCCCCACACCTCGAGAATCTCGGGTCCGTCGCGTATTGGCTCTGCCCGCGGGCCTAATTCGGACGGATACGCGTGGACGTACACCGGGAGCGCATCTGAGCTGACCGTCTCCGTCTTATCTCGCGTTGCATACGTGAGGTCATCCCAGTTGGTATCTCGGGCGGTGTAGTATCGCCACACGCCACGAACCTTCGCATCGCCACTCTCTGATAACGTGTAGCCGTGCCACGGTTGCGCCTGGTAGATTGCGATACCGCTATCGCCGTTCGGATACGACGCATGATAGACCGAGGCCTGGAGGTCATACACCTCAACATCGAGGTCCTGAGAAACGGTTACCTGATCAGTGATGATCTCGGTCTCGTTACCCCGGTCTCGCTCGACGCGAGCGCTGATGTCCGCCTCGAGTGTGAGCGTGGCTGAGCCACCTCGATCAAATGAATAGTCGAAGGTCGGGGTATGTGTCCCACCGGCAGTCTCGACAACATCGCCATCGCGGAGGAGACGGACTTCGTCGATCCCGTGTGCTCGGATCGATGAATCGCTATCGAGACGGACGCGATAATCAACGAAGCCACGCAGTGTTCCCGCTGGGGCGATGTAATGAACCGTCTCATTTGGATCCAGATGTGTCCTCGTCGATGGCTGGATCGCAAATGTCGTTGCGTGTGCGTCGGCGATGAGAACAGAGTCGGTGAGCTCGGCATGCGTGGGATACACCGAGGTCGCTGTCCCACTGCCCTCACCCTCGAGTGACTCGTAATCGTGCTTGGTCCACCGTTCAGCCGTGTCTGGCGGTTCTTTGAACGTGATGTCCGTGCAGTTACCGAGTTCCTGCATGGCCGTTCGCGATTCGCCAAAGCGATTCTCGTACTCGGCATTACTGAGACACTCGTCTGGATCTTGTGACCAGAGAGTCGCCGTCTCGTTGACGTCCAAACCACTGTTATCAGAGCCCGGTTGCGGTGGAGTGCGAGCACTCGCAGTGGCTCCCGAAAACACGAGTGTCGTGACTGCAAGAGCGGCAACAGCAATCATGATATAGGATTTCTGAGACACGGAGGTGACGAAGTTGGACACTATCTGACGGTGGGTTCAGAACTTACCACGGAACGAAGTCGACACACCCCGCAAGCGGCAGCCCCATTGCAGAGCCAGCTACCGTATACAGTGGACCGAGGACCAGCAAGGTCACCGTAGACTTCAGTGCCACTCGTTTGTGCTGTTTGAGTTTCTTCTTCTGCTCAATACTTATCGTAAATATCTCAGCGAGTGAATCGGCCTGCCAGACAACAACGAGCCCAATGAGACCGAGCGCGGTTGTGATCTGGAAGAACCCGGAGATCATCTCTGGGAGTCCTTCGGCGTCACAGACGACACCATCCTGCGCAAGGACGGGGTCAACAGCCACAATCGAGAGGGCAAGAAGCGAAATGACGCTACTGCGTACAACCCGCTGACGAAGATGCGATGAATGTGGCTGTTCGTCGGGAGTTGTATCGTTCACTATCATTAGTGAGCAAGACCGTTGCTGGCGTGATGCCGGTCACGGATACTCTGCCAGTGAGAGAGCAAACCACTATTTGAGGATAGACGCCCCCTCGACCAGGATTGAGCTAATCGACTATCTTGGATCAATGAATTTCGCATATGATTCCGACCGACGGTCTACCGAGATTGAGTAAATATCTTCTGAATTTCTTAAATGTAGTCATGAAATAATTGCTTTCAGTGAGTTATTTGTCGAGAGAGTCAAAATTAGATGAAAGTAATGAATTTCAGGTATAACTGCTATTTCGGTTGTGTTAGCATTCTACATAATGTGTCACAGAACCAGATACACGCCTATTGAACTCGTAGAGAATAGTAAGTACAGGAAGGATTCATTCTATCAGTACAGAACACAGAATTGGAATTAGAAAGATGGACCAACACATCTTTTTATCCTGTCGGCAATCATTCAAATTCGTGAAGCTTCATCCTGAACAATTGCTTTCCGAACCGAGTGGATGGAAGGCTGCCCGAATATCCATTGGGAGTTCGCTCGCTTTCTTCAGTATATATGCATACTTTGAACTCCTGTATGATAGTGGCTTAGCCTCTATGCTCGTTATTGGGATCGCAATGGGCACGGCTGGCTTTGCGGAAATACTGCCAATAAATCGACGGCGATTGGCAATCGTATTGCGGGTAATAGCGATCGGCATTCTTGTAATACTGTTAGTATTCTCTCTACTCAGGCTCGCGTCGTAGTGAATGCAGATAAGAATGGAATGCGCGCACGTAGTTGCTGCTCAGTACAGGAGAACCAGTTGCCGAAGGGGGAATCTAAGACGCGCTCCGAAAGCGGTGACCGAACTAAATCAGTTCAGGGCGACTCATATGTGACGGTGCCATTCGAATAATGGGTTGGTCGTTCCTCATATAACGCGACACAGCCCGCCTCCGGACCGCTGCTTGAGTAACCACAGGTGTGGAACTCACCGTCAACGTACCGTTCCCTCCGCATCGCGTCCGCAGCGTCAGGGTAGGGTGCGTCGTACTCGACACGATAGACGATCTTGCCTGGGCACTCATCAGACTCGATCGTCGTATTGTGCGTTTCCAGATCCACCCGATACGCGGCGACCGTCGCATCCGGAGGAGACGTTCGACGAATCTGTGCGGACACCTCGGTATCCTTCGAGGTGTTATTGATCGTACTGACCCAGATCCCATCAGAACTCGACATTGCCCGGGATCGCACATCGTCGTGACAACCCGTGTCAAGAACTTCGACTGATTCGATCTCGGGATCGGGCGGTGACTCCTCCAAAGGCGGTACTCCACCGGCGAAGAGTGCGCCGATGGCGATGCCCACGGCGAGCGCGCCCACCAAGAGCAAGCGAGTATCGATAGTCTCGAACCAGCGAAAGCGCCCCATTCTCGTGGGTTTACTCCCGTCAGAGGCAGGCGTGTCTTCGTTTGGGCCGAGTTCGTTCATCATTCATCTATTCAACAAATAAAACAGAAGAACTAGCCATATGTTTTGTGGAATAACGACGTGGTCGAATTCCAGCACCTGTTGGGACTTCACGGCCAATATCCGCCACGAGAGCGCTCGACGAACAAGGAGTGTGTGCCGCCGCCCCTAAAGAAAATTAACGTCACTAACAAATAATGTCTGGTGTGGTTTACACACGTAGCTACCGGTCAGTACAGGTAAAGACGCTGTCGGTAACTTATCAATTTTCTCGATAGCCGCCAACAATCACGCATAGATTTTTAAAGACCAGTGACATATTTGTCATATGGGTCTCTTAGAGATACTGATGTACCTATGGGCACTTGCCATCATAATCGGTAGTGTCTATACCTTCGTTCAAATGATATTAGGAAAGAGTTCTGTGGGTAACTTTTTTTGAGAGTGTCAGAGAGTTCATAGAACGTTTCGCATACCCATTCTGTGATTACCCGACGAGCGGTAAGTACAGCACGTGTAGTGTGTGGTTGATCCAGTCATTCTTGGCTGGAATCATCAGCCCTGAATCGTTCAGTACAGGAGTTCTGTCTGATAATCTGTCATTATGATGCGTCCGCGCGGGTCGACCATCGGGAGCCAACGGTATTTGCTACCCAACCGCCGACACGACCGAGTCCTAGGCCGAATAGGGGTGCAACACACACCACCAGTCCACTGGCGAAGACGACAAATATGCCTCTAGGTAACGACCATGTCGCCGTCGTACCTGCTGTCACAATGAATATGAGCAGTCCGAGGACGCCTCCAATAAAACCAGCGCGGAGTCCAGCAGCACTTGGGTCTGACGAGCGGATCGCGGCGATGACTCCTGCGATGAACGCTCCGATTATCATTATACCCCCGCCAATGGTCGCCTCCGAATTCGGTAGCCAGTTTAGAATGGTGATAGCAGGTAACGAGGCTATCGTACCGATGAGCGCGAATCGCCATGCTGGAGGAAGTGTATTTGCGCGGGGAGATGATGCCACATTTACATCTAAGAAATTCCAACGGCATAAGTTTTCGTAGGGCCAGACGATGGGAGTTCTAATGACTCATCGAGCACTGATACACTTACACGTCTACAGAACAGATTGCAGTTCTTCTTTGCAGGTAGCTTCGGACAAAAGGCCGTGTTCAGTATAGAGCAAGCATATATCGCTCAGCGTAACTCCACAACCCTTTCACATAATCAATATTATATCATAGCATGGGGAATGACACGCAAGATACGTATCAAAATCGAGAATTGATAAAGGATGTACTGAAAGTGTATTTCAGAGCATCTATATCCGTTTTATTTCACATCGTCCTATCTGTTGTTGGACTCCTGATAATCGCGTCATCTTTCAATAGAGGGAACGTTCTATTGGTTATCTTAGGGTTCACCGTCGGAAGCAGCATAATCGTTCTTAGCGTCCGTGAGATTTATCGTACTTATCAATTCTATCGTTAAGTTCGCACATCTACTTACCGGCTAATTCACTCAAAGAGTGTTGAAACAAATTGTCCGCGAGTCTTTCTGTGACAGGCTCACTTAACCGGTAAGATCCTTCTGAATACTGCCTGGTGTCCAGCCTCGTAACCGTTTGTGGAGTGATATAGCCTGCTGTTCAGTAAGACTTGAAACAAGATCGGCTATAATCCGATATATGGGTATCTCTGTCTCTGAGGCAATCTTTACACGTTCCCGATAGGGAGAAGGGATAGCTGAAGATGGGAAAGTCTTCCCTCTAGCACTTTTGGCTTCTTCCATCAGATCATTATAGAGATTCCGGAGAATCTGTTCTTGACCACGTTGCTGTTGCATAAGGACAGGGTTAGAAATGACGTAGTATCTTGTCAGCGCTTTCAATGTTTCTACCTCTTGTTCATATTCAGGATCTATTTCTAAGTTATAGTAACTATTGGTTTCAACAATTTTAACGTTTTCTGGGTTCATTCCCCGCTTAGCTTCCATATACCGACTAACAAGCATTGAAGTGAATTTCTTGAGCTCAGGTCTCTCATCATCTGTCTCAGAAAACGACTGGACGAGAACTTTTGGATCCCCATTGAATATTTCCAATATATCTGTGAAGAATTGAGAAACATCAAATTCAGAAGGATCAACTGATGTTTCTTCGGAGAGGAAATCTCTGAAGTTACTAAGCTCCTCATTGCTTGAAAGTGCAAATTGCTCAATGTTCGGATCATTTGAACCAACCTCGCCAATAGCTTCTCGAAAGAGCTCGTCAAGCGGAATTAATCCGCTTCGGAAGAAATCTTGTAAATCGTGAACCGCATATGTAATGTCATCTGCCCAATCCATAATCTGAGCTTCTAATACCTTTCCTTTCTCGCGCTCATTGAGTGGCTGGCGTGTCCATCTAAAAGCTTCTTTGTCTGGGAGTCCAGGATCAGTGTAATATCCCCATTTGTCTGAGTTACCATCGTCGTCTATGGCTTTTTCATCGGTCCTATCCCATGGATACTTCAGCATTGCATTAAGTGTTGCCCGCGTAAGATTGCAACCGTTCTCAGCGTCTCTGGATGCAAGCTTAGTTACAACATGGAAGGATTGAGCATTTCCTTCAAATCCTGCTTTTCCCTCACTGGCAACATCAACGAGATCATCAAGAACAGTTTCTCCTCGATGACCAAATGGAGGGTGACCAATATCATGAGCATGAGCAGCAGCTTCAACGACATATGGGTCCAGTGAGGTGGCCAACGAGTCCTCTCCTGGTTGATCTATCTCACGAAGACGACGACCGCTAGTGTGATCTGGGTCAATATCTTCACGAATAAGAAAAACGCGAGATAAAGCACTAGCAACTTGTGCGACCTTCATCGAATGAGTGAGTCGATTATGATATAACTGAGCTTCTTCAGAATGAGTAACCTGTGTAACACCTGATAGACGGCGGAAATACCGTGTATATCTAATACGATCACGATCTCTGCGGGCAGGGTTCCGAAAATGTCCCTCTGAGATCTCTTGACGACGCTTTATTCGTTGCTGGTAACTCAGGTTTCCTGTCATTTCTCAGCAAAAAATAAAATGTTAGGCTAGATTGGGTGGTTGTTCCCGATCTGCTTCGAATTTAAAGTTTGGTCCAGAGACAACCAGATTCTGGTCCCAAAGATCGTGAATTACGTCTCTAGCCTCTTGGAAATCCATCTCAGTCTCCTCGGCAACTTCTTCGACGCGAAGACCTCCATGTTCGTCAAGGAGGTCCAAGATTTCATCTCTACCATATTCGGGCGTCGGTTGGGAAGTTGCCATAGTTCGTATCCCTCGTGCGCGACCTATCGATTCCATAAAGTAAATACTTATGGGTTGCGACAAGTGATAAATTCGGGCGTATATCCTTATTTCACCTATGTATGGTGCTCCAATCAGATATTTACGCTACGATTGAATCGTACAGGGCGCTTAATGTGGCCAGACCGAAATTAGTCACATCCGGAATGGGGAATTTCTGTGCAGCAACTCTGAGGTGAATTAATCGTGTTGCAAAGTCGTCTAAAGTTTGACCCTGTTCTAAAGTTGTCTATGCTCGCATCTGGTAAGCCAACGAACATCAGCAGTGTGATGGCTGTTTTGGCTGACTGTTTGAATAGTTCGTCAACGAACACCACGGATCCATTCCAGAATCGAAGAATAAGAGGTATCTCGAGTTCGTTCTCAGCTACGAACGTCATCAATGCTATCGGAGACGTCCTTCATCTTGACGTCGGCGTAGGCCTCGTGGGTAGTCTCGATCGAGTTGTGTCGTAACGCTTCCTGAGCCTTTTCGGACATCCCGCTGGTGTAGAGGTCACGTCCGAGTGCCCGCCGAGCGCCGTGCAGCGTCAGATAGTCGTACTCGCCGTCCGGATCGATCCCGGCTTCGTCAGTGAGCCGTTTCAGCAGTCGGCGAACACCCTCTTTCGAGATCGACGGCGGCGGGACCTCGTGCTCTCGATGTAGACGGTCAAGCACCTCGGTCTTCCCGGCGTCACCCCTATCCTCGAGCGCCCGAGAGACTGCCTTCTCGCCGAGTGCATCCTCGAGCGTGCGCTTTTTCGAGCCGTAATGACCGGTCGGGAAGACGGGCCACGCTTCGGTCATTGGCTCTTGCACCCGGTGCCATCGCTTGAGGACGTTATGGACGCTTGCGGGGAACGGGGCCTGTTCGTACTCACGGGACTTGCCGTAGACTTCGATCAGCCGCTCGTCGAAATCGACGTCTTTCCATCGGAGGCCGTTTCGTTTATCGTCTTTTGGATCGGCGAACAACTCCGCACCACGCGCCCCCGTGCCATCGAGCATGACAACGATCGCCCGGTCACGGAAAGCTGCCTCTACATCAGTCCGGATGGCCCCTTCCAGGGCCATGTCCACACGCTTGGTGGCATACTCGAGTAACGTCTCGCGGTCCTCGGCGCTCCAGTACTGGCGTTTGCGTTTCCCGTCGTCCTCTGGCAGCGGGTCCATCGCAGTGTTCGTATTTGCCGGGTTCGACTCGAGGTGTTGTTCTCGCACTGACCAGGAGAGAAAAGCTCGGACGTAGGCGAAGTAGTTGTGAGCAGTTGAAGCCGCCAGGTCCTCGTCAATTACGACGCGGTCGTAGAGGTGCTCGCTGTAACTGCGGACATCGTGGGGTGTGAGGTCGTCGACGAACTCGAGATCGCGCTCGTCTCGACAGTGGTCGGCGAACTCACGTAGTGGTGAGCGCATGGTCGTCTTCGAACCGTCGGCGTTGATCTTATAGCGCAGGTAGCTCTCGATGGCCTCGTGGACGGTTGTGCCCCCGCGTGTAGCCCGTCGATCCGTTGGTCCAGACATTCGTATGTGGGGCACAGTGTCGCCCCTCGTAAAGTCCCTTGGTTAAACTCCCTTTTAGACAAGTGAATACTGAAACGGCTCTCGCTGGCGATTTCGGGAGTCTCCGGTACTCGAGCGTACAATATTGTATCCTATAAATTAAATATCGATATACAAAATACCGTTCAGTGGTGCTGCGAATACCCCAAAATCCGTGCACGAGATTCGCGTCTGTCGGTAGGGATCGATCCCGAATACAGGGCCGATCAAGGAATCACGACCGCCACTCACCGCCGTGAGTGGCGGTCGGGTGGGCGAAAACCGTATAATCAGTCGATTTAGACAGTGATACCTCTCAGGAAGGGCAAGCACGGGGAGGGATCTACAGCAATGCGCTCACCTCCCTCCGGAGGAACGCACGAAACCGCGGGGCAGTCACCCGCGGTTTCGTGCGAAACTCGATGATGTCGATCAACGTCTGGACGAGAAAGTCCACAAGCAACCATAGATCGTACAGTAGAACTGCGAAGCCGAAGTGGAATAACCGGATAGAGAAGTTTGTCGACGTCGTCCACGGTGCGAACTCCTTGATCTTACTATAGGCCGTTTCGATCCCGCCTCGGCGTCTGTAGCGAGCGATTTGCTTTTTCGTCAAGCGACGGTCAAGACCAATCTCGTCGTTTACGTCGAGATTGGTCGCAAATACCTGCATCTCGTCGCAGTCCTCGTCTGGCGGGAGTCCAACCAGCGTCGTCTCAGCTCTGGTGTTGGAGACACCATGTTTTACCGGCCCGTACACCGCGTGCTCGGATTTGACTGTCACTTGCTTTTGTCCCTCTACATCCGTGTCCATGCGCGCGATGAACCGCTTGACGCGGTCATCGCGCGGTGCCGGAATCACGTAGAAAAGGTCTCGCTGTTCGAGTACCGAAAATACGTCCGTGGCGTAGAACTCCCGATCAGCGTAGAGTCGCCGCGTATGAACGCGACAGACGTCGTTGACGTGGTCGACGAGTCGGCGAACGATATCGCCGACTCGGTAACTCCTGTTTTTGCCAGGATAGCTCTCTGGGTCGTGGTAATCAGCGTGCCCGACTGGAAGCATCGCAGCTGCGAAGTGAACGTTGTCTCCAACAACGTTCGCGGTTGCAAACTTGTAGCACCAGTTGTAGGACTTGTCCTTTGGCGCACCCTGGACACGTACGAGTTCCTCACGCTCCCCGTAGAAAGCGACGTAGGTCATGTCGATCGACAGCATGACTGGTGTCTCGAACTCCAAGCGAGGCTTGGCCCGCGTCAAGACGCGGGCCGCGCTTTGGTTGACCATCTCCGCGATTTGTGTCGGTGAAAGGTCCTTGATCGCCTCCAGAAGCGTCTCTCCACTCGGTCCGTCCTCGTAGAAGGGATCGTCGAGATCTGGGTCAGGATTGACGAAATCGCCGTAGGTTTCGGCACCGCCGTTAGCGGCGGTGCCTGTCAGCCCGAGACAGGCCTCCAGCATCAGGAGTTCCTCGTCGTCGTAAACCGGGTCATCAGGCGGTCAAACTCAAGGCAGGCAATACGACAGTTTGGAGTTCGTCGAGGAGATCACGTGTTTTCCTCCGAATGAGACGGTTGACTGTGCGCTTCGAGGAGCCTGTTGGCTCCTCCGAAGCGCTGTCTTCGTACGGTGTCCCGATCGGACTACCGCGTTCGGCGGCCAACGCTTGGATCTGACGAGTAGCAGTCTCGATCGTGGATTGGAGGTCCGCAAACCGATTAGTCTGTGCCCGAGAGATCGTGCTTCGTGAAGGTGTGTCGTCGGGATTAAAGCCAAGAGCATCCGCAAGTTGAGGGTCACTGTCGAGCGTCCGATGGAGCCAGCCATCGGACGCGTCTTCGAGTTTCTTCAGGAGAATCGCCCGGAGCATCGGTTCGAACGGTTTAGAGTCGTGCCAATGGGGAATGGAATCAGCACGGCAGTATTGGCTGACGTCGAGGTGAGTGACCAACTCGGCCGCAGAGGTCGTCTTGTCGACGACCTCGGCGGCTTGCTTGGTTAGGGGCAGCCACCCGCCGGAGAGTGGACCGATATCTTGTAGGCGCTCGTCAACTGATCGTTGAGTGCGGCTGTCATCAGCAGCCGCAACACGATCTGACCAGTTATTTGTCACAGTGGGGGACGAATCGTCCCCCACCGGTCAGTTAATCGATGTTGAGATTCCGTGCACGGGTTCTGTCATTCGTAGCTACAGCCGTTCATTGGAAGATGAGACTACAGTGTGGTTAGCGGGCCTGTAATGCAGGAAATTAGCCGAATCAGTGGTATGGAATTGTTTCAAATCACCTCCGAAGCGCCAAATTTTGTTGTCACAGTGACTATTTTGACGGTTTTTCCGAGGTCAGAGCTAGTGTTGCCACTCGAAAACACGGCGGTCAGCCGAACTGAGGGGACTCTATCCGATTCCAGTCTCCTTCCGTAGCAGCGTTAGAGTGTTATCGGCTGTAACGATTGGCGAGCGTTCATACTCACCAGTCAGTTCGACCTGTACAAGTAGATCGACGGCCCGCCAGATCGAATACAGGAGACAGGCAAACGCGAAATAGAAGAATCGTAGCCCGAAATCTTTCGACGTCGTTTCGGCCATGAACCGCTTGATCGATTTGTAGCCGCTCTCAATCTCCCACCGATAGGCATACATAGCGATGAGCCCACCTCGATTCGACATGAACACCGAATACTGGCGATAGTCATCATGCTCAGAGTTTTCTTTCCGCCGGTAGATCAATGTCGTCTCGTGCCACTCGTCATTTCCCAAGTGGAGTTTGCGGTCGGTTTCGTAGCGGTCCTGATCGCGTTCGAGGAGGCGCTTGGCCTGGGCCTTCTCACTGGTCTGCATCCGCTTTGGCACGACGTATGAAAGCCCACGCTGACTGATCATCTCGAGGACGTGCTGACTGTCGAATTCACGGTCCATCAGCACGTTATCGACATAAACCATCTCTTGGGCTGAGTCGAGCAGATCCTCGACGATCTCTTTACGCGTCTCGCCACGTCGTACTGGACGAGCATCCAATACAAGTGGAACAGCGTTTCCGACCAACTGTACTGTCGCCCACTGATATGCGTACTCGTCGGTGTTCTCTTTCGTTCCAATAATCTCGTCTTCGTGTCCCGCTCTGTCCCCTGTAAACGGAGCATCTTCGGTGATGTCGATCGCCACGATACCAGCTCGGAAGAACTCCTCCGTGTTCGCAGCCTCGTCTAGGAGTCTACCCACTGCTTGCCGGTACATTGCTCGTATCTCTGGTATCGAGAGAGTTTGAATCTGCTCACGATGGGCGTGACCTAACGGCGTTCGCTCCCGATCCGATTCGTAGGTGAAACTGCGAGCCCCCTCGTTGGCTGCCAGATTCTCTCGAAGCCCAAGATAGGTTTGTAAGTCCCAGTAGGCATTCTCATGGATTTCACAGCCTTCCCCCCGATCAAGTGATAGTGATTAGTTCGAATCTTTACCGGTAAGATACGGCCAAATGCTGGGTTCGCTGATTGTTTTTACACCTCGTGAGATGTAGTCTTTCAGCGACGAGAGATCAGGGACGAGTCGATACTTGAACCACTCTTGCAGCTGGTCCCAACACCCTTCGACGGCGTTCAATTCGGGGAGTTTTGACGGGAAGTACCAGACTTCGAGATCGTCTCCGCGCACGCACGAGACCGAACTGTCTCCGACAGTTTCGGTCTCGCGCTCACCACTCACGTGCTCCCAGAGATCCCTCGCATAGAAGTAGCCCGCTCGATCCAGAAACACCACTAACTCCTCACCGAACCGCTCGGTTAACGCCTCTAACAGCCGAATCCCATGGTTCCGTGTGAGATTCTCTTCTGTCCAGCAGAAGAAGCTGTCACCGTCGTCGGTGACAGCGCCCAGCACGGTCACTGAATCCCACGACGTTGCAACCTCTATTGTCGGATTTGAGCCAATCGGGTAGAAGCCACGTCGTTGGACAGTTCCGACGTGTTTGGTGAACTGATCGACAACAACGACGGTTTTGTCGGTTAGTTCGGGTCGTTTTTTCGACTGTTTCTTGGAACTCGGCTTTCTCTTCAGGGTCGGCTTCATGATGTTGAGGCCGTGCTGTCCGCAAGGACAGCCCGGCCTCTTTCAGCAAGTCGTACGCGTAGGTTTCGTGGTATTCGACGCCGTATTCCTCTTTGGCGTGATGAAGCAACAGTTTCGCTGACCACGCTTGCTGGTCGTAGCCGAGTTCGGTCGGCGGCTGTTGCAGTTGTTCGAACAGTTGCTCACGGTCTTCGCCCTCGATTTTTGCTGGACCTCCTGGTCGAGGAGCGTCGTACGGTGCCTGCTCGATCGGTTCTTCCTCGAACCGATCGAGCCAGTTGCGAATCGTTTTCTCGACAACACCGTGGCGATCAGCTAGTGTCTCCAGTTGATCGCCCTGCTTACGCCCAATCGCCGCGAGAACACGTTCTCGCGGCTTCCCTTTGTCGATCTGGTCCTTTAGATCATAGAGTTCTTCGAGCGTGATGTCGTCGAGCCGATCCATTACCAATACCAGTGTCTCTATAGGTAAAACATTTCCCTAGACACTATGAGAAGGCGGGGTAAACAACGTGGTTGAGATGGCTTGTGACCTTCTGCGTCTGTTCCAGTATGCTCTGGTTGTCCAGATCTGGTTCTTCAGTGTCGCGGTCATGGCGAGAGAGCTTTCGGTCCGGTTCTCGTGGAATTGAGACACCTTCCTCTTGGGCATTGACGAGAATCGAGCGTGCAGCTGCCTGGATTATCTCACGAAGATCCTCGGTAAGCCGGTTGTGCCAGCTACGCCAGAGCGTCGACTGGTTCGGAATCGTTTCCAGACCCAACTGCTCCCGGACGTCCGGGCGGCGATTGAGGTACTCAACAAGGGCCGTTTCGTGGTCCCATCCGTAGAGTTCTTTCAGGACAAAAATCCGAAAGAGCGTGTCCATCTCGTACTGTGTCGACCCTGTATAGCAGTCATGGGGGTCAAAACGAAAGTAAGCCAGCGGAAGCAGGCAAACAAACTGATCGACCGAGCTGTGCTCCTCCTGGACGAACCACGCTCTCGAAACTACGCGAACGTCCTCTTTCAATCCACCAAGAGAGGATCGGTTGTACAATCGCGCTGCGTCATATGCTGGCCACTCCTCGAACGATCGTTGTGCAATCCGTCGAAAGACTGCCCGTCGAGATTCACACGTTGAGGCCACTACGAAATGCTGGCTGTAGCACGTTCAAAAAGCCGTCCAACCGCTCAGGTTCGGGAAGAAACTGTGTTCTGGATAGAGAGGGTGTGTAGTATCATGACCTTTTTTTCACGTCAAAAGCAGTGGCCTATCTGCTCACTTCACCTGTGAACTGAACGCTTACATTTCCTCAGCAACTGTCTGTTGCACTCTGCAAGATCGTTGGTTCTTCCCCTCCAATAGCCTCGTATTCAATTAACACGCGAACGCATTCATTAGCGGAATCGAGTGCCACGAACTCCTCTGAAAGGGGATACTCATCAACAAAACTATGAATGGCTATGAGGTCCTTGTTTTGGGGAGGCTCTATTGTCAGCACTTCGCTTACTCCTGGCTCTACGTCTTGTGAGGTCCACTCGGTAAGTCCGTCTGATGTTTCAAGGGCAGTGTGAAACACGTGGTGTTCGTCCGTCCCATTAACAAACTCTACTTCTATTTCAGGGACAGTCACAACGGTATCATCAAAGTACGTACAACCGGAAAGCAGCGCTATTGCGCTACTCCCAACTATGAAATCGCGCCGAGTGGAGGGCATTTTCTAAGAGAAAAATGTTAACACTAATATAGTTTATTTCTTGCAGACTGCTCCGTGTTTCACCTGCACTGACCGAAGAGTGCCCTTCGGATTTTGACAGAGCCGCTGCGGCCATCTGAATCCGGAACCGTATGCATTGAGAAGACCAGTCTCAACTTCTGCCGTTCAATTTTTCTCACAGTTTCGGAGGGTAGGGTAGAACTGTGCCCGTTCTCGTTATTTTTCAGCAATCACATCTAAACGAGTAGCCGATAGACGAACTATCGTGAGTTATTATTTGATATGATCCAGAAATTAATCGGTATTTGATCTCAAATGGGATTGTTGCCACTCAAGAAACGCAAGCCGTAGGTGAGATATCCGTCTAATCGGGTGGTATCAGTTCTCCACAGACCAACTCTACGCACTCTCCTGCTGTCAAAACCGGCGCGTAGTCCATCTCATCTTCGACACCGGCTTTCAGCAGGAAATCGGTGAGCCGCCAGATATTGTACAATAGCACGGCGAACACGAAGTAGAACAGCCGTACACGGTAGTCCTTCGAGGATGTCTTCGCTAGGAAGTCGCCTTTGATGCTCTTGTACTCGTTTTCGATCTGCCAACGGCGGCTGTAGCGCCGACAGAACGTCTCAGCCTCGTTCGGGCCGACTCTGACATTCGTCGCAAATACGGTTGTCCCATCACCCTTGGTTGACGGTACGTACAGGAACTGCATCGAGTGGCTCCCCGTCTCAACATGAACAGACGCCGATTCCACCGCGACAGCCTGTCCGTCAGCCTCCATCGTCTCGATCACCTCTTGTTCAGTGCTGTTGATTCGTTTCGGGATGAGGTAATTCACTCCAAGATTCGAGAGTGTTTGGTAGACTCGCTGGGAATCAAACTCTCGATCACAGAGTACCGTCTCAATTGGGATGTTTTCTTTCGCTCGTGTTACAAGCCTGCGGACGACCCGGTGAATCTGATTTGGTGGATTCTTGTCCCATGCTGAACTCTCACGGATAGGTTCGACAGCTAGAACGAGTGGGATGTTCAGCCCGACAACCGACAGCGTGGCGAATTTGAACGCTCGCTCTTCATGATTGAGTCCACTGACCATGGGCATCCCCTCGACATCGCCGTAGTACGGGACAGTCGTGATATCGATCGCGGCTGTCACCGGTCGACGGAACGAGGCTTCAGATTTGATCACCGAGAGCAGTCGATCTGTCGCAAACTCAAATCCATCTATCAGAGAGTCTGGCTCGAATTGTTTGACTGCTCTGAGATGCGTATCCCCATGTGGACTGCCGTCCGCCCCGTGTCGATACCGGAACCGGGCTGCACCCTGTGGTGTCCCACAGCCGACCATCCCCATGAACGTCTGCAACTCAAAGAACTCCGTGTCATCGTAGGTGGCGTTCTCCGCGCGACCGGAATCAAACCCGTCGAAGCCGTGGTCCCGAGCAAGTCGGGTCGTCCGGTAGATTTGCTTGTCAGTGAATTCTCGACTGACCGCCTCGTCCTCCTCGGTAGAACGATTTTCCTCGTCGACAACCTCCGCTTTGGGCCGGACAACAACAGCTTCGAACTCCCAGTCGTGGACCTGCTTGACGACGAAGTGTGCTGCAACACGAATGAACTCGCGGACGTCGTCATCGAACCGGTTACGCCACGTACGCGAGAGCACGGATTCATCGGGAACGTGATTCAGTCCGAACGGCTCGGCCAGTTCTTGATGACGGGTGAGCGCTCGATAGCTGTCGCCTGTAATCTCCCGGTAGACGAGGAGTCGTATCATCCCGAGAAACGAATGCGGAGCGGGGTGCCATTCTGGATACCCATCGTCGAGGTACTCAGTTCGAATTGTACTTTCGGCGACGCTCGACATAAGGGAGTTCTCTGCTCGCAGCTGTTTGGTGACTCCGATGCCTGTCCTGTAGGCGTCGGTCATCCGGCAGGAACGATCTGAAAGCGGGTCCAGCGTGTCTGGCATCTATCTGCTAAACAGTATGTGCCAACTGTCACTGTTGTGCCGTCTGCAACGGCACTCATGCCTAGCGATGTGTCTGCGGTACTGGGAGCAAAACACCAACGTGAGCCCGTATTGTCACTTCCCGCCTACTGGATCGGTTGTCAAGCGCGTCGGAATGGACTCACTAATCGAATTGAAGAATATCTGGAGGAGGTATAGGATACATATACAAAATTAACGCCTCGAAAACAATAACCTACACCGATAAGTATCCAATATGGAGTGTAATCCGACAAGAAGAACAGTCCTCGCATCGAGTGGGTTGCTCACAGCTGGTCTCGCTGGCTGTATAGGCGCCGCGCAAGAAGGTGAAGATCCACCGGTCCAAATCCAACAAGACGGTCCGGCACCGGTCGATCTCGGGACGGCCTGTGATTTTTCGATCCTGGCAAAATCCGGGATCTCGAGCGTTCCCAATTCCGATGTGGCGGGAGACATTGGCGTGAGTCCGATCGCGTCGACCGCGATAACCGGATTCGATCTGACGTTGGATGCGACGGGCGTCTTCGCGACGTCGACGCAGGTGGGCGGACGGGTGTACGCGGCAGATTATGCGGAGCCGACCCCGTCCAGATTGACCACGGCCGTGAGCGATATGGAAACCGCGTTTACCGATGCGTACGGCCGCGTCCCACCGGACTTTACAAATTTAGGCGGCGGAAATCTTGACGGAGAAACACTGACTCCAGGAGTGTACAATTGGGATACCGCCCTCTCGATTGACGGAGATATCACCCTCGACGGTGGTCCGGACGACACCTGGATCTTCCAGGTCGCGGGAGGTCTCAGCGTGGCGAGTGGGGTGACCGTCAATCTAGAAGGGGGTGCGCAGGCCGAAAACATCGTCTGGGTGGTCGCCGGCGGTCCCGGCGTCGAGATCGGAACGGACGCAAACTTTGCAGGGATCGTACTGGCTCAGACGGCGATCAACGTACTCACCGACGCAACGGTGGACGGCTGTTTGTATTCCCAAACCGCCGTCAATCTTCAGATGGCGACGGTTACCGGGTGTGACTGCGATCTCGTAGACCTGCAAGTGGACTCGGCGTGTGAAGACGAGGAAGGGGAGATCACGGTAACGAACCCCAACGACGTCTCGGTGATGGTAACCGTCACCGGTCCCGATGCGTACGAGGAGACCATGGAGGTTCCGGCCGGCGGTTCGGCGACGTGGGGGAATCTCGCGGACGGAACGTACTCGCTCGAGACCGACAATATCGCAATCGGTCTCGATATCACGACACTCGACATTAGTTGCGATTCGGGCATCCCCGACGTCGTAACGACGCCGGCGACGGAGGTCAACGGCTCGACGGCCACGCTCAACGGTGAGTTGACCGATCTCGGCGACTCCACCGAGGTCGACGTCTTCTTCGAGTGGCGCGAACTCGGCGAGGAGGAGTGGAACACCACCGCGCCGCAGACGCTCGACGCGCCCGGCGACTTCAGCGACGGGATCGCAGGCCTCGAGCCCGGCAGCACGTACGAATTCCGGGCAGTCGGACTGGCGAACGGCGAACGGGTCGAAGGAGCCACGCTCTCGTTCACCAAGACGGTGCCGGGTGTCCCGGAGGTCATCACGGAGCCGGCAACGGAGGTCAACGGCTCGACGGCCACGCTCAACGGCGAACTACTCGATCTCGGCGACTTCGACGAGGCCGACGTCTTTTTCGAGTGGCGCGAAGTCGGCACGGAGGAGTGGACTGCCACCGCACCGCAGACGCTCGACGCGCCCGGCGACTTCAGCGACGGGATCGCAGGCCTCGAACCTGGCGGCACGTACGAATTCCGGGCGGTCGTCGTGGCGAATGGCACGCGTGACGAGGGGGCCATCATCGAGTTCACCAAAGACGAACCCGGCGCCCCCATCGTCGAAACTCAGGTGGCGACGGAAGTCAACGGCTCGACGGCCACGCTCAACGGCGAGTTGATTGACATCGGCGACTTCGACACCGTCGACGTCTTCTTCGAGTGGCGCGAACTCGGCGCAGACGAGTGGACTGCCACCGCGCCGCAGACGCTCGACGCACCCGGCGACTTCAGCGACGGGATCGCGGGCCTCGAAACCGGCAGCACGTACGAATTCCGGGCAGTCGTCGTGGCGAATGGCACGCGCGAGGAAGGAACCATCGTCTCGTTCACCAAAACTGAGGCCGGCGTCCCCAGCGTCGAGACAGAGCCGGCGACGGAGATCAACGGCTCGACGGCCACGCTCAACGGTGAAATTCTCGATCTCGGGGACTTTGGTGAGGCCGACGTCTTCTTCGAGTGGCGCGAACTCGGCGCGGATGAGTGGATCGCCACCGAGTCCCAGACGCTCAATGAGCCCGGTGATTTCAGCGCTGGAATCGAAGGCCTCGAACTCGGTAGCACGTACGAATTCCGGGCGGTCATGGTAGCGGATGATGAACGGTTCCTCGGAACCACGCTCTCGTTCACCAAACTGGCGCCGGAAGATCTGGAAGTCGAGACGAAGCCGGCGACGGAGGTCAACGGCTCGACGGCCACACTGAACGGCGAACTGCTCGAACTCGAGGGGGCAGAGGAGGTCACCGTCTACTTCCTGTACCGCGTCAAGGGGACTGAGGTGTGGACGTTTACCGACGAACAGGTTCTCACCGAATCCGGACCGTTCAGTGCGACGGCGATGAACCTCGAGACTGGCACGACCTACGAGTTCCAAGCGGTCGCTCAGGTGGGCGCCACGGTTGTCTATGGTGACATTCTGGAGTTTACGAAGGCTCCCGAGAATGGGGACGACGGGAAGAACAAGAAGTAGTTGGATAGCGTGACCAGGATTCACCGGTTAGTGATGCCTCTCATCCTGATCTGAGTTCTTGCCCACCGAGGATGGACTGGAGCTGTTCAGGTGGATCAAGTCCTCGCCGTTTCCACGTCGCTAACATGGTTGTGATCGTCTCGTGAATCTGGACCCCTTCGGTTGAGCGGAGGGTCCGGAACATCTTCCGCAGCACCACTTGCTCGCGCAGAGCGCGCTCTGCGCGATTATTCGTCGAATCGACGTCTGGCTCTGTGACGAACGTCAGCCAGTGGCCTAACCCGTTCCTGATCTTCTCGATCAGCTTCTGAACCTCCTGTGACTCATACTCCTCTCTGATCAGCCCTTCCAGGTGTAACGACGCCTCCGCCCGCATCTGCTCGCGGGCGGAGGCGGATGGGTCCTCTTCGTCGAACGCTGTTAAATCGTCGTGGAGATCGTGCAACTCCGCAGAAAGCCACTCTGCTTCCTCATACCGCTCAGCAACGTACTCCGCCTCCCGCAACAGATGCGCCCAGCACCGCTGAAGTTTCGTGTGATAGCTCCGGTACGCCGACCAGCCGTCACAGCTGAGCGTCGAGTCCTCGGCGAATTCCTCGCCGAGGACGTCCTCTAACACCTGGCTTCCACGACTCTCGTCAACCCAGAACAGCACGTCCTCGTCAGTTACGAACGTCCACGCCCAGTGCTGTTCCCCATCAACTGGGAAGCCTGTTTCATCGCAGTAGACGACGTCACTCTCCCGGATACGGGCTTTGACGTCTTCATACGCGGGTCGCAGCCGGTCTGCGACCCGCTTGGTCAGGTTGTAGATCGTCCGATGGGAGAGGGGAATATCGAGTTCCCACTCAAACAGCTCCGCCTGCTTGCGGTTCGGAAGTCGCTGATGGAACCTTCCAAGGGCGGTTTGGGCCATGATATTTGGCCCAAACCGCCCGGTTTCCGGGCAGTCAGGATGTTCAGCAACGACCTCGTTTCCACAGGAACAGTGGTGTTTACCGAGTTCGTACTCGACGACAGTGGTTGGAATGGGGAGTGGTATATCGATAATCGTCCGTGAAACGTAGCTGTCCGGGTTAGAGAGAGTCTGCTCACAGTCTGGGCAATATCCCTGATCGACTCGAATAGTCTCCTCTGGTTCCGGAGGCGGTCGAGTTGTTCCCTCGTGACCTTCGTCACGTCCTGGAGAGGAGTCGCTGGCGGCGTCAGCGTCGCCGCCAGCGTCGTCCCCTTGGTCTTCGTTCTCTTCCTCGTCGCTGTCATCGTTGCCAGGTGATCCAGCCGCGCCACCCTCCTTACTGGGTGGTGTGTTTGGGTTTTCGTACCGCTTGAGGCGTGCTTGCAGATTCTCGATCTGCTGTTGCTGTGCTGCGAGTTGACGACGGAGAAGACGGTTCTCAAGCTCTTGGATTACGAGTTGCTGGCGGAGGTGCGTACTGTCCTTGGTGCGGATCGCGGAATCTGTCGATTCCGGCGATCCGCCAATCCCCAGCGACACACTTGATTCACCATTGAGAGACCATTCATGAGACTGCTACGAAATCGGTCTGACGGCAGGTCGCTATCCAACTACAACAAGAAGAAGCTAAAACGCAAATACAAGCGCGCGAAACGCGAGTACGAGAAGTACAAAAAGAAATACGAGAAGGGCAAGGTAAACAAAAAGCAACTCAAAAAGAAGAAACACGCCTACGAGCGCGCAAAACGCGAGTACGAGGAGTACAAACAGAACTGTAAGAACGCCTCCTGATTCGGTCGAACAACCGACCACGGTCGCATTCGACGCGCTGACCGTGGCGTCACCTCGATCGGTTCTTTATTTGGCTCTCTTGAACCCCGATGTAAGTGATAGCTTTTGATCCAGATGTGGTCAGTACAGGGGATAGACCGAGCGTTCGGACCAGAGAAGGAACCTACTTTTTAAGGCCCAAAATGTATTGAATGGCAGTTCGTTATAGATTAACATGGATGAGTGTTTCGAGGCGTTAGCGAATATTCATCGCCGCCGAATGCTCGTCGCCTTACTTGATCACAACCCACAGGAAGATACCATTGCCGTTCCAGAAGACGTTCATGATGGGGAGCAGGCGTTAGAGGTTCTTCAAACGGAATTCTATCACTCGCATCTCCCTCAATTGGAAGAAGCGGGATTCATTGGCTGGAACCGAGACACTCATGAGGTGGTGAAAGGGCCGAGGTTCGACGAGATCCGGCCGCTCCTTGAGCTGATGCGAGACCATCCCGATGAGCTACCCGACGACTGGCTGTAATTGTTCAATGTGCAGATGCACCGATCGGTTAGTTCGGGCCCACTCCAGCGAAAATAAGGCACGCATCGATTCTATCCTCCGAGATTGTGTTCGCTAGAAACGAATCAGGAGAAAAGCAATGTCTGACACGCTCTAGGGCATACACAAAATAAAAAGGCGAATCTACCGCTACCCCTGTTGGCGAAGGTAATGTAAACTGTGAGGCTGACAATCAGTACAATAATGAAGACAAATAGAGTTCCCCGAACCACCATATGGCCGGGCACAGCGTCAGTAACTTACGAGTGTGCCTGCTATGGATGGACCGGTCCCAGCACCGAGTTACAAGAACCAAACGGTGAGTGTCCTGAATGTCTCTCGTTGGCCGTGCAGGTGGTCAGCAATGACTAATCCCGACCCTCGCTCGCCTGCCGAACGTATGGATAGTTTCGCAGCCGAAGTCGACACACTCGACGGTGCCGCGGCCACGAGCCATGATCGCGAGGTCTCGGTGACAGTCGTCGAAAAGGAATCGAACCTGTCAGTCGACCTCCGGTCCGTGTTTGAGACCGCAACCCGGTATGGCATGGTGGCCTTCGACGGCGATGCAGAGAGCAACAAAGCAGAGTTGCATTTCAAGCCCGCCGACGTCTTGTTCGACGGTGATTACGATGTATGACCGCATCTACGAGTGCCCCTCTCCCGACGACTGTCCGTTTAAATCCGATAGCGCCGCCGACCTCGTGGCACACGTTAACAGCGGGCATGCGGACGAATACCAGCGCGAGGACTGACCGAATACGCCTGCCGATCGTGCGAGTCGGCAACCCGATCAGGACGACGAGGGCGCCGAACTCGCAGAGTAGGACCAATAGACGTTCATGACTGTTGACTGATACCACTAAGCTACTGCGACTTATAGAGTAGAGGTGCCCCATGACAGCCAATAACAATCGGTTAAACCGGCGTACGTTCCTCACAGCCGGCGGTGCTATTGGGGTGGCAGTTGTCGCCGGCTGTATCGAAGAAGAAGGCGGCGCACAAGACGGGAGCAACGAAAATGGAAACGGGAACCAGAACACCCAGAACGAGGACAAGATCGGCTCCGACAACGAGGATTGGGGCAATTCCAGCACCGACTCGCTCAAGTACGATCCGAGTATTGATCCAGAAATTCCCCCATCGGCGCTCGGGCAATACTGGGTCGAATACTCAGCGGGAGACCTCAGTGAAGACTCGCCGTTGAAGTTTTTCGCCACGGACGACGGGTCGTACGGCTACGGCGTCGATGTGATCTTTGCCAGCAGCGTCGACGAGGCTGAGATAGCACTGACCACTGGCCGTGCTCAAGACTATCCTATCGAAGAGGTGTATGTGGCGGGGACACAAGAGGCGGTCTGGGGCGAGGACAACATCTCCGGGCGGCTGTACGCCCGTGACGCGAACGCGCTCTTCGACGCGGTCGGTGTCGAAATCGGCTACGATGGCTACTACGGCAGCAAAGAGGTTGCGGTTAGAGGGACCGAAAACGTCGTTGACTACATTCACATGGAATACAGCCGAGGAAAGCCATAACCATGCGAATTACGCCCAACGTCAATATTATGCATACCTTGCAGTAAACAGCCCAGAGTAGATCGATTTCGGACTTGGCGGTGAGTACGAAATCACAATGAAGCGAGCCTAGTGCTGTGGCGCCCGTGACGATCTGTGTCGCTTCTGATCGGCTCAGATGACTCACTGCTGTTTCCCGACCGTCGCCTCGAGATGATTATCGGGTCGGTTGAATACGCACGAAATCTATACGACGCGCTGGGCAGGCGCTTGCCGAATACGGCTATCACGAATCCCGTCTGTCGGACCTTGGGTACGGGATCGATGACGGGGAATAATCTACGAACACGCCTAAGATCTATTATCAGTCACAGAGACTAACTATCTGTGAGCGCAGAACAGCAAGCTGAGACCGAAGAATTGTCCGATACCGAACGATACCATCAGAACGTTCTCCGGGCTCGAGCGATCCTCCTTGGCTCGCACAACTTAGATACAACAATCCCGATCTACGGGCTCCACCTACAGCGTATTGAGTCAAGTACCTCACTGTACGACATCTTCGCACCATCCTCCCCAGACAGTGACGGAGAATCTACATATTTGGATACAATCAACGTTGAGAAATTCGTAACTGCACGCGACCTCGTCAATGAGATTCTTAGCTACTACCCTGACGAAGAATCAGCAGAAGAGGCAGATACGGAAAATGGCGAGTTCAACGAGCCGGAACCAACACCTGGTTTTCACTAACTGGTAGTTGCGAGCGCCTCAAGTATAGACTGATGCTCGGGTTTGCCAGCTCGTTACCAGCTATGTTCACCGAACTATAAGTGACAAGAAATACTAATACCTGAGAGATACATTCAAATAGTTTGACTATTGATAGTGACTATGAGCAGTGACAATTCTGAAGGAAGTAGCCCACAGATGCTCGATTCCCTTCCAGATCGGCCGCTCACAATGGAAGAAGGAGAAGCGATAGCCGGGGATAACATTACTCCACTCTCGATACTCGTTGCTGAAGACGGGGCATCTGCGAGCGTGAGCATCTACACGATCTGGGCGATCAGCGAGAAAAAAGAGAAATCGTGGGTACTAGGCTACTCTGATAGTCAAGACGGATGGACTGTCATCGACGAATGGGACGAAGAAGAATGGGACTTTGAAGAGCAAGAAGAGCGCGTACAGGAGTGGATCAGCGAAGAGCACGGCGACAAGCTTGACACCCAGGGAACGATCGATCCCACGAACGACGAGATCGAACTCGAAGACGCCATCTGAAATGAGCTATGCGAGATCAGAGTAACAGCGCCAACACAGCGATTGGACTCGACGGCGTTCCAGATCATAGTCTGTTCTACAAAGGGATAGAAAAGCTCCAGGAAGATGGTGCGAGTTGGAATTCGATCTATGAAGAAAAGGCACAGTTTAGCGAGTCATCTTGTCTTGGATGTAGTATGGACGCACTCCTTCCTGTAGCGATGCGCACGGTGAGGCGGTTACCGTGAGTGTTTCCACGGCTGAAGCCGAACTCAACGAGGACGAGCGAGCAGGTCTCGAGCTCATCCGCGAGTCCGGCGGCATCCACCAGAGCGACTTCTGGAAGGAACTGGAATTCTCCTCGCGCAAGGGCAGCCGGATCGTCGAATCGCTCGTTGAAAAGGAACTGGTCGATCGAGAGGAAACCGTTTACAAGGGCCACAACACCTACTTCATCTCACCGACCGCACGAGACCTCGATTTCAGACTGCTGATGGCCGGCGATATGCTCTCGCCGTTTGTCGGCGAGGAAGAGATTGATCCTAACAGCGACGCCTTCTCGCAGTGGATCATGAACCTCGCGTACGAGGAGTAGTAGTCACGATCGCCGCTCGAGATCGAGGCATGTCCGTTTCTCTTTGTCCACGGTATCTTGGTAGACGAACAGTTGATGCACGCCCCATCACGGCCTTCTTTGACAGATACCCTAACAGTGTTTTGAGTAATACTGATCAGTTTAACTGGCCAGTATTACTTCCCGATGGCGTCGGGTCTTCTTCCTCTCGAGGAATAGTTGCAAGTCCAGTCGATACTGCTGGCGTCCTCACATTCTGCCTTGCTGTAATCGGGATTGCCACCTTCGATACGCCACTTCTGACAAGGGGGATCCTCATCGGTGTTGCGACACGATGACGGTGTGCTCAAGTCACATCACAGTCAGCTTTCGGATTGGCCGGTCTAAGGAAAAGAAAGTGTTAGAAATCCATACCCCACTCGCGGAGAATATCCTCGGCGTCGTCTAAATTTTGCATCCCGGCGAGGTATATCGCTTCTCGAGCATCGAGCTTGTAGAGATCATCGTCAAATCGGTCCTCAAGATCACGGCGTGCCTGTTTCTCTTTATCCTCGGTATCCTGGTAGACGAACAGTTGGTGCACACCCCCATCACGGTCTTCTTTGACTGAGTCTCTAACAACTATTCGTGGTAAGTCTGATCGGTCAAACTGACTGGTATTACTTCCAGACTGCGCCGGGTTTTCTTCCTGATCGACCTGGTCAGTCTGTCCAGTATTACTGACTGCATCTTTTTGCCCACCATCCTGGTCAGACTGATCAGTATTACCAGTATTACTGACCATCTTTTCTTGTTCTTCTGACTGGCCAGTAGTACTGACTTCTTCTTCCTGTTCCTCTGGTTGGTCACTCTGCTCAGTCTCGTCAGCAAACGGGTTTTGGCCACCAGATTTCATGCTGTGACCTCTGTCGTCGCAAATTGATCGGCAATGAATTCGGCTAGATCGTCGAACTTCTCGAGCGTCGGTTCTTCGTAATCGCGAAGATCGCGGTAGTCATCGTTCTCCGCGAGTTCGTAGATCGACACTTGGTTGTCCCACGCATCACCAAGCATCGATCCACGCTCGCCGATCGACACAGGGGCGATCGGTAGCGACTCCTCCTCGAGTGCATTGAGATATTTCTGGTTCACGTTCGTCCCCTTGACCTTGTTCGGGACGGCACCGAGAACACCGACATCGATATCTCCGAGTTCAGTCTCGAGGCCGCTCACCACATCACGGAGGCCCTGAACACTCCGTTCGCCTTTCGGAGATGGTTCGAAGGGGATAAGAAGGTTCGACGTTGCGTAAACCGCGTTGTACAGGTGTTGTCCCTCAGACGCTGGTGGGTCAATGATGATAACGTCGTACTCCGATGGGACACCAGCGTCGACGAGGACCCGTCGGAGCTGCTTTTCCTTCTCAAACTCCCCCTCGAGACTCGTCTGGTCCTCGAGTTCCTTGGCCGTCGCGAGGAGATCAGCAAGGTTGCCGAGATTATTGTGGCTTGGAACGAGATCGACGCCTTCAGTCGACTGGATGAGGTCATGAAAATCGCCTCGTGGTCGGTCGACCATATGGAGCACGAGATTGTCAGCCTCGCTATCAGCTTTCAGATCATCGAGACCGAAGTGATTGGTTAGGCCGCCATCCTGCGGATCCATATCGATCCCGAGAACTTTCATCCCTTGATTCGCGTGCGCACGCATGAGGTTAGCCGCAAGCGTCGTCTTTCCGACGCCACCCGCCTCGGACCAGACTGTATACGGAATCATACACGCTAAGCAGATGGTCTCCCCATATAAAAATACTAGCCAGACAAGACAGTATTGCTGGTCAGTAATACTGTCCAGTGTTACTAGCCAAAATAGAAT
>NZ_CP095392.1 GCF_023008585.1 Natribaculum breve | reverse complement strand
CGGCCAAGTTTCACTCGACGCTTGGGGCAGGGGAGATAGCTCACTGAGCTCTCGCTGGGCTTTGGTCAAGCATTTTGGTTCACCGACAGCGTGCACTGGCGACGTCGTCGACGAAGCTGTCGTCACCTATCGTGAAGCGCTCGCCGCGGTGGTCGATCTACTTGAGCATCAGTACCGATCCTTTGACTCGTCCACTACAATATCTTGAGCATCCGCTTGGAGGTGCTCATAGCAAACCCCACGGCTGTCTGCACAGAACTGACCAGCGTATCCTGCTTAATCACGGGCCGGATCCGAACATATCGGTATCCGACACACATCCCGGTCAGTTATCTGGACGGAAACAACCCCGTCACGAATTGAAACACCGGTTAGAAGGCCTAATCTGACGGTCCACACACAATAATGGCGTGCAGCGAGCGTGCTCCGGTGCGAGAGATGAAGATTCTCAAGTCACCTTCTCAATAGCCCACGTAGCAGTCGTTTGGACCTCCTCGTCCGGATCGGATTCCGCCATCGTCTTCAACTGCTCCAGAGCGACCGTGGCCTCCACGTGTCCAAGAACCTTGCACGCGTTTCGCCGCACCACCGGAGAGGGGTCGTCTAGTAACTCGATGAGAGCCGGAATCGCTCCTTCAACTGACTCGCTGCCGTCGACCGCGACATGTAACAGTGCGGCTGAAGCGTTCCCGGAGAGGTACTCGTCATCGCTCTGGAGGCAGGAAATAAGGAGCGGGATGTGTTCCTCAAGCTCGGATGGATCGCCGACGGCAACGTCGCCGAGTAGGCCGACGGCATTCGCGCGAACCTTTGCAGGTGCGTCTGACGCGACGAGTTCCGCAAGCGTGTCCGTCGCCTCCGCTCCAGCGGTTGGATACGCGCAGGTGACAGCACCGAGCGCGGAGAGAGCGTTGGTCTGGTACGGCTGCTCTCGTTCCTCGATATCGTCGATCAGTTGTGGGACGACCGGTTTCACTTCCTCCGGATGATCCTGAGCAACCTGGGAGAGGATGTATACAGCGTTATTCCGAATTTGCTCGTTCTCTGAGTCCAGAAGCGTAGCGAGGGTCGGAACCAGATCCACGAACGCTACTGGATCTGCGGCAACCAGTTCGACGCAACACCCGGTGGCGGCCTGTGTGACATCGGTGCTCTCAGTCGAAACCCGATCCACAATCTCATCTCGAAGCGCGAGCACCGCTTTCGGATCGTTCGACGCGAGCTGCCGAAGACAGCGGAGAACAAGCACCGTATTGAGCGACGGACGATCAAGCAACCGATTCAAATCCTCGACAAACACCTCACTAACGTCGTCGCGAACGCGAGCCACGTTGAGCAGCGCCACGATTGTAGCCCCGTGGGCAGCCGGCGGAGCGATCGGATTCGAAAGGATCTCTGCCAGTTCATCGAGCTCCACTTCCTCCGGATCCGTTATCGCTCGCTGTCGGAGTTTCATAGCCCGCTCGGAAATCCCGGCGCCGGATTCAGTCATTGAACGTGGGATTGTTGGAGAACATGATAAAATGTGTGACAACAGGTATCGTAACCGGAAAGTTTTCTCACCACAATAGTTAGGATATCAGAGTGTGAGTGACTGGCATGAAGAAGAACCGCCGATCACGCGCAGAAGGGATGCTACTCGGGCTTGCGTGCGGCGACGCGCTCGGACGGCCAGTCGAATTTCGCTCGCCTGAGCAAATCGAGCGAGTACATGGTCGCGTGACCGAAATGCTCGCCTCTGGCACCCACGGCCAGCCGGCCGGAACGATCACCGACGATACGCAACTGGCACTCTGCATCGCCCGTAGCTTGGCAGAGCACGGGACGTTCGTTCCCGAGGATATTGCTGATCGGTTCGCCGCCTGGAAAGAGTCAGGTCCGTTCGACATCGGGATCATGACAGCGAGCGCGCTTCGACAGATCGAGCGAGGGGAGCCCTGGAATGAGGCCGGTCGACGCGTCTGGGAGTCGAGTCCAGAAGGGAGCAACGCCGGGAACGGGAGTCTGATGCGGTGTGCACCGTACGCCATCGCATACCGAAATCAACCGGCCGAACTCGTCGAGGTGAGCCGGCAGTCCTCCTCGATTACGCACGCCGACCCGCGCTGCCAGTGGAGCTGTGCACTGTTCAACCAAACGCTCGCAAACCTGCTAAACGACGTTGACCAACCGCTCGAAACGGCGGTTACAGCGCTCGAAGCCGAGTTACCGGACGAGATACATGAGGCCATTCATCCAATCCAGGAGTGCGTACGGGGGGAACGAACTGACGTTGATCTGACGAACTCAGGGGATGTCGTCACGACGCTCCAGGCAGGTTTGTACCACGGTCTCACCGCCGAAACCGCTGAAGAAGCGATCGTCGATGCGGTGATGATGGGCGGGGACACGGACACGATCGGTGCTGTCGCCGGAGCCGTCACTGGTACCCGATTCGGCTGTGATGCACTACCCGAGCGATGGTTCGGTCCGTTGTCAGTGCGTGAAGAACTGGAAACACTCGCAGCAGAACTCCTCACACTCGAACCGTGAACTACGTCTCACGAGAGGGCATGGATTCCGAACTCAACTGTTGAACCGTAGACTTTTGTGCTATTGTTCCGACGACAGTTCCATGGCAGGTGGCTTGGATCCGACCGAAGAGTACGATGGCTCCATCACGGTCCGACTATTGGATGATAACGCCGGAAAGAAAGAAATCCGGTGTTCCTCATATCACGACGCGATCGACGTCGTGAAAGAACATCAGTACGCCGTCACAGCAGCGAAAATCATCGATCGCGACGACGACGTGGTGTTCACGTCCGCCGATATGAATATCGATGACTGGGCAGTCGAATGGGAGCACGCGAAACGCCGCTTCTCCGTCACCGTCGAAGAATACGACTGTCCGTACGACAACGTCGCCTGCTTCGCAGATGACCTCTGCGTCCAGTGCAAAATGGACAAGGTTCAAAACCAGTACTGACGTTGTCTTATCGGCCTCTTCTAGTCTCAGATTGATTGCTTCCGGATAGATTAGAGCCAACGTTGCATCTACCTCTAGTGGACATATTCTGCGATCAGATTCTCTGTAGATACAAACCGTCAGTACACGCTGTGAAGCAGTCCGTCACTACTCGAGTTGTGGATGCAGGAGGGGTGCTTCCACACAAAGGTCGAAGACGAATTCAACGAGCAGCTTCAGAAACTACTCGAATTTGCCGATATAGGACTGGAGGGACATGACGAGGGATAGTCTGAGACCCTGCGCTACATCGCAGTAAACTCTTCGCCGGAGTCAGGAAGGTACTCGATAATACTCCGATGAGCACCGAATTCGCTGATAATCGTCTGTAGCGCGTCGACAACAGTCGCGATATCGCGGTTGAGTTCATGTTCCCGGTATGTTCCGCCGTCCTGACCACGGTGCTTCATCTCCGAGAGCGTGAGATTGAGAATCTCGAAATCAGACAAGAAGCTGCGCATTCGACGAGCGGTGCGGGGATCCCGGCCTTGGAACTCACAGAGCTCTTTGTAGCGTTGGTAGACAATCCGCGAGCGAGCGGGTGTAGCATCCTCCGCAGCAAGCGTGGTCAGTGCATACAGGGTGAGCTGCTCGTGTTCTGTGAGGTCGCGCATGATATCCATGCTTTGCTGTGCCTCGAGCTTCTCCTGAGCACGTTCGACATGGTCGGTCGTGACCGAATCTGCGTTCTCGGTGCGAGCGAGGTCGCCCGCTTTCCGAAGGAGCGTGATGGCTCGTCGAGCGTCCCCACCATCCTGACGACCAAGAGCAGCACACAGCGGAATCACTCCTTCCTCGAGGGCACTCTGATGAAACGCGATATCTGCTCGCTGCTCGAGAACCTTCTGGAGCTCGTCTGTGCCGTACGGCGGAAACGAAATCTCGGTTTCACATAGAGACGATTGGACCTTCGCGTCAAGCTGCTCTCGGAACGTCGAGTCGTTGCTAATCCCGATGAGGCCAAGCTGAATGTTGTCGATGTATCCGTTGTTGTCTGCGCGAGTAATCTGGTAGAGGAACGTATCATCCGTAATGTGGTCGATCTCGTCGAGAACGATGATGACAGTCCCAGAGAGATTATTGAGTTCATCCCAGAGAAGGCGATAGACCTTGGATTGCGGATGACCGGTTTCAGCGATGTGGTGTTCGGGTTCTCGGAGACTGTTCACCAGACTGATCGCGGCCTGATAGCTCGTGCTGAGGCCATCGCAGTTGAGTGTGATGACAGAGAGGTCGACTTCAAAATGTTTTGCAGATTCCTGGAGTTCGTTTAGCAAGAAATTCGTCACAGCAGTCTTCCCGACACCGGTCTTGCCGTAAATGAAGATGTTATCGGGGTACTCACCGTTGATGATCGGCTGGAGGGCTGCCTCGTACTCCTCAATCTCGTTATCCCGTCCGACGATGTCGTCTGGAACGTACTCGACTTTGAGTGTATTCCGTCGTTTGTACAGTGTGTCGTCCGGCTGGAATCGTGGAGTCATATTGTGTTCGACTGATTCAGGCAAGAATCATAACTGTTTCGACCACTATTTCCGCTATTTCCAGTATAACCACGAGGAGCATGATTTCCACTATTAGAGATCGACCCCACTGTTTCCAGTCTATTGAAAGAAAGTCATTTGGTTTGTCATGAAGAAAGCATCTTTGAGGCACTACACCCCACTATTTCCAGTAAAGACCTCAACTCACAAGTCATCAAACTCACCCCGTTATTTCCAGTAATTCTCGGTGGTTCCAGTTGGATGCTCACAGAACAGAAAACTACGAGGTTCCAGTATTTCCAGTAAACGATCTTTTATATACAGCACAGACCCCATCGTTTCCAGTATACCTTGGAAGAATAGGAATCGATAGACAGCAGAGGGAATCAATAGATAAGAATGGCGGAACACCCCCTCCCCACTATTTCCAGTAAAGTACTACGAAAGAGGGTCGGATAGTGAGAGAGAACTCTGAACCAGGGAAAAGTTTATATCCTTACCGTCCGAGTTAGTCCGTAGGAGAGCTAGAGAGATTTGCTGTTGGACTTGATTCTAGTGAAACAAAATAACACCACAGCTCAGGGGACCCTTGCTACTAGCTTTACTGGAAACAGTGGGGGGAGAGTGGATAAGATACGATCATCAGTTCATTGTGTGAGCGTATTAGTGGAAATGGTGGTGTCTAACTCTCGTCAGACGACCTACACCGATTAACCAACAAGTGGACGGGTTTCCGCCTTGTGTTGGTTAATTACGCTTCGCGAGTAGAACGCTGTTCTAACCGAGATCAACGAACAGATGAAATCAGTATTCCCAACTTCCACACCACTGTTTCCAGTAAATCGATGTCTCCCCGACCAACCGACCTCAACGAGGACTATTTTTCCGGATCAACTGGGCCTTTGTATTTTGAGCGTATCTTTTCTCCATCCCGCCACTGCCAATAGTAGTAGCGGTTGTCGTTAATCTCCTTCACTGTGATCGTGGCCTTCGACGGGACGTCATCTGGAAGGTCCTCTGGTTGCTCCTCGATCTGGTTGTCCCCTTCGTTTTCCGCTAGTCGTGCCTCTCGCTCGCGGTATTCCGCAAGATCCTTAGTGTACCTGGCGACGTGCCGAAGGAGTTCAGGCGAGTAGTGGTCAAGTGTGTCGACGACGTCGGCGGGAAGTTCCTGTGGGGGTGTCGGTGGCTCGTAGGACATGGCAACTCAATCCGTGTTAACCAACAAAAACGTTGCTGACATAGTATTGTTGGTTAAGACTGTGTTTGACCGTTCTCCTTCAATCCTCTCTCTCTGGTGTAACACTACTCGAAACTTGTTTAAATATAAGATTCGTACTGTGTTACAACGTGCTGCGACGAATCGAACTCGAGGTCCTCGCTACCGTCGAACGTGGTGATACGATCTCGGAGCTCGCGACGAAGCTCGACCACAGCGAGAGTTACCTCTCCCGTGCTGTCGGAGATCTCGTCGAGAAGAGGCTGGTCTATACGGAACGTGACGGCCGCCGTAAATGCGTCACACCCTCGGATTCCCGGGCTGTTGAAATATACCAGGATCTCGTCCGCCAGCACTCTCACATCGACTTTCCCGAGTTACTGACGGGAAAAGCCCTCGAGGTACTGTATTACCTCGACCAGCCACGGACCGTTACTGACGTCGCCGAACGGAGCGGCAACTATCGCAACACCGTCAACCGGATTCTCAAACGGCTGCGAGACCGTGGCCTCGTCGGCACTGATGACAGCTGCTACCACTTCAACGGTGACTTCGACCGACTGCACAAGTTTGCTCGCGAACTTGTGCACCATCTGCATCGACAGCGTCTCGAATCGGTTGGGCCGAACGGGACGATTCTCTGGAGGGACTACGACGAATTTCTTTCCCAGACCGAGATAGAGATCGAGGCAGAGAACTTCCACGAGACCGGGCTTGCGCGGTTCGCAGCCTTCGATCTCCAGTTTCTGCTGACTCGCCATCGATACTACCTCTACTCTGAGGACCTAGAGGAAGTCTCGCCGGCGGAGCTCTGCTGTCACACGTTGCTGATCGACGATGGGTCCCGCCACCACTCGTACTGTCTCCTGTTGCTCAGCCACGTCGACATCGACAAGAGCGACCTCCGAGAGCAAGCCGCGAAATACGGCCTCGATGACGAAATCGACACCCTGCTCCGATATCTCGAGACGCAGGGAGCAGCCGACAGCGACCGCCTCCCCGAGTGGGACGAGTTCCAGAAGCTAGCTGCTGACTATGAGGTGGACCTACCCCAATGAGACCAACGTTCAGACGCGAGTACATCGAGAACGAGTTCCAACGAATCGCAGATGGATTATCTGACTGGCTCACGGTCTATCTGATTGGTGGGGGCGCGATGTCGCTACGCGATCTTAAGGGCGCGACAAAGGATATCGATCTGGTCGTCGCTGACAGTGACGCGTACGGCCAGCTGTGGGCTGTCCTAATGGGCCTCGGGTATACGGAGGTACAATCGCTGGACGCCGATTACCGGGCGCTGGGCGCGACCAGCTGCGTCGAGAACGCTGACAGGTGCCGCCTCGACATCTTCAACCAGCAGGTCGCGAACAAGCTCGTGCTGACTGAGGGAATGCGGGAACGCAGCAAGTCGTTCCTAGCGACGGATCAACTGACCGTCCGCCTAGTCAGCAACGAGGATATCTTCCTGTTCAAGTCGGTCGCAGGGCGGGACGACGACATTGAAGACATGAATATGCTCGTGCAGACTGGTCTCGACTACGACGTCGTCCGAGGTGAACTCGAAGCGCAGATCGACCGGCTCGGCGACGACCAATTCGCCACCTTCGTGAACGAGGCCTTGGTTGACCTCGAGGAGCAGTACGGAGTGACCACGCCAATCGAGGACCGCGTCCAGGAGCTAACGACGCGGTACTACCGTGGGATCGAAGTGCTCCAGGCGCTTGACGTTCCGATGACCGTCGACGAACTAGCTGCCGATCTGGACCTAGACGTCGCTGAGGTCCGAGACCGGGTTGCATATCTTGCGGGGTTCGATCGGATCGTACATGATGACGAAACGGTCCGCCCGACGGAATAGCACTAAATAACCATCGTTCAACTACCTTACGAGGCGATGCTCGTGCTGTCTCGCCCCACATCTCTCTTAGGGGGTCGAACAACACCTACGGATCAACTAAGATCATCGTGATAGTCGGATCCAAGCCGTGCGTAAGCCTCTGCAGTAGCGTTTACTTCCCTGATCGAATCTGTAAGCGACAGCGGCTCTGGAAGGTGTTCATCGAGTTGTTGGAGATCATTCCGGACATCGAGGAGCGCTTCGTGAAGGTCGTCGACGGGACCTCGGTCAGCATCTGTGACATCTTGTTCTGGATGGTATCCTTGATCCCCATACTCAGCGTCAGGAACTGGGTCATCGATGCCAAGTGCTCTATCGAATCCAGGGACATCGTGTGGATCTTGATCTTGTTCGTTCGGTGTCATCGCTTGAGTACCTCAACCTCGGGGTGTTTCCCAGCTGGACCGGCAACTGCTTTTGCACGTTCGAGTTCACAGAGTTCGTGCTGGGCCTGTCGTTCGAGTGCCTCTGCTCGCTGACAACGTTCGATGGCTATCTCGTCGGTAGCATCTTCGTGACCAATCGTGAACCGCTTACCGCGGTGATCGCGCTGTTCGAGCATCAGTGACCTTCCTCCCGTTCAGTGTATGCGGCATCCCGCGCATCTGCTCGGAGGTGGTCGTACCGAACCTCGCACCTGTTCGAACAGAAGCGGCCGGCGTATCCCGATCGATCGCGAGCAGGTACTGAGCAGGTTGGTACTCGACACTCACCGCCTCTGCTCATCTGGCGACACCTCGGTAATGGAGCGCCTCAGCGTTCGCCAACGATGTTGGCTTTTCGATTATTTCCATAATTCACCGCGGGTAACTCTCGTGAGCCCCGCAGTCTTTCAGGGGTGGATAAACCAACGAGAACGAGTTTGTGGACCTTAGAAAGTCACAACTCAATGTAAATCTCTGGATCGTTGAGTCTGATTTGAACATATTTCACGCTGGCTCTGCTAAAACCCTTGGAACTTGATAGGAGTCACGTGCTGCATACAGCAAGCCGTCGCCGTTATTTTCACAGACTTTTTGGACTCGCATGCTTGCTGGCAAAAGTTCGATCAAAAGTCTGTGTCACTCCCTTGGGAGAGTTTCACTCTCCCGTGCTCTCGCTCGCGCTATTCGTGTACCCTAAGGTTTCCCTGGCTTGCTCGCTCATTCACCCGTCCCGGCGGTAAAACGTGTACTCCTCGCGATCGATGACCACCGAGGGGTCGACACCGGTTCCATCGACGGCGTCGACGAATTGCATGGGGTAGATCCTCACTACTTCCGCCGGATCCGCGCCGGCGTCCTCGAGCATTTCTAGGGCAGCCGCGTTGTCCGTCACGGTTCGCCGCTCACCCTTCAGCCTTTGTACGCCGGCCACGCGGTCTCCAACGTCCATCTCGTCATCTAACGCAGGTTCAATCACCTGCTTACGCGCTTCTTCAGCCACGTTCTCTAGACGGATGAGAGCATTTCGCATCTTAGCAAGCGCTCGGGCGTTGTTCGTGTCTATGCCGTAATCAGCCACGGCCTCGGCATGGCGGGCCGCGTCTTGGAGCGTCTCAGGGTCGGGGAGTACCATCGTATCTGGACCGTTGGGAAAGGTTTCATGTATAGTTTTCTGCAACCTTGGCCACTAAGTAGCCCGTCAACGCAGACTTCTGCTAAAATTCTGATAATTACGTGCTATGGATCTCAGACTCTGACCGAACTACCGAGTAGCTGTCAAAATCGGCATGTAACATGTAGAGTATTAGTGCAGCATGTCGACTTCATTTGCTTCACGCCGAAAGCCAGAGCTACTCCTGTCCGGAAGAGATGAGAGGGAGAGAAATCCCCGAAAGACACGCAAGACCTATCTTGTTCCTGTTGTATCAAGTCAAATGAGAACAGGATATGGAGTTGGAATCTCAGCCCCCCGACGTGTCTTCTGTTGAGGAGGTGCCAGAGCAGCTGGCTGAGAATCTTCCGGATCTATTCACGCTGCACGAGAAAATTGTCTATCCCAAACCAATCGATATCCCGGCGGTATTCAGTAAAGAACCTGAGCAAACCGTCGCGTTCGAGGTAGCACTAGCTGCATTGATTGCAACCACGGTTCTCACCATCTCGATTTCGGCCCCAATTCTGGAAGCTGCCAGTACGGTCGCGGCAATCCTGTTAGTCGGGATTACTATGGTTCGGAAAATGATTCTGGATAATGCGTTCATCGAGTCGGACCAGATGATGCGAAAGACCACTGGGTGGATGCAGTACCTGATCGTGTTTGCCGTGGTCTACACAGCGATCTTCGCCGCAGAAGCCGTTACCACGATCATTCCGGGTGATGTGCTTCTGGGACTGGGGGTTGGTTTGTTCCTGGCGGCGTATATACTGGCGATTCTCTACGAAATGGTGTTTGGTGACCTGTTCTTCTGGAGCGCAGTAAGGCACTATAACCGGGCTGTACGAGGGCGGCACGACTATTTCAGTCATGGCCTGTTGGAAATGGCACGGTTCATGCTGCGGGTATCGCCGAAGATGTTCAGCAATGAGCATCCTGCGGTACGGAAAATTCGGCTCCTGGGCATAGGAAGTTCGATGCAGGGATCGGGCCGGTTTACTGCGTCGGTAGTGTTCGGGGCCACGGCTGGTATCTTGATACTGGCGGCGTTGATGGCGGTCCCGGTCATCTACTGGGTGACAGGGAGTGCACTAGTGTATACGATGATGTTGACAGCTTTGTTAGGAATGTCGGCGTTGCCGTTGCAGGGCTTGTTGCAGTTTGTTCTCTCACGGTATGGGAACGCCTCGTTCGACGAGGTGAGTGGTGCTCGGCATGACGTGCTGCCGATGATGGTGTTGCTAGCGACGGCGGTCCTTTATGAAGTAGAGCAGGCAGGTCTGCTGTTCTGAAAGTCGGGTTTCCTATCGCTGGTGTTGATACTACTCCATGAACACGCGATCGCGGTCGGGTTCGGCGTACTTCGGGTAGTCCTCGACAAAATCCTCTGCCATCGAGAAGTTATCTGTATTCGCAATGACGTGCCGCGTCGATTCACGGACTTGTAACGAGTTCTGGAATCGGACATGGTGGATTTCAACTTCCGATTTCGAATGTAGGAAATTAAACATCGTCGGATCACAGAACGCGAGAGAAACGGTCGGTGACAACGGAAAGTAAATCTGGATTCCCTTGCTTTGCAGCCCCATGCTCCCATATGGACTGTGATCGATGTCGTTGTGGCGGACGATCGGGCGATCCGACGTCCAATAGGGCATGTCCGTGTCGTTCACGTAGAGAACCCACTTCATCTCAAGGACGATTTCCGCAAGATCCCAGGCGTTGTTTTGGAGGAATTCGCGCTGGAACCGAGTAGCACCCTCATCAGTGTCGAGATCTCGAAGCTCTTCCATCTGGTCCTCCATCTTGTCACTCATCGGCATGCCTTCGAGTCGGCTCCGGATTTTGGAGAACATGTCTCGGAGCTGTTCGCGGTTCTCACGAGTGCGGAGCTCCTGGACGGCGATTGAGTAAGCGATGGCAGATCGGTCGTTTGCGTCCAACGCGTTCAGGTCTTCGCTGTCGAGGAGGATCTCGTACGCTTGGCTGAACTCGCCCTCAATCGCTGCGAGCCGCGATTCGAATTTCTGGTCGGGGTCTTCAGCAATATCGTAAAAGTAGTTCTCTCCTGCGATATTGCTAATAGATGTTGGAAACTGGTTACGTTCCGGTTTGTCGAAGCAGTGGACAATAGGGGTTGATCCGGAGGTATCAGCAGCGAAGTTTCGAAGATAGAATCGAGGGACGTAGTGCTGCATCTTCACCGTGTTGCTCATAGGGGGATTGATAGTTGTTGCTCACCCAGCATAATATTCATGTTACACTGACTGAGTGTGGATTATCCACTACTCTTCGAAGGCGAATGCATGCCTGATCTCCTGGTTGGAAAGGGATTGTATCGGAACAATGACGATGCTCTCGATGTCGGTGAATCCGTTCTGCAGTATCCGGCCAATTGTATCTGACGTCTTTCTCGCATCTGCAAAGAATTGGGCTGCGTGGATCTCTTCGAGGACCGTGATTTCACACATTAGGCGCTGGTGGGAGACGACTTCGTTGAGATAGAAGTCCGGGAAGTCGAGATAGAAATCGGCGAGTCCTGGGTTGAGATCCCAGGCAATGTTCTCGTGAACGAGATAGACATGTTCATTACAGTAGGCGACGGGTTCACAATATCCTGTGCCAACATTGGTCACATCGTCGAGGAACTGGTTGAATTCGTGGCAGACCAATGCTCCGAACACAGGTGAAGTGAGCATTGAGTCACTGTCTGCAGCAAGTGCTTTAACGTGGGAAGGATCGATAGACGTGTTAGAGAGTAGAAATTCTACGAGGTCACGCTGAGGATTATCTGGTCCGCGATCGATGCAGAGCAGTAACCGGTAGAAATCGTCTGACTGTATTTCAGAGATAGAGTAGTCTCGTAACACTTCTTTAACGAAGTCCACTCGTTGTTTTGGCGGGATGTTTTCTGGATCCAGTTCTGCAAGTTCCTGGTCAGGATTTGCAGGGGATTTGCCGTCAAGCGTGTAGGTGAGGTCAAGGTTGTAAAGTGTCCAGAGCTGCTGCCGTTCGAAGGAGTCACCTGATTCGAGGCCCATCCCGCGGAGGATACGGATTGCGGCGGGTTTGAGTTGGAATGTGTGTGTCGGTGGTGGTGGAGACCAGTTTGAGATTCTCACAAACCACGGTGACTGGTTGCCCTCTGATTTTTCCTGGCGTTTTCGTAACGTCGGCATTATTCTCGGGTTTTCACAAGCAATAGATATGAATAGTGAGTATCTGGGTTTACAGGACTGGACCCGTAAGCTCGTGGACTGAGACCGTTCTCACGGTGCGGACTTCACGACACCTGCATCAACCGAAACGACCTACCGGCCGACTACCGGTACAAATTCTCGCGTCGATCCGCCCAGTTCACGCGGATCGTGTTCTCTTCATCATCGATATTTGCACCGACCCGGAGACCGTTCCCGATACGGAACCGACCCTCACCACGCCCTTTCAGCGGCTTGAAATCCCACTGCGACGGATGGCGAAATTCCGATGAAGCAATCTGATCCAGCTTCTTCTGGATGTAGCTCCGCTCATCCGCTTCAAGCCCGTCAAACGCCTCCTCGATAGAACCAGTGAACGCGATTTCGTAGGCCATGATTTGCTTTGTAACGCCCACGAGAGACAGACTGTCCCCCGTGGACGCTACAGTGGCAGAGACTGGTAGTCTCTGCTGGGCAAGCAAATTTGGTTTTTGGGTATGGCCTACTCGGTGACCCTACAAAAACAAGGAATAGATAAATAATTTTCGATTATCGTAAACCTCATTTTCCTGTGTAGGACAGTCGGGATCGGTTTGCTAACATATGTGGAATAAGGGACGGAAAATATATTCGCTCAGTTACTGGTGTGTTTACTGCTGGAGCCAGGCAATTCCCACAAAGCTATATCACTGCGCTGAGGTCTGGAGTCGTATGGCGAGTCCATGGCACGGACTGTACCGGGTTCTTGACACCCTTGATAAAAGCGAGTTACGTGCGATCCGACGTCGGTGTGATTGGTGTGAGGTACAGCCACCGGAGAAAGCGAAAACGGGGTTCTCCAAGCGGATCCGAAATTCGGCGAAAAAGTCGGTCGAGGACGGTGATTACACATTTGAAGAGATCGTCCGGCAGATCCATGACGAGATCCTTCGCGAAAGTCCGTATCTACCAGAGACACGGATCAAGCATATCCTCAAGGATACTCCGGTCTGTGGTGACGAACGGCCTCGCGAAGTCATGGTCTCAATGCAGATGTACGGAGCATTGCGAAACGAGTTTGGTAATGACTACAAAGTGTACCGCGAGCACCGCATCCACGACCATACTCGGACGCGATTTGACCTGTATATCGAACACGTCCCTTCTAGCAGGTGTTGGTTAATCGAGTCGAAGATCGCTGGGAATTTATCGAAGAATAAGGTTCTCGGCCAGATCTACAAGTACAACAGGTTGATCGACGAGGAAACAGAGAAAGACCGGGCACAGACCTTCCTCTTCGTGCTGGCGGATGACGAAGATGAGTGGTGGGGTGAAATCGCACAGGACTCGGATAGAACGCTAAGTGACTGTTTCGAACTGTCGGACAATCTTGAGGAGGAGGTTGAAAAGCAATCGAAGACGAAGGTGATTAAGCGCGTCCTCGACGAAGAACTGATCTAAGCAGTAGAAACCGTTCCCTCTGTTCTAAAAATCTAAAAATTCGAATTTATAAATCATATGGATACTCCTGCGTGTGGAGCACTTTTTCAAAAAAGTCTTCACTCTGGATCAGGCCCGTATCGTGGCGTTTCGCACCGACTACAGTTCCAAATCGGTGTCCTGAGTTTGGACGGATCAGATACGGACTCACGGCTATCAAACCTATGCACCCTCTCTTTGTCGCACCGATGACAGAAGAGTCGTTTCTTGGTTGGTGGACACGGCTCTTCTTGGGTAGCATCTTGTGACTGCAGTTGCTCGTGAAGTGCAAGTGCTGGAACCAGCCATCGGTGAGCTTTCTCTTCAAATCCAAGCACGTCCTCGAGGTCGTTGATCGATTGCCCCCACTCGTTGTAGAGCATTGGTGGCTTGCCATGGGCAGTTGACCATCTGATAGAATCCTCGCCGCTAACGTTGGCGAGTCGCTTGAGTAGCTGTTGCCCGGGTTCGGAATCTAGTGTAGCCGCTGAGGGCAGTGAGGTCCAGGGCTTGACGAGCTGTGGTGCTGGATCGTCGATGTCGTACACGAGTTGATACCCATCGATTGGCCCCTCGTCAGTGACGAGTTGGCGGCAGGCGGCTGTTCCTTTCGCCACAGCCTCGTAGTATGACCGTGCGTCTGTGACGATGAAAACTACGCTCAAGAGTACCTCAGCAGACCGTGACGCGTCTTCATCGATCGGCTCGATATGCTTGCTCAGACAGAACTGGCATTTGGTCTGGTCCGATGGAATTGATGCACCACATGAGCGACAGTCTGACTCCGATTCGTGATCTTCGGTTTCTCTGCTCCCATACCTCATCCGCCTGGCACGGAGATTGCGGTCTTGTTTTTCTTCAAGCACGGGATCTACACCGGGAAATGCCTCTCCAAGTGGCCGAAGTTCATGGCGATCATGTTCTCTTTGATCCATTGTCGTACTCTTCGTAGGCCGCGTCCTCCTATTTAAAATCGAGGTCGGGATCGATCAACGGATTTCTGAGGCGATTGTCCAGCTTTTAGTACGAGTTACCCCACGGCACTTCACAGTTGAACTATGTGGGGTAACTACTCCTGTTCCTCGAGGACCTCGCGCAAGCAGTCACGATGTGCTCGAATCGTCGTCGTCGACGTGTTTGCACTGTCCGCAACCTCTTGTTGTGAGAGCTCGTAGCCGAACTCGTGGCTGGCTCGGTATAGACAGGTTGCAGCGAAGCCTCGAGGACGACGTCCACTTGTGATACCAGCATCTTCTGCGAGCGTTGCTAACTCATGTGCTCGGTGTCGAATCTCATCTGGAACCTCGAGCGTGGCTGCGAGTTGCGGGAGGAAATTCTGTGGCCGTGGAATCGTTGTTGGAAGCTCGAGTTCGGTGTTCATCGCCGAGTACGCACACTCGAGGTCTGACCGCGAGCACGTCGCCAGCTGACTGATCTCCTCAAGGGTCCGGCCGAGTCCGTTGCACCGACACACTGCGTAGACGCTCGCTGCTGCAACCCCCTCGAGTGACCGTCCCTGACAGAGGTCTCCCCTTGGGCACGCCGAAAGAGCATACACGCCTGTTCGCACAGTGAGTCCGGTAACTCGAGCGCACTTACGATCCGACGGACTTCACCGAGACTGTATCCAAGATTTCGTTCACGTTTCGATCGCCACTGACTGCGGCGATGCTCCCGTCGAAGGCGGCTGAGTTGACTCCGTTTTCGTCCGGGGATTGTGTTCCCTTGCCCATCTTTCTGCCATCCGATCACAGTCGACAGTCCGCGGTCGTGTCGGCCTGCCGTGAGCGGAGTTCCAGTTCGGCGCCGGCTCGAGTTCTCAGGTGAGTCGAACCACTCGGGTCCGTAATCGAGGTGGTCTTCATCGACGATCAAGCCACATTCTCGACAGCGTGTTTCGTGGTTCGCTGGGAGTAGGTCTCCACCGCACTCAGGGCACGACGTTGTCGATCGCGTTGTTTGCTCTGTCTCACGAGTAAAGTGACTGCTGAATATCTCGTTTGTAGCCATCTTGCTCCGACGAGGCAACTGTCTGTTCACCCCGTCACCCCTTTCGGGGGCATAAACCGTCTCGAGCGAATGTTCCTGTCGTCTCAGTTATCGAATGAAGATCCCGTCTGGAGCCGGGACGAGTCCTGTGCGGATCTCGAGGTCGACACGTCGGAGATGCTTGCAGCCACCATTTGGTTGGCGCTGTTCGAAATCAGGACAGGTGCACGTTTCTTTCTCGACGTCGACTACGTACGTACTCCCGCTTTCACTGAAAACATCGTAGACAGGTCCTCGTTGGCCGAACCGAACGTCTATATCTTCGGTGAGTGCACGACGAGTTCGTGGCTCGTCGATCGAGTATCCACCCGCCTCGAGTACAGTGGGTGGCTGTGGTTCTTCACAGGGGGTAGAGAATCCGTTGCGGCGGTTGCGCTCTTGTCCACACTTTCTGCAACGCCAGTAGCGTGTACGGTATTCGTAGCCATCGGTGAGATCGATATCGTACGGTGTTGGGGCTTTCCCTGGCAGCCACTCGTCAATGGCCACGAGTTCATGCCCGTGTAGGCGGGCAACATCACCTGGATAGCTGCGGTTCCGGTCGCTCGTGTCCTTCTGCTTGAGTTGGTATTCTCGATGCGTCTCGTTCTGGAGTGGTTGATCTGTACTCATCAGTGATCTCGAGGCACATTGAGTTGCGCCTCACGCTTGTTGGCGCACAAAAAATCGCTTGTAGCGTCTGCCGTCGAGATCCAGTTTCGAACAGAGCGGAGTTTTTCTGAGCAAATTAGAAGTTACCCCACAGAATCCGGAAGCGACTCTCATGTGGGTTAACTCGGGTATTACCAGGACACCATTGTTTCCAGTATTTCCGCTGTTAGCGCTTCGAGACGGTGGCACTACCTTCTCGTTCTGAGGTCGTAGGTACGACCGTTCATTCGTCGATACTCTCGGAGCACACTCTTGAGCTGTCGACGGGCGTCTTTGGCCCGCCAATCAAGTTCATCCTCTCGAGTCCTTTGCAACGATTCGGCATACCACTGGCAAGCGTCAGCAGTGAGAGCCAGCCACGCTACTCGAGTGTGGATACGCCCCTGTCGACGTCCAACCATCCAGATCGTCGCGGTTATGTCCATTCGATTTCCAATCTCTTTGTCACCGTGTGTTTCGAACCACTCTCCTCGAAGCTCACAGGCCGAGACAACTGTCTCGCAGAACTCTTCGTCGACGCCGAGTACAACGTGGTGCCCTCGAGTCTGCTGGACCTCGAGAATCATGATTGGACCCCCTTGATCTCGAGCCGGACCTGGTCCTGGTGTGAAATGGCGCATGCCGGCGAGCAGTATACCGTAGACGTTGGGTTTTCACAGACCGGGTTCAAACACGCCGTCTTTCGATGTTCGGGAGTAGGTATCGTTCGCTGGTACGTGTTTACCCCGAGGACGCAACAGCGGGCACAGCCTGAGCTCGTGGAATCATCTCGTTGTTTCGAGCGATTCGCTTGAATTCTTCGTAGGGATTGCGTCCCTGCTGGCGGCAGGTCGCCAGCAGGGACAGCAGCGTCTCATGAACGAACATGCCACGGTCGTTCCGGAGCGTCCCAATGAGCTTCCGGAGAACCACTGGCTCACGAAGCGCATTTTCAGCGGCGTTGTTCGTCGGGGAGACTGCTGGCTCACCGACGAAGGTGAGCCAGTGGTCGAGGCCTCCTTCAATCTTGCCGAGCAGTGTTGCCACTGGTCCGTCGGGCACTGACCGCTCTATCAGCGATTCAAGCTCTCTGCGCGCCACACGCTGGAGTTCTGATCGCTCACGGACTGTCAAGTCGCTCTCCAGCCGGGTCTGGAGAGCGACGAACAGCTGTTTGAGGGCCCGGTAGATCGGTTCGCCTTCCGCCTGCTTGTCGGCGGCGTCTTCAGCCTCCCGGAGAATGTGCGCCCAACACCGCTGGAGGTTGCTGCTGAAAGCCGGATACGCCGTCCACCCATTACAGACAACCGTTCCCGCGAAGTCCTCGCCGAGGACTTCTTTGGGAACATCGCTTCCACGACTCTCTCTGACCGCGTAGAGCGTGTGTTTCTCGGTAGTGAACGTCCAGATCCACGCCTGTTCACCGTCTCGTTTGATTCCAGTCTCGTCGATGTGAACAACGTCGGCTTGCTGTATCTGGCGACGGATCTGTTCGTATTCACAGCGACCGGCGCGCGCGGCGCGCTCGGTCGCGTGCCATGTGGACGCGGCCGAAAGATCCAGTCCGTGCAGTTGCTCGAAGCGGTCGCTGATCTTCCGGTAGGGAAGGCGGTGATCGTACCGAGAGAGCGCCGCCTGTGCGATGACGTTCACCCCGAACTGCCCCTCATCGGGGCAGTCGGGGTGTGAGGCGACAGTCTCTGTTCCGCAGGAGTGACACTCGTAGTGGTGGCGATTGTACTGTGTGACTTCGGGTGGCTGTGGATCCGGGAGTTCCTCGACGAGTCGGGGGCTGACGCCCGCCGACTCGTCGAATGCTTCGCCACACTCTGGACAGCAGTCACAGGTGACCTCGATTTCTTCGTCTGGATCAGGTGCAGGCCGCCACTCAGGGTCGTGTCCGGGCTTTCGACCAGGCGTACCACCGTCAGTACGTGGCTGTTCGTCGTCCTCGTCCTCGCCGGACGAGGACGACTCCTCTTGGTCCGATTGGTCCTTGCTCGGTGGTGTGTGTGGCCCCTCGTACCACCGAAGCTTTGCTCTGAGACGCTTGTTCTCTTCACGGAGTTGCCGATTCTCTTGCTTGAGCTCTTCTTTCTCCTGCTCAAGTTCATCAACACGACCTTCGAGAGCAGTGATCCGCTCAAGCAGTTGCTCCACTTTCTCGTCAGTGACCATCACAACCCCCCTTGGCCAGTGCAGACGACGCGGGACGGTCTCCCTGCCGGAGACCGTCCCTCGGATAACACCCTGTCGTCTGCATTGCTCTACCGTTAGGTCAGGAGCAACTTACGAGAGAGTGGCGAAATCGTTCTGGGGGTAAACACGTACGTTCGCTGTTTCATTGGGTATCCATGCAAGCACTTTCTCTGATGCGCCTGCACCCTGTTCAGGTGCCCAAAACACAACACGAACACGAGTATGAGGCTGCCCAAATAGTGATGTGAGCTCCTTCGAAATGTACTGTAGATCTATAAATGGCGTCTGAACGGCTCCGAAGCATCATTCCGATGTTTGGGGGAGCGACAAGCTACGTTGAGACACTCGATGAAATCATCGAGTACGTCAATGCTCAACAGCCAACGACGGACGAATTCGTTGGCTGGCATCAAGGAAGGTTTGAACGGGTTTCGAACCGGGATTCAATCTTGAGACGGTGTGACTATCTCGAGGACGTCGGTTTCCTCGAGATTCATGCCGATGAGTGGGATCTTGGCCCTGAGGGCCAACGTTATTTGGCTAATCGATCAACTGAAACCCTCCTCGAGATCATGTGTCGACGCAATCTCGGACTTCGGAGCTTGCTCTACGCGCTGTCTGTAGGGCCGATGTCGATCGACGATGTAGGTCAACAACAACTCAACACGCATCCCGAACTCGGTTGGGATCCGTCAAACTACGATATGGCGCTACAGCGGGTTAATTGGCTCCGTAGTCTCGGTGTCGTTCAGAAGGATGGAGACCAGTACACGCTGACAGCTGAGGGACGTCAGTTCACCGATAATGCAGTAGAAGCGTGGGCAGACTCAACGGCAATTGATGAGTCTGTCGCGTTGGATCCAATGATGGCTGGTACCTACGACACCACAGTAGAGGCCAGAGCAATAGATCCCGAGTTCCGAGCGACTGCGCTCTATCAGTTCGATCAAACCTGTGCTGTCTCTGATGTAGACCATCCAGCTTTGTTAGACGTTGCCCACATCCTTCCTTGGTCAGATTATCCAGAGTATCGAGCTGATCTCCAGAATGTACTCCCGCTAAGTAAGATCCATCATGCAGCATTCGATCGGAAGCTGTTCACGATCGATGCTGAGTTCCATTTGCAAGTGAACCCCCAGTTTGAGACAGACAGTCCGCTGCTTCGTGAGACGATTTGCGATCGTGCTGGTGAGCGGATTTCACTTCCCGAGAAAGCGGTCTCCCCAAAATACTTGAACAGGCATAATGCGAGGCTCGAGTGGGTTTGATATGAAACTCACCGTATATTGCTACTCTAATTCTATCCGTGGTAGATGGCTTACGGAAAGGCTCTCTGTGGACTACCCAATGACACAACCGTTAAATGATATTAAATACTTTGAGACCTGGGTGTGTGCGTACCGATATGGCTACGTTCGAGGGGCCAGATTTCCAGGAACTTGAGCCTCAGGATGTTCGAGAGTACTGGACTCATGAGGCTCACGAGTTCACACCTTGGTTAGCTAATGAGATACGTTCAGAAGATGCTTCCCATCTCGAAGATGTTCTGGGATTAGATTTGGAAGTGATTCAGATGGAGAAGAGCGTTGGTAAGTACAGCGTCGACATTTTAGCTGAAGTCGTTGAAGATGGTCGACAAGTTGTCATTGAAAACCAATTGGATCAATCTGACCATGACCATCTTGGGAAGTCGATCGCATATGCTGCTGGTGTCGACGCAGACATAATCGTCTGGATTGCACCCAAATTCAACGACGAACATCGTGACGCGTTTCAATGGCTTAATCGAAACAGCCTAGTGCGGCTTCAGCCCTGAACTGCTAGCTTTATCTGCGTAGAGCGTCTCTAGAGTGTGTTCAGAAAATTTCTGAAGAAATCATGCCACGAACACAACAGTACTCTGTCGATCTGTCTGCCGATGAACGAGCGGAGTTGAATGCGATGCTTTCAGCGGGCACGTACAAAACGCGGGAACTCACACGCGCACGGTGTCTCTTGCACTCGGATGACGGCTTGACTGACCAGCAGGTCAGTGAAGCCGTCGGCTGTCATCCCGGCACAGTTGGACGCGTCCGGAAACGCTACACTGAGGACGGCCTCGCGGCGATCACTCGCCGCAAGGCCGACCGCGTCTACGAGCGTAAACTCGACGGACGTGAAGAAGCACATCTCATTGCATTGGCCTGCAGCGACCCACCGGAAGGACGGTCTCGCTGGTCGCTGCATCTTCTAGCCGAGCACTTTGTCGCCCTCACCGAGATCGACGTCGAGTCGATCTCTCACGAGACTGTTCGACAGGTTCTAAAAAAACACGACTGCACCCTCACCGGTCAAAATCGTGGGTGATTACGCCTGAAAACAGCGCCGCCTTTGTCTGCCAGATGGAGGAAGTCCTCGATCTCTATCACGAACCCTACGATCCACGCCGCCCGGTCGTCTGTTTTGACGAGTCCAACAAGGAACTGCACAAAGAGGTCCGCGACCCGCTCCCGGCACGTCCGGGAGCGGTCGCTCGGTACGACTACACGTACGAACGGAATGGAACACGCAACCTCTTCGTGATGAGCGAACCGCTGACCGGCTGGCGGCACGTCGAGGTAACGAAACGGCGGCGCAAACAGGAGTTCGTCCAGCAAATACAATCACTCGTGGATGATCACTACCCGGATGCCGACTGCATCCGGGTAGTAATGGACAATCTGAACACGCACCAACGGTACGCCTTCTATGAACATCTCCCGCCAGAGGAAGCTCGTCGATTGCTCAACAAGCTCGAATTTCACTTCACGCCGGAACACGGAAGTTGGCTGAACATGGCAGAGATTGAGTTCAGCGCCCTGTGGACGGAATGTCTTGATCGGCGCATTCCTGACGCAGCGACACTCCATGCGGAGGTCGCTGCGTGGGAACGTACTCGAAACGAGGACGAATCAACGATTGACTGGCAATTCACGACCGACGACGCTCGAATCAAGCTCCGCCAGCTATATCCAACAAATCACGATTGAAGCCGCACTAGAAGGGATTGACTTCTTTGCTATTAGGTTGGAAGTGTGGCGAATCAGTGACTCTCCACCCGCCGTTCGACTGAATCCAATTGAGGACCCCAGTGAATGGAAGGAAAAAGCACAGCGTTCCGACAATGAACTGACGGATACAAAGTAGCTTCAAGAAGAATTCTGGACTGAATTTAGAGACCTAATTCAAGATTCCACAACACCACTTCGGGCTCGTAAGCCCCGCCCTCGCCACTACTATACGAATCCAATCGGAAAGACCGGATTCGAACTGTCATTTGTCAATGTCTCTCAAGAGAATACGCTACGTGTTGATCTCATAATCCAAGACAACGAAGATGCGTTTTGGGAGTTAAAATCAGAGGAAGAAACGATAGAAGATGAACTCGGAGAGGAGGTTATCTGGAGAGAGCCCCGAGAGACTCAATCCGGGAATATGCGTAGTAATATTAGTGTGATCCATAATGCCGATATAGAATCGACTGAGCAATGGGGCCAGTATTTTGATTGGATGATGGAACAAGGAGAACAATTTCACGAGGTTTTCTACGATCGAATCCAACAACTCTAGATATTATTTTGCAAGAGTAATTGTATAGACAATTGAAAAGCCAAAAAGTCGCGGACTTAGTTTGTCAATCCGGTTTGTATATTGTGTCTGTGTTTCTGGAGAACCCTTCGCAATACAATTCTGGACGAGAAAGAACCTCGAGGAATATAAGTAGATATATGCCTCGAGGTAAATCGAACGAACAGATGAAAGGTCACGTCGTAACGCCCTCCGACCTTGCGAATATGATGGTGGAGAAATTATTCGAAGACCATAATCCTGAAATAGATGATAGAATTTTGTACCCTGGAATTGGAAGCAATGCGCCCTTCATCAAAGCGGTCCACGAATGGTGCGAAGAGCATAATAAATCAATACCGGAGGGGATTGGTGTTGAGCTTGATCCTGAACGTATATCTGATGCTCGAGAGTCTATCGAACTATCAAATACAACGTTGATAGAGGGCGATTTTCTATCTACGGATCTGCCTGATGAAATCGGGGAATTTGACTATATCATTGGAAATCCACCTTATGTGCCGGTGACTCAATTGACTGATGACGAGAAAGAGAAATATAGCGCCGAATTTGACACAGCGTGGAGAAGGTTTGACCTCTATATTCTGTTCTTTGAGCGAGGATTAGAGCTCCTTGTGGAAAATGGCCGGCTCTGCTATGTGACACCAGAAAAGTACGAGTATATCTCTTCAGCAAATACTCTCCGAAAACTTCTGACCAAGTATCATATTCGAGAAATAGAACACATTAGCCAAGATTGGTTTTCAGGGTATAAGACCTATCCAGCAATAACTACGATCGATGCGGCAGACCCTGGCGAAACGCAAGTCATTCAAAGAAATGGACAAAAAAATACCGTTCATCTCCCCACTGATGGAAGTTCGTGGGCGTCGACTATACGAGGTGGGTCTGATCTCGATACTGGTGTCACATTGGGTGATATTACAGTAAGAATCTCCGCTGGTCTCGCTACTGGACGTGACTCACTATACGTCGTCTCGAAGGGAGATATTCCGCAACTAGAAAAAGAGGGATGGGCCTACCCGACAGTGAGCGGAAAGCAGCTCCGGACTTTCGACGGGCCTTACACAAACGATCTAATTCTTTGCCCGTACGACGAACGAGGAAATCTGATACCAGAAGATAAGCTCGGATCGTTTGGAGAATGGGCAGAAATCTATCGAGATGAACTCGAGGAACGATCTTGTGTCCAAAAGAGGGGACGTGCTTGGTATGGATGGCACAATGCACCACCGATGGAAGAGATCCTTCAGCCAAAGATTGTTTGTAAAGACGTTACAAAAGAACCAGAGTTCTGGGCAGAGCCTGAAGGTAGCGTCCTGCCGCGCCACTCTGTATATTATATAATCCCAAAAAACAATGATGAGATTGACGATCTCTTAGCATATCTAAACTCAAACGAAGCAAAAGAGTGGATAGAAGCAAACGCTCAGAAAGCGTATACAGACCATATCCGTATTCAGTCTGAAGTAATCGAAGACCTTCCAGTGCCAACCCAATTTGCGGAAACAGCCCAGTCAAAGTTGATTTAACAAGTATCCGTGACTCCCGCGGTTGGTGAACGGATTGTTTGCTTTGCTATATTTGATTCCAGAAATCCGGCACCTCTTCAGGTGTGGAGACACTGAAGTAACGGTGGTTCATTCGCAGCAATCGTTGACGTTTCTCTTCGTCGTCTTGTTTGACGTGCTCCTTCTCATGAACAGGGCCGTCGACAAATACAGCGATCGGCTGCGGGCGTCCATCAGCCTCATAGTAGAAGTCTGCTTCTACGACAGGTTCATCTCCATCGTAAATCGTTTTTTGCGCTTCATCCGGGAGCGGGTATCCTTCATCACGAACCGCCTTGAGGATTTCTCGCTCAAGATTCGACTCACATTCTTTCCACAGTACCTCGAAATGATCCTCATCGTAGCTACTTTCGATCGGATCAAGTGACATGGTCTGCGCACCCTGGAGCCAAGGCATCACCAATTCCCGGTCAAACAGTGGGTGCTCGCGCTGGTTGTAGAAGGACATGAGACACTCGTAACAAGCGCGCTCACAACCAGTCGGGTCGTTGGCATGCAAGACATCCAGGGCTTCGCGAATTGCTCGTTTGAATCGATCCTTTTTTGGATTAGTCAGATCGTGTAGAGCTCCTGCACCACCTTCACTTGTTTCGTGGATAACAATGGTGTGTGCGTTGGTCTGTCCAGGTGCAGGCTTGATGAACGTAGACAGTTCTTGTTCATCAAGGTCAAATTCGACTAAAATCCCTTGATAAAGTGCTTCTTTCAGCGTTCGGAAGAATGACTCGTATTCGCCGTCGTCTACATATCCGGGTAGTGGGGTTGTCACCGTAATGGTGTCATGACCACCTTCGGTGTACAGTTCGATCCCTTCACGAATAGCATCGATATCCGCATTTGCATAACATCCATCGTCTACGTGTGAATCGATTTGATTGTAGCTAGTGAGCCATCGATTACACTCTGTGCAAAGTGCAAACCCTTGAAGCTCGTCATCGTCTCTTCCTCGAATCCCACTGTTTACAGTCACGATTCGAGCGTTCGCTTCATACGTTACGTGAGCAGAAATACCGTCTCCGTTGAGTTCATACTCAGTGGCCTGGCGCCGCTCGTAGTAGTGTTCTATATTGTACCCCTCTCGCTGTCGCTCTTCATCATCACTGGTAATATTTTCTTCAGGGTACGCACGTTGGTCCGGGAGCTCCATCGTGTTTGGATTTGTGTGCACACCCTCGAAGGATTCACCACAGGTGGGACAGCCCGCAGCTTCTTGGGCGTCATCGCCCATGAGGATCGTCTCACACTCCGGACAGACGATTTTATGCCGTGTAACGGGCTCTGCATCTCGCGTCTTCGGACGGGCGTAGCGCACGCCGTGACGTTCGCCTCTGTAATAGACGTGGTTCCCAGGAGCAAACTCACGGATCGCCTGGGTTTCGTCACGTTGAATGTCGTCTTCCTTCGTCGTGAACCCGAGCGTGCAGCTCGAGCGTGGGAATCCGTAGTTCGGGAGGAACCCTTGTGACCGGAGGTATTGATACGTGTAGAATCGCGTTCCGCCATTCCGCATGTTATCGAGCCGGCGCTCAATCGCGTCTCGCTCCTTTCGTTCTAAGTATTCCCCACGCTCTGAGCCAAGCTTCTTGTTTAGGCGGCGACGTTCACGGGTCAGCCGGCTGTACTCGATCCGCCATGGATCAAAGGCTTCATCGAGTGAATCAACAAACCCGTCAACCTGGCTTTCGATAAACTCGGTCGTGAACCACTCGCTATACTCTTCACGGGACCGTTCGCGATCGAAGGCACTTTTCACTGCAGCGATGATGGCTTCTCTGTCACGAGCAATCGCTGTCTCCAGCTCTTCACGATAGCTATCGTATAGCTCGTAGCCGTTATCTGTCGCTTGAATGTCGAGGATCTGCTTGATCTTCCCGTAAAGCTTGAAATCGATCACCTCGAGCACAAGGGCGTTGATGTGGGCCTCGATGAGATCCTTGTTGTTTAGCAAGAATGTTGGTGGGGAAATTTCACCAGTAATAATCCGCTCCGGACGTTGGTAGAAGTACTGGTCGTGAGAAGAACGTCCGAAACCACTTCCACAGAAGGTGGTCACGAGTGACGGCTGGTTCTGTCGACCCGCTCGTCCGGATCGCTGAGCATAGTTGCTTGGATTTGGGGGAACGTTACGCATGAACACATTCGAGAGATCCCCGATGTCGATTCCGAGTTCCATCGTGGGAGTACACACGATAGTGTTTAGCTCATCTCCTTCTCGAAACCGTGTTTCCAGCTCTTTTCGGATCTCGCCATCGATCTGCCCGCTGTGTTCCGCAGCGAAAATATCGACAGCCTCGTCAAATTCCAGGGTATAGAGATCGTGGAAATACGAGTCTCGGAGATCTGACTGCTCGGGAGCAACGTTCCCACAACTACTATTGAGACACATGTTCAGCCGATCGCGAGTTACGACCGTCTTGCATTTCGGACAGACTGAGACGTCACTCGGGTCGTGAGGAACGAGTTTGACGAAACTCGGATTGAGCATGTACGCTTTCCGCCCTCGATAGACCGCATCTTCAGTTAGTAGCGGTAGTTCCTCAGGATCGCTCAGTAAATCGCGTACACCCTCGATGATTTCGCCAGCGAGATCTGTATCTACATCGAGTGCCCGAGTAGTCCACTTCACGTGCCGTGAGCGCCAGTCAGTAAAGCGGTGGATTTGTTCAGTCCCGCTCGTATCAGCAGAGTCGCTAAAGCCTTCCGGGAACCGGAAGAACTGCTGCTTGTGGAACATCGTCTCCTCATGGAGATTGTGTAGGACGTCTCGTCGGAAGTCGCCGAAGTTGGTGAAGATATCGTGGTCAACTGCAGCTGTTCGACGGAACAGATCGAGGAATGCTTTGCAGTACTCGTGTCGAACCTCTGGATCTGCATCTGCCAGTTCAGGAATATTAGCCCAGACCTCGTCGATCTCTGCAAGCTTATCGAGGTTTTCGTACTCTACGTCGAGCAATCCGACGTCCTCGAGGCTCTGTTGCCCTCGTTGCTGACTCTTCCTGAGCTCGAGAAGCACGTGGAATTGAAGATAGCGGCTGAACCGCGCTTTTTCGTCGTCTGGGACGCCGAACCGGGTCGTCTGAAGCTTATCCGGAAGCGCATCGTTTTCCTCGAGCGCATCGAACGTCCGATTTCCAATATCAGAAAGGCTTACTCGACCGTTCTGTTTCAGTGCTTCATACAGTGCCCGTCGGAATTTGACTCGCTGGTACAGATTATTGAGGTGAGCGGCTTGAAGTGCCGTATCCTGACGATTGTCGCTGAATGCAATCGTCTTCTGCTGGGCTTCAGGTAGCTCTTGCATCGTCGAGCCGATCAGGACGTCCGAACTGGTAGACCGTCCCACCGTCCCGAATTTGAACATTTTCGAGAGCTCCATCGCTCGACCGAACCGCGTGTGGCTTACCCCACAGTTTGCACAGAATAGGAACTCCGCTTCAGTCCACATCACCTCGATTCCGTTCGTCGCGAAGCATCCGCAATCGAGTTGACCGCTATCGAGGTGGCCATTGGAGAGGTGGTTGTGTTGTGGACAGTACGTAGCCGGTTGTGGGACTGCATCGACCCATGTATCTCGAAGCGAGCCATCGTCGTCGAACCAGCTGGCGGGAAGGGGTACCTCCTCTCGATCCCAGTTCCCACGCATTACGTATCCCGCGGTTTCGTTGTCTTCGACGCTGATGTCACTCACTTCGCGGGGGGTGAGATGGCCGATGTCGCTTCGGGTTACGGTGTAGTACTCCTGACCACAAGCTCGGCAGAACGAGAGCGGGAACGCCTCTCGGCTACGGTCGTATTCTTGGGCACAGTGACGGCACTCAATATCTCCTGCATCGCTTAGATGAGGTTCATCGTCCTCGAGGGTTTCAGGGGTGAGGCAAGCGACAAGTCCGGAGCCCTGACTAAAGAACGAATGGAGCTTTGGAACGAAAATCGGCTGATACTCTCCTTGGACTTCGGTTCTTCCAACTGTTCCAGCTAGTATGGCCGCTTGCAGTTCCCGCTGTGCTTCCTCAGCCGTCGCGTTCGGTCGATATTCCTCTCGATAACGGTTGACGAGTACGTCGTCTTCCTCGGCGTCTTCCTTTGGCGGTTGGATTTGTTGGCTTCGATTGCTCAGTTCTTCGTCAAGAAAGGCAACCGTTGGATGATTGAGTAGAACCTCTCCTAACGCTTCGGCAGATTTCGTTTCTTCCCGTGAGAGGGATCGAGCCGTAATGTATTCCGTCAGCTTCGTTGCTTCGTCTGGTGAGCCATCGAAGCGCTGAATATCTTCTTCAGTTACCAGGACCTCTTCGGGAAGCTGTTCTTCGCCCGTGAATTCCAACGAATAGTGTGACTCCCCGATGACGTTGTCTGATTCCACCGGCGATCCGAAGATCCGTTCTGAAAAGTCTGCGATCTCCTGCTCAGCATCGAGCCCCTCTTCGCTCTGCACGGTCGCGGATGTCCCGATACAAGTGAGGCTTTCTTTGGTGCCCGTATGCTCGCGCAGTCGCCGAATAAGCGCAGCGACGTCGGCACCCTGTTGGCCAGTATAAGTGTGGATCTCGTCGAGGACGAGGTACTGCAGTGCTCCCTCGTGCTCTGGCGGGAAGAGATCCTTGTCTTGGTGGCGTGTGAGGATGTAATCCAGCATAACGTAGTTCGTCATAAGGATGTCTGGCGGATTCTCTCGGAGTTCTTCTCGAGAGACAACCTCAGAATCGTATGCCTCGTCTCGACCGAATTGCTGGAGGAACTCCGCTTCACTGTCGGGATTGTCCGGCGTGTCACCTGTATAGAGCCCAAGTCGGAGACCAGACCCGTTGAGACGCTCGGCAAACTCCTCATACTGGGAGTTCGCAAGGGCGTTCATTGGATAGACGACGACAGCCTTGATCCCTTCCTCGCCACGATCCAACGCCTCGAGGCAGTGGCTAACGATCGGAATACCGAACGCAAAGCTCTTCCCTGACCCCGTCCCCGTCGAGACGATCGTATTCCCCTGCTGAATCGACTTGATCGCCTCCGACTGGTGCTTGTACGGCTCGACCGGCTCGCCACTGTCATCGTCAAAGACATCGAGAACTCCAGGATGGAGAGATCCTTTCTCGACCAATTCGCTGAGTGGGCGACCTGCCTGGAATCGCTCGTTTAGCTGTACAAATGGCTCCTTCCAGAGGACTTTGCCGGTATTTATCCGCTCATCGATCCAGGCCTCGATGGTGTCGTCATCGACGTTTTGGAACGTTTCGACGTAATCTCGGTAAGAGGTTTGGACTTCGTCGAGAGCGTCGAATGGATTGAGACGGACAGCCATGTTGATGGTACATATCTCTATCAGGGTAAAAATGATTCGTGGGATAGCAATCTATCTGCTACGATACCTGGCAAAGGTTGAATAATTAGAGACATCGATTGGCTTCTATGTCGGCTCGACATCCATCAGATTGGGAGGGACTCCTCGATACTCTCCGGTCGTGGTTATTTAGTAACGACTCATCCGTTATTCTCGACACAACCGGAAACGATGGAGACATACTAACTGCATTGGTAGTAACTTCTGAGTCTCAGGACCGAACCGCCATCGCTCTTCGAAACACGGGTAGTGAGGCGGGGGATTTCCCCGCTCTTATCCAATCGGAGAACCGTAACCGCGGACAGTTCGAATCACGAGCCATCACCGATTACCTCGAGTCGCTCGTCGAGGCGGAACATGGTGCGGGTAGCGATAGAGCATCGCATGAGCCCGCAGATACTCCGCTAGCCGACGTCGTTTGCTGCTCGGAGATGAGTAACCGGCGACAGTATACGGATGCCAACGTAGAGAGATACCTCGAACGCTTAATAGGCGATGCTGGCCGACCTAAGTTTGAGCGGATACTAACGGGACTCGCCGCATTGCGTGAAGGTGGGCGTGGTGTACTCGTTCTCCCCCGCGGGATGTTAGTGGCTTATAAGTCAGTATTTGAGTATCTAGAAGGGGTTCGACTGCACGCGATTATCGATCTTAACTTAGTTTTCGAGGAGACAGACCCCCGGTTTGAGAGGAGTGTGATATTGGTGGAAAACAGCCCGCCGAATAACGAGCAATCAATTGTACGCCATATCACCTTGGATCAGTTCGACGAACGGTTAGGTGCGCTGATTCACAGCCCTCCCGCTCACCTTCCAGAGATCGAGCTCACCGACCACCCCCTCGATGTCACAACCGTGGATCAGCAGGCTTTCCATGAATTCCCACCACACGTTGCGTTCAACGTACCTCACCTTCTTCCGGTGTTCCGTTCAGACGAGTTCGTCCCGCTCGGAGAAATTGAAGGTGTCTTCGTTCGACGCGGAATTCACCACGCACTTGCAGAGGAATTTTACTTCACGCCGGGAGAGGTCGAGAAGTCCGCTATTGATTCCGATCTGTTCACGCCAATTCTGACAAAGGAGACGATCGGCGAGGCAGGCCACTCAATAACGGATTCAGACATCGATCAGTTCGTTCTGGATCTCAGACAACCCATTCAGGACATAGAGGGAAGATCGTCAGCCCCCACAGAAGACGAGATTCTCGAGGAGATACGCAAAATTGGGTATGGGCACGCCGTTGACTATGTCACAGCTAACATTCCCAATCGGAACCCGCGGACCGGCTATTGGTTCTGCCCGTTCCTCCCTCAGGATGAGGACAACTTCGACCTTGTAACACGGGAACTCAGCCTCGATCCAGAGTGGAGTCGCGTCGAGCTTGAGTCTGCCATCTTAGACCGTCAATGCATCGGGATCACTTGCACAGACCCAAACGTCGGGCGTGGAATCAGCCAAGTGATGCAGAGGCAAGGGTATCAGCGATTGATCGAGGGACTCTTTGATAGCTCGTTCGGCGGCGTGATTCACTACAATAAGTACCTCATCGATCAGATACCGATTCCACGTCGCGCAATGAGCGAGAAGTTCGGTACGCGAACGAAATCGATTTTCCCGCCGGAATCGCATCGGGACGAGGTCAAGCTGACAAACCTTCTCTGTGACTGTATTCACGAGGAGTCGGTTAGAGATACGTTTGAACGCCTGCTTGAGCCGGATGACGAGTATGCTTGGGCGTGGTTTCTGTCCCCCACGGAGTATCAAGAATTCACACAGAAGTGGGAGTCAGACCATGAAGACGCCAAGCAATTCGTCGCCGACCGCCTCACGGAAGAAAATATCGAACAAATTAAACGTGACCTTGAGCACGACGCCATACCGAACGAGCGAGCGCAGATCCTTAGGGAATTGTTGGACGAGTACCAGAACCAGAAGAACCGGATATTCCTGTACGGGATAACTCCTCAATTCGAGGGCGTTCTCGTCGATTGGGCAGAACAGCAAGGTCATCGGACTGGCGAGGCTGAAGATGGGAATTTCGTGGTGTACGTCGATGATGACGACAATGAAACGGTTTCAAAAACCCTGTCGGGACTATTGAACTACTACTTGAAGGATGGGTTCGGTGAGTTTCTCCATACCCATGTACGAGAGAGCCGAAATGAAATGGCACATGGGGAAATTGTAGAGAACGACCGACGGCAAGCTACAATGTTCCTTCTGTGTTTATATGCGCTCTATCGCCGAACTTCACTTACCAGATGATTTGAGCAGTTAGGGCTCACACCTACTTGTCCGGCTAAGATTCGTCCTGACTCATTGAAATACGAGGAGCGAACTCCTCATATTTCTGTTTGATTGTTTCTCTGGTCTGATATCGTCCGTATTCTTTGATATCGCGATCTCGGATCTGCTCAAAGGAGTCAAATAGTTGATCAAAGTCTTCCTTGCTTAGTTCATAGACATGGCAAATGAGGGCTTCAAGCTCCATTCTGATCTCTTTCCTCGGCTGGGTGTCGCCGGTGAAAGTAAAGGGTCCTCTGCCCTCTCCAGCGGCTTCTGCAAATGGATCCAGATCGTGGGCTGTGTACATTAACCTAATAGAGCGTTCGAGAATAGCGTCTCGGATTGGCTCCCCATCTAATTTTACGCGGTCAAATCGGTCAGGCGAGGGAATTGGGAGTTGCCGCAAAATGAAGTGACTCAAGTGCGTCCCACCGACTTTCTGTCGGGCCGTAAAATCGAGTGTGAACGAATTCAGGCATGCCAACAACAGGAGACTCTCTTCTGCCGATTGACCAGATATCTGTTTTAAAGTCTCACCAGTCGCCACACTAGGGATAATCGAAGCAATCACTGTACGCTCATTCGTCGCATTCGTAATATCACGAACAGCGAGATGCCAATCTTCACCGTTTTTGTCCTGGTATTTAGTATCAGGTAGCCAGTAACGGGGTAGTGCCAAGAGATCTATTTGATCAAGCTCTTCTGGGCTTAATCGGACTGAGTTTCCATTCTCTGCTTCTTCTTGAGATACTCCCTCGAATGTAGAATATCGGTGATTAAACTGATTGATAAGTTTTGCCTCATATAGAGGAGTATAGAATTCCGAATCCTTCTGGAATTGACCTCCAACAAGATCCCAACCATCCTGCTCAAGTTCCATCTTCGTTTTAAAGAGATGAGAATCATCAGATGTATTGAACATTCGGCTTATCTCTATAGACCACGGGTTTTGTCCCTCAGTAGTATTCTTAAATACACCAACAGAGTTATAAAGCTTTAATGTTAGTTCTGCATCTGCCTTACTCTCAAATGTCGGGCAGTTTTTAGTGTTGGGATTAATGAGCTCAATATCTTTCCGACTAAGCTCAAATCTCCTTTCTGGATTCTGAAGTTGATCGGGCTCTGTAAGATAAAATGCAAGTTCGAAGCTAGGTTGCTCTCGGTTTGAGCCAGAGAGTGTTAACAAGGAAAATTTGTATCTACTGTCAACACCAGGGAAGAGTCCCTTCTTGTTTTCGAAATCAAAGAGAGACTTCAGTCGCCGTTCTTCGACAATCTCTCTAAAGAAATATTGAGTGTTCGCATCAGTGGCAATGCCAGTAGGTATAACCATCCCTGTGAGGCTATCTGGTTGGATGTTCTTTAGAGATAGTTCAGCAAATAGTGCATAAGTATTCATTATACCGCGCCCAGTCAACGGGAACCGTCCACTTTCGCGCATGAAGTTCATCGTATCTTCTGCTGCTTCTGCAGCTTGCTGATACTCAGTATATAGCTCAGGATCCGTCTCCTGAAGATTCTCGATCAATTCAGTTCGTTTAGCTGCAGTGGGGGCGTTGGCGATCTCAGGGTTACGGACAGCGAAGAATTCCTGTTCCTCGAAGTCCATTTTTTCCCAAGGCGGGTTCCCGATTATACAGTCAAATCCGTCCTTCGATGAGTAGACTGAGGGGAATTCTAGTTCCCAATGGAAGAACGATTGGCTATCCGCAATATCTAACGCACGTTTACACATCGATTCGAAACCATTCAACTCATCACTTGGCTTATCGAGATCCTTGGGTGGGTTCCGACGAATTCGTTCGATATTTCTGGGGGACGGATACTCATCGGCAGACCCATCCAAAGGCCAATAAAATGCTGCAGTCCATACGTGATGGACTAGCCGCTCCCGTCGAAGACTCTCGGATGATTCGAGTTCATCAAATAAAGAAGCTTTCTCCTCAATGTCAGTGACGTCTTCTTCGTCTATTCCCTCAAGCTCTTTAGCAAGTTCAATATGCTCATTGTGATCTTCCCAACTCCAATTGAGTCCCGATTGGAGCTGTGAATCCTCAGATAGGTCTCGGTTTTCACTCCGAACCTGTTTGCGGACCTCGTTCCCTTTATGCCACTCACGCCCACTGGAGGTTTCGTATGCGTCGACCGGTACTCCCTCAGCAATTAGCTCAGGCGTTGTTCCGATGAGAGAGTTGCCTTGTTTTATGCGATGGTCCAGGAAGCTCAATGGTTGATCCTCAACAGCGGAGTTGATCCATAGACTGACCTTGGCAAGCTCAACTGCCATTGGGTTCAAATCGACCCCATACAGACAATGTTGAACGACCGATCTCCTGGCCTTTCGAACTGTGGCCTCATCTGGATAAGCAGAGTTACTTCTAATTTCCGCTAACCGTTTACCGAGGTAGTTATTAGCTGCGATGAGAAACGCACCGCTCCCAACCGCTGGGTCGCAAACATCGATATTGAGTAAGGCCTCTTCTTTCTCTTCCTTCGTATCCGCATCTGCCAGCCGGTCATTGACCACAGGCTTCAGAGCACTATCGATTAATTCGTCGACGAGCTCTGGTTTGGTATAGTAACTCCCCGTCTCTTTCCGCTCCATTCCCCGATCGTCGAGATAGAACTGACCCCGAGAAATCGAGCGACCATCGAGTTCTAAAGCGGTGTCTGCTAACTGAGGGGTGAATTCCAGCAGGCTTTCGTAGACTGCACCGATTTCATCAACGCCCAAGTCTGCGTAGGAAATCCGCTGCTGGTACCCCTGTTGCTCTACGTGGGTTAGGTTGTGGATCGCGCTGAGGATCGCCTGATTATCGCAGGTGGCGCCGTTGACAAACTCCAATTTCTCATCGTCGAAGAGACTCCCGTTATAAGCAGGGACCTGCAAGTCGTCTTCATCCACTCCTTGGCCAACGATACGGAACGTAACCTTCAGGCCCTCCCAAAGGTCGGTTTGATGATCACGGGATTGCCTTCGTTCTGCCCGCTCACGGAGTGCACTAATGCTGTATTCCTTGGTATAGAGGTCACCCCGATCTGCCATCATGCCACGTTGCTCCGCAAATAAGAGGAATAGAAGCCGATAGACAATTCGGAGGAGATCCTGATAATACGCCTCGGCTTCTTCCTGACCACCTTCTTCGAGTGCTTTGCGGATTTCCTGGTCAAGAAATCCGTTCCCAAGCGTCTCGAGGGCTTCCACAACGTTCGACTGCAGATCCTCACCGACTTTGACGCCGGTGGCAAGAGCAACTTGATAGAGCGATTCTAAAGGTGCTTCTGCCTCCTCTTCGTTTCCTCTTGGAACGAACCGTGAGGCATGACAGAGCCGATAGAGTGCACGGAAATCCTCATAGTTCCGGTTTGTGAAGATATTCTCGAGGTCGAATTCTACATAACCTCGAGTGTAGGTGTGGTAATAGTCTCGGAGAAGGCGGAGTTTGAGTCCATCAGTTACGATGCTCCACTGTTGATCAGCAGCATTGAGGAATTGCTGGAGTTCGTCGTGAGGGCTCTTTCCATTTGAACCAATGTGGCTTCCACTGTCGAGTGGCTCGTCCTTATCAGGCTGGACGAGATGTGTAATCGGTGGCGTTCCATCAACAATTTGCTCCCCGAGCTGGTCCTCTGGTGACCAGCCTAAATGCGAGAGATCTGCCTTGAGATTGCCCGCAACAAGATTTGCCTGCTGATACGCTGGATCAAATCCTAGTGATTCGAGTAACGGGATGATCCACTTCGTTCGAGCCGTTGAGGTATCCATCCCGAAAATTTCTGAGTTCTGAGAGACGGTATCCCACCGCTCTTTGAGGTCTTCCCACGCCTCACTTATTTCGGACTCAAGATCGGTATCCGTCTCTATATCCGAATCACCCGTGAGTTTGAACGTTTCCGGTTGAACCGCGTCTTCGCTGCACGATTCGTCCCGGAGCTTGGTGATCAACTGTTCCGTGAGCAATCCGCCACTCGTTTCGATAAACGAGGTTTCGCGTCGTCCCTGTTGAGCTGCTGTCATAGTCTTCGTAGATTGTGAACTCATTATGCTGGGTAGTACAGTCCGACAGTCAGCAGATCCGTACTCGCAACGGAGAGGTTATCTATGCCGGTCATCGACTCGCCATAGCCTGCTTCCTGCAGTTTTTCGCGCATTTGACTGCGTTCTTCCTCGATCTCCTCACGGCGTTGATCGGCACGTCGCTTAATCGTCATGTCATACTCATCGTGTTCGATCGCCGCCTCGAGGTCACGCTGCCACTCTTGTTTCGTCCGACTCGCGGCAGTTGACTCTGCGTTTAGAAGCTCTTGGAGTTCGTCTTCAGAGAATGGTTTATCTCCATAGAGCGGAAGAGCGACCTGAAGGAGTTCTTCCATCACAGTCGGATCGTCACCCGTATGCGCGAAGTACCGGACTTTCGCCGTGTACAGCGCAACGGGCTCGTTGACTGCATCGGTTCCACGCATTGCGGTCCGGCCATATCGCTCGTCACTGGTCAACGCGACCTCTTTCACGGCCTCAATGAGTCTCTGAACCAGCGGATGAGCGATGTCGAGCATCTCGAGGTCGTTATCTTCTGCCGTCCGTTCTGGATCGAACGACACACCCTCATACTCTTCTTTGATATCTGGACCGCGTAGATCGTCGGACGTGATCCTAATGGTATATGTCTGGTCAACTTTCTGTTCGACTGGACAGTTGAATAAGTCGAGCGCACTCTTTACGAACGTCTCAACAGCATCTGGACCACCAAGCAGTTTTTGTGTCTCTTCCAGCCGTTGTTTTACCTCCGACAGATCTACTTCATTGTGGTTGTAGAACGATTCGTCCTTGATGCGTTCCAAGACCTGATCGTCGAATGCGTGCTCCTCGCTCTCGGTGGATTCACCTGAAGCGAACTGACCCAGCGTCCGTTGGGGCATAACGTCGTTCAGTTCGTCTTCATTTAATAACTGTAGGATACCTTCATCGTCTCCGAGATACGGTGGTGAAAATCCGTACTCCGAACGAATTTCTTGAGCCTTCTCGATTAACTTCTTGAGAACCGTCCGATCCATCGGGTCATCGACGACCATCGTCCGAATATAGACGGTGTCCTCTTTCTGCCCATAGCGGTCGACTCGGCCGTTTCGCTGCTCGAGACGGTTTGGATTCCATGGTAGCTCGTAGTGGATCACCTGGTTCGCGGCGTGTTGGAGGTTCATCCCTTCGCTGATCACGTCCGTCGCGATCAGCACACCACGATCCGAGTCCGCAAAGTCCTGGAATCGTTCGTGACGTTCGCCGTCGCTCAATTCCCCGAACAGGGTGTACAGCTCGACGTCAGGATAGTTGTCCTCGAGGAAGTCTCCGACTTGCTCCTCGAGATATTCGAGGGTGTCAACGTATTTGGTGAAGATGATCGTTCCCCCGCTCGTGAACCGTGCTGGGAGCGTTTGCTCGAGTAACCGCTGTAACTTGCTATCACGCGTTTTTGTGACTTTTTCTGCGGCCTCTAACGTATTTTCGAGATCCACCAGTTCCATCTCGATTGCAGAGCGGTCTCCCGACACAACCCGCTCCACTCGTTCGCCAAGCTCAGCTTCGGAGTATTCTTCACCGGGGTCGCTGTCGAGCGCATTCGCCTGCGCAAGTTGCTCCGACACGCCAGCGCTCTCATCAGCGCTCTCATCATCCGACTCGAGTTCCTCGAGCCGGTCAGTCAGCTTATCGCGGCGATTTCGTAACGACTGTCGGAGTGCCTCTGGGCTCGACAACGCTCGCTTGAGGAAGTGAACGACGGTCCACTGACCGAGCGCCTGGTTGTCTGACTTTTGCGCCGCTTCGACGAGGGTATCCCCGTATGACCTAACCTCGTTGTAGGCCTTCTTTTCGTAGTCGGTGGGAGACACCTCGACTGTGTCTTGATCCCGTTCTGGGAACGGATTATGTCCGTCTTCCCCAAACCATTCCTCAACGTCTTCACGACGACGCTGTACTACATGACGCTTTGCGACGTCCCGATTGATCGAAGGATTGTGCGCATCCCCAGAAACGATCTCGGGATTCACCATTCGAAGCAAACTTGCGTAGCTATCAGTGTACCCGTTGTGCGGCGTCGCAGTCAGTAATAGAGCGTGTGTCGTCGCTTCAGTGATGTCCTGTGCAAACTCCCAGCGTTGTTTCGACGGGGACTGATTGGCCGTCGTTGTGTGAGGACGAGCAGCTTGGTGGGCTTCGTCGATGATCACGAGATCCCAATCCTGTCCGAGAATTTGGTTTCGGATATGGGCCTGTTTAGCGTAGTCGATCGAAACAATGTGTTTCGAATAATACTCCCAGACACTGGTGCCGGGGGGCACCTCTTTTTCCATTGCCCTTCGGTTCCGCCGATCCGTGATTTGCGCATCGATGTGGAAGAAGTGATTGAACGCTTCACGCCACTGATCACGGAGGTTCGCTGGAGTTACAATCAGGATACGCTCCGCGCGGTTTCGAGCAAGTAGTTCGCTCGTGATCAAGCCAGCTTCGATCGTCTTCCCCAGACCGACGTCGTCTGCGAGCAAGAGACGAACTGACGGCATATCGAGCCCCATCACAACTGGTGTGAGCTGATACTCGGTCGGGATAACCCGCGACCTCTGTAAGCTCATGAGGGGTGCCGTGCCGTGAAGCATCGACAACCGATTCGATTGAACAAGTAGATCCTGAAATTGAGGATTTCCCATTTTCGTCGAATCAGGTGCTGGAAGACTCCCCTCTTCGATGTCCTCGATTGGTGCATAGAATCTGTGCGTGGATGTTGGCCCATCGAGCGCCGTCGCAGTAACAGTATTACCATCGACAGCGTCTACGCGCCAGAGTCGATTCCGGTTGCGAATAACCGTCCCTGGAAGAAGTTGGCTTGGTTCAACGCTCATTTTATATATGGAAGCATGGGTGGTCGGAAAGCTTGCAAGCGAATACCGGGGACATGACCTGTTGATAACTTATAGCTTCCCCTCTTGTGTTTTCCTTACAGATGATCTATGACGTCTAATTGATTTGTGAGCTTTTGCTTTGAAGCTCATTCTATAGATTCACCTAGTTATTATGTAGGTGTAGTGTCCCGACTAGGATAATGACAAACGGGATCGTGCTGGCTTCCGCTACTAGCCCGACAGAGCAAGCCATTTTCGATGAACTTGTTCACCGTGGGATCGAATATGATCTTCCCTCCCCATATCTTGCGAGCGAATCTGGAGAAATGACCCATCTATGGCCAGTCCCAGAGCCAGATCACCTGGATCCATCTTCGATCGCAGAGGGCGATTATGTCTTATTTTATCGTGGAAGCAACCGATACTCGTGGGCAGCGCGAGTTCATAAGATCATAGCTGACTCAAATATCGCTGACCGACTTGCCGACCATATTGATCAGCGTTCAGGCCACAATATCCAGCCTCGAGAAGAGTTCAGCGAAACGGTCCTCGTACTCGAAATTCCGATTCCTATTGATCTCGAAAGTTATCGCCTTCACGAACTACTCAATGTTGGTCAGGATGCCCTCACGAGAACGGTTGTCCCCGATGATTCCGTCGTTGCCAACGTAGTCGATGAGTACGGCTCCATCGAGCAGTTGCTTCAATCTGCACGAGACGAACCGTCTGTATATATCGAACTCACATCTATTGATGACAAACCGTACAAACAGCCAGATGGCGAATATCCGCTTGGATCTGCGGTTTTCTCACGAAGCGAATCCAAAAATGGACACGACATCTACGGAACGCTTCGTGAACCACAGGTTGGCGACATAGTACTTCACATTCTCAAAGACAAGCGAAAGCTGTATGGGATTTCGACGGTCGCATCAACGCTTCAGACAGATTTTGAGGGGCCACCTGATGGCTCCTGGGAGTCGGAAGCTCGGGGAGAGGGTTATTTCCTACCCCTTGGTGGCTATGAAGAGTTCCCCAACCCAATTGACATCGACGATCGCTTACTTCAGAACGAAGAATATCGGGACCGTCTGAAGCAAATTTATGAGGAGAACAGTGGGCTCGTGTACGATAAAAATTATCAGTTTGCACAGGGCGCATATTTCACCGAGTGTCCACTTGATCTCCTCTACCTCTTTACTGCGGAGTTACCCCATATCTTAACCGTCGCTCGTCAAAGGTTCTGGGACGTCCCACAACCAGCAAATGCTGACCAATACGACAGCGTAAGTGAGGCGGTCGTTGACGTGCGTATTCGATTACCTTTTGGTGATCGAGGTCGGGAATGGTTCTTAAATTCCTTTGCGGGGTCCATCGTTGAGGCATTTACCGAGAGTCTATCTAGTGTTCAACCGAATGCCGAACTCACCCAGACGGAAGCCACACATTGTGAGTTGATTCGGCGTCTGTACACAGATTGGGAAGATGAGTTTGCTGAGGCCGCAGACCATCTCGGAGTCGGTCGAACGAATCAAGTTGGCGATTCAGAGACCCTCTTTTTTGTTCTCTTTAGGGAACTCCAGGAATCTGTTGGGGTATCTACGAATATGAACCAAGTAAAGACTCGAACGATACTCAACAAGAACTACGAGATAGAGTCGCCGATCCTCGAAGACCCTCTGCCAGACGACTCAGAGCCGCTTGAGCCTGCTGAGAAGCCAGAGCGCGCAGACGAGATTGCTCGCCAACTGCTATCATCTAAACAGATGGTATTCTATGGACCTCCAGGTACTGGAAAGACATACACAGCGCGGCGATTTGCCCGCTGGTGGCTCAATCAACAAGATGAATTTGATCCCCATATTGGGCAGTTAGATACAGTAACGTTCCACCCCTCTTTCACTTACGAGGACTTTATCGAGGGATTGAGCGTCGACACAACCGAAGATGGAAGCGTCAAATACGAGGAGGTGCCTGGAGTTTTCCTCGAATTTGCGAACAAGGCAAGGCAGGAATATTATGCAACGCCAGATGATGAAGAACCGCGTCGTTATGTGCTTGTCATCGACGAAATCAACCGTGGAAATCTCGCTCAAATCTTCGGTGAAACGATCACCGGGCTCGAGGCTGACAAACGCCTTGGTGGAGACGATGAGGCTTCGATAACACTCGCACACTCTGGAGACCAATTTACAATTCCACCGAATCTCTATCTAATTGGGACTATGAACACAGCAGACCGGTCGATTGCACTGGTCGATGCTGCTCTTCGCCGCAGGTTCCGGTTTCTCGCGTTCCCACCGAATTTGGATTTACTTCGTGATGAGTTTGGTCTGGGAACGTGGGAAGAGATACGGGACATCGCGACTTCACCTACATCCGACCAACAGCTTCTCTCACAGTCGCTGATTGCAATTCACCTACTTAATAAACGAATCCGCAATGAACCCGATCTTGGTCGTGGAAAGCAAATCGGCCACTCATTCTTATTCGGTGTGGAAACCGAGCAAGATATTGTGGATACTTGGCGATTTGAAATCCTTCCACTTCTCGAGGAGTACTTCTTTGGCCAGTATGAACGGATTCGAGAGTCGCTGTTTAGTGGAGATGGTGATGAGCTGTTTGACTGGTCTCGTGAGCAGATTAAACCATTTGGTCAGGATGACCTTAGTCGCGCTCTTGCACCGTTCGTCCCCGAATTTGACCCTGAAGAGGCAGAGACTGTGAACTGAAATGTCCTTCACCAGTCGTACTAATGGGTCTGAAGATATTGAGGCCGATATTGTACTTGGTGAGTATGAGTCTTCGGAGCCATTTGAGCTATCTGAAACTGCAGCTTCGATGCTGGAGCTCGAAGTAAATGGTGGTCAGGAGCGGGATGGTGATCGAATTAAGCTGCACTACAATAGAGATGGAAAGGCAATTCTGACGGCTACCCAGTACGTCGGTATCGTTTCGCTTCGTGACGGTCCTACGGTACAAATTCAGCCGAAAGCAGCAGGAACGAACCTTCTGTATTTGTTACGATACTCCCACGACACGACTGCGACAACATTTGAATCACAGACTCAGTATAAGCGTGGGCAGACGTTTCTCGATGCACTAGGAGCATTGTTCGAAGCGGAACTCCGACGGATTTTGAATCGTGGGATACACAGCGATTATCGTCGAACAAGCGGAACAGAATCACATCTGCGCGGTCAACTCAACATACAAAAACAACTTCAGCGTCAACCCCCAGCCCCTACGGCTTTCGAGTGCACCTATGACGAGCTAACTCACGATATCATTGCCAATCAAGCGATTCTCTATGCTACATCAATCCTCCTTGGAATGGTGTCGGATTCGACGATTGTACGATCGCTTCGCCAGCACCAACAGATTCTGCGTCGCCGGGTAGAACTTACACCAATATCCGTTCAGCAGATTGACTCCGTTCAGATTTCACGCCTATCCGAGCATTATGAGGACATCCTTCGACTCGCTCGTCTCATTATCGGGAACGCATTTATTTCAGAGCTTGAAGCCGGCTCGAGCGTCTCCTTTGCGATGCTTGTGAACATGAATACAGTCTACGAGAACGCCGTTGAACGCGCAGTAAAGAACATGTTTTCGGATTGGGATGGTTGGCGGGTCGAAGCTCAAGAGCAGTCACAGACGTTACTTACCGGCGGGAGACACTCTGTAACTTTGAAGCCAGATATTACAGTATATGACGAGACTGGCACTGTGCGACTTGTGGGTGATGCAAAATGGAAAATTGACTCTCCAAAAAATCCGGATTTCTACCAGATGACTTCCTATATGCTTGCTCGGGACGCACCAGGATTACTCATTTATCCTTATTGTGGTGGGAAGAACAAGTCTCAGTCGACTGTAGCTGGCCGATTTACTCTATCTCTTTGTGAACTACCGACTGCTGTGGAAGTAGAGTCATACGGTGAATTCACAGACAAATTTGAAACAGCTATCAACCAATCCGTGAATGATATTCTCTTCAATTGAGTGGTTTTGATTCTGATGAATCACTAAGCGACAGCGACATTCGGTGAAAACCCACGTCGCTTGAGGTGTCACTCTGGAACGATCCTGAAGGCTACCTCAAGGAATCCGTCAGTGACGAAGCGGTTGAATGTTCTCGTAAAAGCAGTAAGACAATAGGACCCGCCGTTGTATGGCGATTCACCTGACCCCTCCACTTCAATTGTCGTAGACCCTTTCCCATTGGGAATACGATTCGTATTAGGAATATGTGGCCAAAGTTGTATGAGTTATCAGTCGAATCTGGGACATAAACTCCACACAGGAGTGAGCCGAATGTACCGATAATTGCTCGCGTGAACGTGCCGATGGATTGATAGTGATTGTCGATTCAAAACAAATCAATGGAGGATATCCCGCAACCGGCAAGCGATCCGTACGCAGTCGGTGGCCGGGTACAAATTTACATAAGCTTTGACGATCCTGATTCTCGGTACCATGGTGTAGTCTGTGAGATTATCGAAGTTCTCACGGACGACCTTAGTGCAGAAACCGGTCGAACCACGGATGCATACTCGTATACTCTTCAAGACGTAGAAACAGGTAAAGAGCTGCCAATTTCATTTCGACACCGGGATTTAGTACCGGTTGAGGACGCCCAGTAGTTATCTGTACTGATCGAATTAAAGCTCTCACGTCGCAGGTGTGATAACCGTTCTATGATCTCTCTGCAAAAGCAACCTGTAGATCGTTATTTGCTGACCAGGGGCTAGTTTGGCTGCTATGATAAGTAGCCGATTCACTCACTTAATTTGACAAGTAGCATCAGTGACGGCGGAATCGTGTTGACGGACGATCTTCCAAGTAACGCCGTCGCTGCTCCATTTTTGTTTCCTCGCTCCTCTTGTCATAATGTATCTCTAGTACTTTCGAGCTTACATTCATGCGATTGCTTACAACCTCTGTTGGGACATTTTTTGTCAGATGATACGTGATAGAACCTCTGCGTATCGCATGAGGAGCAACTGATGAAGGGCAGAGGCTCGCTGATTTTTGATGATCATTTAGTGCTTCGCATTCACTAAGATTTCGGCTGTGCGGACAATAACTGTTGTACACACACGGTCGAGTCCATCGATAGACTGTCATTCGGAGTGTATTTTTGTGGGCTCGACCATGGGTAGTTGCCAGTAGAGGCTCTCGACCATAATCATCCAGGGATTTTGGTCGCTGGTGCTGAATCCAATCATCGAGAATCTCACAACTTTCTGGATCAAGTGCAACTAACCGCTCTCCTTCCTCCTTGTTTTTCAGTGGTGTCGATTTACGATGTCGAATTTCGAGATACCGATCATCAGCATGGTAATCTTCCACGTCAAGTGCATGTGCTGCTCCGACTCGCATCCCTGTGGTCCAAAGAAGACGGATCAGGACGTGAGCAAACGATGCGTATTCAAACTGATAGAGGTAGTCTAAAAGGCTATGCGCCGCGTCTTCTGTGAGAATATCGTTCTTCTGGTTATCACCTCGGTTGAGTTTCGGAGATAACACTTTCTCGTGTAGATTTGGCGTGACTGCGTCGATTGACTCGCAAAACTTTATGAAAACACGTAGGGTGTCCATCTGCGTTTTCACAGTAACGTTATTTAATTCGCCTTCTTTTCGTCGCCAGACCTTATATTCGTGCAACTGGCGCCCTGTTAATTCATTCAGGTCGGTGAGGTTTTCTTGTTCGCACCACCGGAGAAAATGCCCTATTCGGTATTTGTGAGCTTGAAGTGTATTTGGAGTTACCTCAGCTCGCCGTTCGTCCAAATATAGTTCGAACGCATCTGCTGGATGGATTGATACTGTCAGCCAAAAATATTTCAAAGAAAAGCACGTTACTCCGATATGACCTCTCTCGACAACGTCTCTACCGAAGACCTCCGCCAGGCCTTGGCGGAGGTCGAGGGAAAAAAGCCATCACAACGGCTCATGGCGGCGATCAATTACCTTGAAGAAGACGGTGCAACGCTACAAGAGGTCGCTGAACGCTATGGATACACTGCTGGCTGGCTCTCGCGGTGGCTTGATCGACTCGAACGGCTCGCCGACGAGCCGTTCGAGGAGGTCGTCTACGACGAGCACCGTTCAGGAAGGCCCTCAAAACTCTCCGACAAAGAGCATGAACAGTTCGTTGAAGCGCTTCACAAGTCTCCAGAGGAAGTTGGACTTGACGCGCCTGCGTGGTCCGTTCCACTAGCTCGTCACTATCTCGCCGAGGAATTCGACGTTGAGTACAGTGAGCGTCACGTTCGACGATTGATGACCGAGGCCGGGCTGTCCTGGAAGACAGCCCGGCCGGAGTTTCACAAATCCGATGAGAGAGCACAGGAAGCATGGCAAGACGGGTTCAAAAAAAGCGCGACAACCTGGACGACGAATACACGATCTTAGCCATTGATCAGACGCGACAGGTTCTCTCGACACTGATTCACGCATGGTTTCCCAAGGGTGAGCGCCCGTCACTCCCGGTGACGGGCGCGTGGGACAGCATCAAACTTCTCGGTGCAGTCAGCGATACTGATGAGACGTTCTTTCTCCCCTGCGAAGAGAACTTCAACAGCGACACGACGATTCGTTTTCTGGACGCTCTCCAGACCGAGTTCGGCGAGAAAATCTGCGTTGTCCTCGACAACGCCTCGTATTTCACGGCGAACAGAGTCCAAGAGTTCGTTGAAGGTACTCCGATCGAACTGTGTTACCTTCCGCGGGGTTCACCAGAGCTGAACCCCGCGGAAGAGTGCTGGCGACAACTCGATCAATCACTCGGCAACCGCCTATTCGAAACGCTTGACGAACTTCGTGATGCTGCTCTCTGTGCACTGGACGAGATCAACGTGCCAGATGTCTTTACGTACTTATGTCCGTGAGTATGACTCGAGTTGATCATCGGTCATAGACTCACCTTGATAGGGTACTAATCGCACCCCTTCAGACACGATAATTCTATCACGCTCTGAACGCAGTCACATCAGATTCCGTCACTAGTACACGGAATTGATCAATAGAGAATTGGATTTCGAGCTTAGCACGCGCATCTGCTGAACCAATCTCTCTCTTGAGGGGTTCGATATAGATTAATTGTTACAGTTGATATTCTGCCCGATCAAACCCTTGTTCCTCGAGTACCTCAATAATCCCGTACAATAGCATTCCATCACGTATCGGTACTCTCCCCCTCAACGACGTCGATGATCTCCTGGGCAGTCGAACTAATGCGCTCGAGTCTATCAAGGATGGTCTCTGGTTCGTCACCTTTCCACGCAGCGAGGTAGAACGCCGATCCACTTGTGTCCAACCGGAAATACCGACCGACGATATAGCCGACTGCTTCGGCCTCGAGCTCACGCTTTGCCCGTTCGTCTTCAGTATCGAGACCACCGTGCAACAGTGCATGAGCGTACTCGTGAACGAGTGTGACGGCGAGATCAGCCCCGTTTTCACGATCACGGACCTCGACGAGTGGCCGTTTCTCCAGACGATACTGACAGACGCCTTTTGCGCTACCGTGAGACCATTCCTGAGGAGAGACGACCTCAACCTCTATCTCAAGGACAACCGCTGCCTCGAGGAGTGCTGGCACCAGTTCGCTGGCAGTGCCGTTTGCCTCGGTCTCGAGTTCCGGGAGTGGCTCCCCCTCCGTCTGGGATATGTCGAAGACTGGTGCTGGCCGAAAGCCGACGAGTCCCTTGTTCCACTCGTCGGGTTCCGTTTCGTCGTATTCGCACTCACTCCGTTCGTGGTACGACGACGAGTTTCCACACTCGGGGCATTTCCTCGCAATGATCGGAGCCCAGATCCAGATAGCCTTCTCGCCTTTACTCACACATCGATCGAACTCGTTTTGCCACGTTCTGTATCCGGCGACTCGAGTCGCCTGCGGACACTGGAGCTGGATCAGCAGTGTGTTTCGAGGAGAGTAGTCGTGGAACTCATACTATCGGCTAAAAGTATTTTAAACGAGGAGTAACATTGATCGATTATGAACTCTCTCGACAACGTCTCTATTGAAGACCTCCGCCAGGTCTTGGCGGAGGTCGAGGGAAAGAAGCCGACACAGCGGCTAATGGCGGCGATCAATTATCTCGAAGAAGACGGTGCGACGTTAGAAGAGGTCGCTGAACGGTATGGATATACTGCTGCCTGGCTCTCGCAGTGGCTTGATCGACTCGAACGGCTCGCCGACGAGCCGTTCGAGGAGGTCGTCTACGACGAACACCGGTCAGGAAGACCCTCAAAGCTCTCCGACGAAGAGTACGAGCAGTTCGTTGAAGTGCTCCACAAGTCACCAGAGGAAATTGGACTTGACGCGCCTGCGTGGTCTGTTCCACTCGCTCGTCAGTATCTCGTTGAGGAGTTCGGTGTCGAGTACTGCGAACGACACGTCCGACGACTGATGTCTGAGGCCGGGCTGTCCTGGAAGACAGCCCGGCCGGAATTCCACAAGTCCGACGAACGAGCTCAGGAAGCGTGGAAAGACGGGTTCAAAAAAAGCTCGACAACTTGGACGACGAATACACGATCCTGACCATTGATCAGACGCGTCAGGTGCTCTCAACGCTGATCTACGCGTGGTTTCCAGAAGGAGAGCGCCCGTCACTCCCGGTGACGGGCGCGTGGGACAGTATCAAACTCCTTGGGGCGGTCAGCGACAGCGGCGAGACGTTCTTTTTGCCGTGTGAGGAAAATTTCAACAGCGACACCACAATTCGGTTTCTCGATGCTCTCCAAACCGAGTTCGGCGACAAGATCTGCGTCGTCTTGGACAACGCTTCCTATTTCACGGCGAACAAGGTGCAGGAATACGCCGATGGAACCCTGATCGAACTGTGCTACCTTCCACGGGGTTCACCGGAGCTGAACCCCGTGGAAGAGTGCTGGCGACGTCTCAACCAAGCACTGGGCAACCGCCTGTTCGACACACTGAATGAACTTCAGGGAGCTGCACTGACCGCGCTTGACGCCATTGAACCACCGAGTGTCTTTACGTACTTATGTCCTTGAGTATCACTCTGGACGTCGAGCCACTCTCTGAACTGGTCGCTCGAGACCGCATCGCCGACCTCACAGACGAGGTCCTCAAGCCACGTTTCGATCGTACTGTGCATTTCGTCGTGCCGGCTCTCTGAATCGTCGAACGTTTCCCGGGTGCTGTTGCTCGTAGCCATGTTTACTTCAGGTCCCTCGGGTCGAACTCGAGAAGACCGCTGGCCATCAGCGGGTCTCAAAAAACTACCGTGCGGTCAGCGTCGAGATGGTGGACGAGTTAGGAAAAGGCTCAGCAGTGTTGGAGAACGGACTCCGCCCAAATCACAGAGTATCGTCGACGTACTGGTCTTCCCACTGGAGCCGATCTTCGATCTCTCGATGTCCTCGACGGGTCACAGAATAGACGTTCGTCCGACGGTCGGCTTCACCTTTCTCGATCAGCCCTTTCTCGACGAGGGTGTCAAGATTCGGATACAGGCGGCCGTGGTGGATCTCCTTCTCGTAGTAGTTCTCGAGTTCGTCTTTAATCGCGAGTCCGTGGGGCTCATCTAGTCCAGCAGCCACGTAGAGGAGGTCACGTTGAAACCCGGTCAGGTCGTACATGGCCGATTCTATGGGAGGTCGTCAAGTAAATTTACGGAATTGTGACTGATGCGCTCTGTTGAAATCCTTGATCTGTGATGTATTTTAGGAGTCTTGCTGAATAGACAGCGCGTATCGTGTATTCGAGATTGATCTGTTGTGTGAGAGCGTGATCCAACCGAACAGCTTCATCCGCTGTGAGTACGATTTAGCGAGTTCTAGAGTTTCTGCTCGGTGTCATTCAACTGCTTGAGAGAGTTTTGATTGTCTCCGGTAACGAGACACGAACGACACCGCGTACTGACTAGTATTGAGAAAGCGGATTTAGATTGAGGGATTGCAGTCATCAACGAGATGAGTCCGGAGATCTGTCGCTATCGTATTGCCGCAGAGAGGACAGCTTTGCTTGACGTTGATTCGAATTTGGTTTGTCAGGAATTGGAGTCGCAACATATGTTCTGTAAACCAGAATCCCGGTTCCCCGATTTCGTAGTGTAACACCAGTTTCGGTGGCGTAGGGCTATCCGCTCCGGGATCCAGTTGCCCAAGGATCTCTTCCACCTTGGAGGGGTCATCGCTGAGAGCCTCGACTAAGTCCTCGTATCCTCCTTCGTATCCTCTGGCCACCATTTGGAGGTCCTTTCCTGGATCACCCCATTCCTCTTCGAACTGTTCTGTGTGCTCATCCTCGTAAAACTCAATATTCGGAATTAGTTCGCCCGGTATCTGGCAGACAGGTTCAGACTGGAGTGTGCGGCCGTCTAAGGCGACTAAGTCGACGTGGACAGTAGTCCAGTGATTCTTTTCGCCAACCGTTTCCAGCTCCTCTACAGCGGCTACGGCATCGTCTTGTTCCAGGTCTGATTCGATGCACTCGTTGATTATGTCTCCTTGTTCCTTCGCAACGTTCAGAGGAATCGGGATTCGATGGCCGCTGATCTGTTGCAGCCAATACAGCTGTTCCAACTCCTCCCACTCCAGAAAGTAGTCTAATTCCTCAGGGATTTCGAAGTTCTCCGGAGTCCCGGTGTCGATCTCTTGATCCGCCTGTTCGTCGACAATGATAATTCGGTCAATTCCTTCGCCGTCCAGCTCTAACTCCTGAAGATTGAGGTATTCGAAGTACTGGTCGATGTCGAGTTCGTCAACGACGAAGTTGAAGTTGGCACCGAGTAATGGTTGCGGGGTAAGACCGACGACTCCGCGTTGTAGCGTTGTAACCTCCAGAGGATACTCTTCCGAGGTTTCCTCATCGTACTGGGTCTTGATGTAGAGGGTGCGATGATCGAGTTCGATCCTGGCCGGAAATTTCACTTCTTGTGGCTGCTGTAGTTCTTCCAGTTCCTCGATTTTGGGGAGGATGATGACTCCGCTCTTGCTTGTGGCTGTAATCCACTCCTGTTCATCCTCATCATCGACTTCCTTGAACCGGAAGAAGGAGAGGTTGATTTCCTCTCCAGAGGTTTCTGCCCTGGAAATCTTCTTGAGATAACTAAACACGCGGTGCGTCTTCTCAGCGATTTTCAGCGAGTGGTCAATGAGGTAGTCGATAGGTACACCAGCGAGGAATGGCTTCCAGTCCTGGGTTCTGCATAAGAACAGTACGAAGTTCAGGTCAACTTCGAGTTCCGTGCCTTCCTCGTCTTCACTGGATATCTTGAATCCGTTCTTCAATTGGGGTAACGCCCTGTTCCCGTGTTTAACCGCATTATAGATGTCATGGAAGTACAGATAGAACTCGCCTATACGTCGAATATTGGCGTCTAAGACTTCGATGGACTGGTCGATTGCCTCTCGCAACTCTTCTTCAGAAATCTCTTCTCCAACTTCGTCGATGAAGGCGTAGCCAAACAGTGACTCCAAGACGTCTTCATAGTCTTCGTCGATCCCCTGGTTTTTCAGGTATTCATACACTTCTCCATCCTGGAGGCTTTCGAAGAAGCGCCGAAGGTGTTTGGGCCGGATTTCAACAAGATGGTCGACGAGGTTTTCTTTGCCTTTGATATAGGAGAGTAGGTAGATCCCGAAGGCTTCGACGTACTGTATCGTGGATTGGAAGACTTCGACTTGTGCGTGGGTTTTGATTTTCTCTTCCTTCCCGTCCGCGTCGATTTCTATTCCTGATTTTGTTTTCTCGTAGGCGTCTTGGATGTAGTAGTAGAGGATGTCCTCATCGTGGATCGTGTCGATGAACTCTCCTGCAGTCCGTTCTTCTGACCCGGATGAAAAAGAAAATCAAAACCCACGCACAATTCCAGGCCGTCAAGAGAGTCTTCTGTCATTAAGTTGGTTCAGTTGCTCACTGCATATAGTCTTACGCTCAGCAATGATTCGAGGCGCTCGCTTGCTGGGTCTCTGACGTGTACAGTGAAGGGAAGAGGCGTTTAGTTGTCTCGCTGTACTTAGCGATTCAGCCGTCTCACTCTGGCTACTCCGCTGCAAGATACATCCTCTCTATGCAGCAGTCAGTACTTATCATCTTCTGAGGGGTTCAACAAACCCAGCTAATGTGGTTTTAGGCATAGTTGCGAAAGCCCGGCAGTGAAACGGCCGTAGGTCGTGAGCTGCCCGGAACGTGGAGGTGGGAGGGGAGGTGGGTAGTGGGTGATCGGGCACCAGCAAAAAAGAGAGTTCGTTCGGCTACTCCCACCAGTGGCCGCGCTCTGGGAAGACGATTTCCGACCAGTGAGTCAGCGCGATCGAACACCGCCCATTGTACCAGTTCTTGGCCGCCGCCCTGAACCGCACTCGCTCACCCTCCTGCACCATCGTCTGCCGACTCGCTTTCCAGATCGTGAACTTTGTTCGGCCAGTTTCGTCCTCGAGCAACCCAACCTGCTGGATACTCGGACTCGAGGGCTCCCACAGTTCAAGCACACGACCTTCCACAGTGACCTCGCCTCGCTTGATTTCCTCGAGGGCCCCAATCGGCACGATCGTCCCTGCCTCGTGTTGCATCTCTTCTTTCGTATCCATCACTGCCTCGAACATATCCGCGCCCTCGAGCACCCGACTGGCAATCCGCTTCGCGATGACTGCTCGCGTGTATCCACCGTTGACATCTTCTGACAACCGCTGTGCCTGCCGATTGACCTGGCCCAACGTCGCTCGTCCGAGTTTCTCTCGAGGATCGATTTCTTGGTCCCGTCACAAACTCGTCTAGAGTTCGCCTCTGGTAGCGTCAACTGACACCTCCAATGTGATGGCTGTTTTGGCTGAACGCTCGAGCAGTTCGTCGGCGAACGCCGCGAACTGCTCGGACTCGGCATATCTCACGAGATTGAGCCAGAGGAGCGATTCTAAGCCGGACTCTGTCCATCTCATCCACTGGTTTTTACACCGCTTCGAGATTTCGCCCATGGCTCGTTCGACCACGTTCGACGTCCACAGAACCTCTTGTCCCTCGAGTGCGAGTTCGGCGAACGTGACGGTTGCTTCTGCCCATTTTCGGAGGTACGCCGCTGCTTTTGGAGAGTCCTGTTGCTCTAAGCGCCACGCCTCCTTCGTGAGGTTCTCGAGCGTTTGGGCGATCCGCTCGCGGATCGCCAAACGCTCATTCCTCGGTGCATGGAGCGCAACCGAGTTTTTCAGATGGAACAAGTCGTTTGTGACGTCTGAGGCGATCGCTTTCCGCGTTTCGAGCGAAAAGGTACCGTCCTTCCACAGCTTGTATCCAAGCGTTCGACCGACATGAACGAGATCGAGCTGATGAGATCGATAGCTGGTCTCGAAGGCGTCGACGAGGGATTCCTCGGCGTCACTGACGACCGTCGCGTCGTCAGTGATCGCCTCGTTCTCTTCGAGATCTTCTGCTGTATCGTCCCACGGCTCGTTAACATTGACGTCTAAGAGCGTGGTTTCCGCGTTGTCTTCGGTGATCTGTCCGAGAGTGACGTTGACGTCGTGGTACGTGCAGTGATCGTCCTGGCTATGACACTTCGTTCCGTCAGGAACGACAGTGTCTGCATTCGTCCCAGGAAGCCGATCACGAACGAAGTCACCGAGTTTGCTGCCGTACTCACGGACTCGGCGGTTGATCGTCGTTCTCGAAGGCATCGGAGTGAAGCCGTCGCCGTGGGCGACGGCATCACGAAAGCTGAGCGACGTAGCGAGTTCGGTACTCTGGAGTGAAATATCCTCTTGATAGATGCGCTGCCCATCGAATTTGATGAGATCTTCGAGAGGGCGGAAGTAGGTAGGATTGTCACCGGTGGCAGCGGTATCTTTGACGTGATGAAGGGTGAATTCGTGCTCTCCTGCGGTTGTCACAGCTGTTCGTGTTGAGGTTCCGGCGCGCTGGAAACGGCGATCGCCGTTTCCGCGCGCGTGCTTCTCCCCACAGTACGCCTCGACGAGGCGCTCGTCGAGGCTTTTGACAAGCTCCTCGAGGATCGTCGCCTCGAGGTGAAGCTCTGTAAAAGATTCAGCGAGAGTGGCAAGCGGTAGCGTTTTGTCTAAGTCGATACTAACCGTGACTTGCGCGTCGATTGTGGCGTGCATGGGTCACTTCGGGGTGGATACCAGAGGTGACCCTGTTTCCACAGGAGTCAGTTACGACTCTAGACGAGTTTGGGACACGACCAATTCTTTGATCCCGACGACGAGTCAGCACTTCTTCAGGAGCTATCTGAGTACCTTGATCATCATGGTTCCGAGCCGATTATCTACTACGGAGGGAACCACTTCGACGAACAGTGTCTAAGACAAAGATTCGAAGAACACGGCATCACTGAGGGAATCAACCATCTGGAGCGCGCACACGATCTCGGGATAACTGCACAACAGGAACTCTTCGGACCCTTTAATCGGCACAAATTGGATGTCGTAGCGAGTGCGCTCGAGTTTGAATATCAAGACCCGACCGTCGATGGATTTGAGGTCGGGAGCCAGTACACGCGATACCTCCTCGATGGCGAAGAACCAGACTGGGATCGACTCAAACAACACAATAGCGACGATGTAACCGCACTGAGAACAATCGTCGACTACATCAGATCATAGGTTGGTATATCGGTTTGCGGAGACAGGCTCTGTGAACTTGTACTGGAGAGAGCGTCATAGAACCCTTCCCACGGTGTTGATTACACCAACTTCTCTGGTGAACCGACCGATACGTAGGTCGTACTTATTGACCGTTGGGATTCCTACCAATCAGTGTATCTCTTCAAAAAGTCGTGATGAATACACAGCGCATATGCAGCACGGTGTCACTCTCAGTGGGTTGGCGTAGTGATTAGTCAGTACAGAGTAGACTGTTTCCTTGATTGACTCTGGTCTACTATACCGAGATGGCTTGGAGGGCGGAAATAGATATACCTTTGACTGTTTTCGGGTATCGTACAGCTATGCCACTCGTCGCTGAGTTCGATATCAACTGTGAATACCTCCCATTCGTTCCCGTTGCTCGGACGCTTCCAGACGCGACACTGGTACTCTCGCTCCAGTTCAACCACGACGAACTCCCGTTGTTTGTCCTCTCGGTGACCGACGGTAACCGAATGACGATCAAGGAGACATTCGATGATCTCCCTGTCGTCGGAGAGTATACCGTCCTCGGTAAGGCAGGCGAGACCCGCCGCTACCAGATTCTTCCTGGACGAACGCTAGAAGAACATCTCGGCCCACATATCGACGACTTGTCTGGACTGGAGGCACTTGCAATGACAGACGCCATCATTGAGCGTATCGAGGTGCTGCCGACGGGGTGGCGCCAGTCCGGCTGGTTTGCCCACCGTGAAGCGTTCCACGAGTTCCGAGAATTCTGGCAGCAGAACGGTGGCTTCCGCCTGCACCGACTCACGAAAGAGGGCGACGCTGAGCCCCCTGGAGATGGGCTGACCGACCGCCAGCGGGAAGCTCTCCGGACGGCCTACGAATTAGGCTATTTTGACATTCCACGAAACGCCTCGCTGGAAGACGTTGCCACACAGCTGGACATCTCCGCGTCATCGGTGTCCGAGCGGTTACGCCGTGCCCAGACCCAACTCATCGAGGAGACAGTGGCGACGACGTGGCCGCCACTCCCAGCATAACCCGTTCCAAACGAACATACACTTAAATGGCCGAATGACTGAGAGAGAGATGTTTCTGGGTCTGTCGTCGACAGGTACATGATGCAGACAGTTACCTCAACCGATGGAACCAGTATCGCCTTCGAGCAACACGGAGACGGACCGCCGCTCGTGCTCCTGCACGGCTCCTCCGGAGACCACCATGCTTGGGACAGCGTGGTACCGCATCTCACGGACGATTTCACGCTCGTCGTACCGGACCGACGGGGCCGAGGCCACAGCGATGACGCAGACGCTCACAGCCTTGCACACGAGGTAGCGGACCTTAGGGCCATAGTCGATTCGATTGAAGACGATATAGCCGTATTCGGTCACTCCTACGGCGGCCTCGTTGCACTTGCGGCCGCGACAGAGATGGACCTCGACAGTCTTGTTCTCTACGAACCAGCCATGCTGGTCGGTGAACATCGTGGTGACGACTTGGCTGCTCGGATGAAACAGCGACTGGACGCAGGTGAACGTAGAGAAGCAATGAGGCTATTCTTCCGTGATGCGGGGGGCATCGCTACCCCTGAACAACTCCCAATCTGGCCCGAGGAGGTTCAGTTTGAACTCGTTGAGACGGTCGTTCGGGAGAGCGAAGCCGTCGAGTCGTACGAACTCCCCAGTGAGCCAGATATCGACTGTCCAACGCTGCTTTTGACCGGTGAACACGGCCCCGAGCATCTGCGTGCGGCCGTCCAGACGCTTGCCGACCGTGTACCACAGAGTCGTCTCGTCGAGTTTGATGGGGTCGGACACGTGGCGACCGATTCGGCACCGCAACAGGTGGCCGATGCAGTTCGTTCGTTTTGTCTCGAAAAACCGGCACAGTCGTAACTGACAGATCTGCTGACTGGTCGTTCAACATTCGTTGCAAGGACTAGGGGCTTATTCACTGACTGTCGGCTATAATCAGTCCGCATACCTGGCGAGTACACGACTCAGTGAGAATTAAGTGAAGTAGATGTGAACGGTCTACTGACTAGATCCTCTGGATGTTGCACGCTATTTTTGCCAGTTGACGTATGGGTCATACTCTATTGCGATACATCGCCCACCTGTATGCAGCATGCTCGTTCTGGCAGCGGTCAGATAAGAGTTCCAGGCGCTGCTGAATATAGGGCGCAAGTCGGTCATGTCGCCCAGTGTGGCAGAAGGTATTTATCGAACTAGTAAATGAAAATTGATGTGAACCGTCGTGCCCTCCTTGGAACTGTTGCTACCGTCGGCACATCTGCGATGAGTGGATGTCTTGACCGACTTTTGCCACCAGACACTTCAACAAAACTGGGGCTGCTTGCTATCGAAAATTACGATACTGAGAACAGTCATAAGTTTAGCGTTCGTGTTGAACGAGACGGAAACATCGTTCACCGGTCCTCGCACAGCGTCAATGAGACCTCATTGCCGCATATTTCCGGACTTGTACTTGAGTGCCCGTGGGAGTTTGTTGAAGGGGAGTACACCGTAAGTGCCCGAGTAGATAATGAAGAGTGGCTGAACCAACCGCTGGCGGCACCGTTCGATACTGTCCCCGATTGCGTCATAACTGTCATTAGATATGGTAGTCTCCGCAGTGAGGGCATCGAATCCCCGCCGTTCGCTATCGAAGTTGAAGAGGACTGCCACGTTATCGCAGAGAACGACGGTGGGTGTCAGGCCTATCGAAGCGCGAACGAAACCAACGACTGAGAGACACACACTCTGAGTCGGCCATGCCAGTCCTGACAGATACCAAGCAGTTCGAACGACCTGTGTTGAACTCACTTCTCGTGGATACCAGAGCGAATGCCATCCTTGATCTCCACGTGACGACGACCAGAAAACACGACTCATAGTGATTAGTTCGAATCTTTACCGGTAAGATACGGCCAAATGCTGGGTTCGCTGATTGTTTTTACACCTCGTGAGATGTAGTCTTTCAGCGACGAGAGATCAGGGACGAGTCGATACTTGAACCACTCTTGCAGCTGGTCCCAACACCCTTCGACGGCGTTCAATTCGGGGAGTTTTGACGGGAAGTACCAGACTTCGAGATCGTCTCCGCGCACGCACGAGACCGAACTGTCTCCGACAGTTTCGGTCTCGCGCTCACCACTCACGTGCTCCCAGAGATCCCTCGCATAGAAGTAGCCCGCTCGATCCAGAAACACCACTAACTCCTCACCGAACCGCTCGGTTAACGCCTCTAACAGCCGAATCCCATGGTTCCGTGTGAGATTCTCTTCTGTCCAGCAGAAGAAGCTGTCACCGTCGTCGGTGACAGCGCCCAGCACGGTCACTGAATCCCACGACGTTGCAACCTCTATTGTCGGATTTGAGCCAATCGGGTAGAAGCCACGTCGTTGGACAGTTCCGACGTGTTTGGTGAACTGATCGACAACAACGACGGTTTTGTCGGTTAGTTCGGGTCGTTTTTTTCGACTGTTTCTTGGAACTCGGCTTTCTCTTCAGGGTCGGCTTCATGATGTTGAGGCCGTGCTGTCCGCAAGGACAGCCCGGCCTCTTTCAGCAAGTCGTACGCGTAGGTTTCGTGGTATTCGACGCCGTATTCCTCTTTGGCGTGATGAAGCAACAGTTTCGCTGACCACGCTTGCTGGTCGTAGCCGAGTTCGGTCGGCGGCTGTTGCAGTTGTTCGAACAGTTGCTCACGGTCTTCGCCCTCGATTTTTGCTGGACCTCCTGGTCGAGGAGCGTCGTACGGTGCCTGCTCGATCGGTTCTTCCTCGAACCGATCGAGCCAGTTGCGAATCGTTTTCTCGACAACACCGTGGCGATCAGCTAGTGTCTCCAGTTGATCGCCCTGCTTACGCCCAATCGCCGCGAGAACACGTTCTCGCGGCTTCCCTTTGTCGATCTGGTCCTTTAGATCATAGAGTTCTTCGAGCGTGATGTCGTCGAGCCGATCCATTACCAATACCAGTGTCTCTATAGGTAAAACATTTCCCTAGACACTATCAAAGATCGCGCCATCGCTCATTAAACGAAATGCTGGTGAAGTAGCGGTGCTCCTCGGCGATAAGGGATACAACGACCAGCAGATTCGCGCGTTAGCTCGTGAAGATGGCATTCGTCCCTAATCAAGCACCGAGAATTTTCGTCACTCCACAAGGCATGGAACGCTCGGTTGGACGACGACCTCTACGGCCAACGGAGTCAGAATGAGACTGTGAACTCTCGCCTGAAACGGAAATATGGCGCCTCGCCTGAAACGGAAATATGGCGCATTCATCCGATCACGACGCTGGTGGAAGCAGTTCCGTGAACTCGTTGTCGGCTGTCTCATTCACAACCTCGAAAAGGCACTCTGAACGTTCAATAGAGAGGACTCACCTATCATTCAGTACAGGCAAACTTCTTTTAAGACCGGGTACAACAATACCCCATGCTCCCTGATCGGCTCACCCGTCACGAAGCTCTCCCCATCCGGAAACTTCTGGGTGTTATCCTCGGAAGTACGATGTTTGGGGCCGGATTCGTTCGATACGCGCAACTCATAGATGGGAGTGGCTCAGTACTCGATATATTGGCCGTATATGGTCTGTGGAGCCTCAGTGCTATAATTATCGTCGTGGCAGCATTACCGACCGCTTGGGGGTATAGCGTATTATATTCATATGCGATTCCATTCGGTCTGCTATTCGGGGCTGTGTCCGTTATTGGGATTGCCTATACAGGTCAGCCCCCGTCGCAGTTAGAAAAGTTCGGCTACGGGCTTCTTATTGGAGCTGGGTCGGCCCTCACACTCGGTACGCTGGCGGTCATCCTTGGTACATTGTGGAAACAGACCATAGCAGTGTTCAGACGCCGAAATGACCGTCTCTCTCTAATGAACTGATCGAACGAGCAAAATTCAATCAGAAAGCAGTATAATGGTAGTTGGATAGCGTGACCAGAATCTACCGATCAGTGATGCCTCTCATCCCGATCTGGGTTCTTTCCCGCCAAGGATAGACTGGAGCTGTTCAGGCGGGTCAAGTCCTCGCCGTTTCCACGTGGCCAACATGGTCGTGATCGTCTCATGAATCTGGACCCCTTCGGCTGAGCGGAGGGTCCGGAACATCTTTCGCAGCACCACTTGCTCGCGCAGAGCGCGCTCTGCGCGATTATTCGTCGAATCGACGTCTGGCTCTGTAACGAACGTCAGCCAGTGGCCTGACCCGTTCCTGATCTTCTCGATCAGCTTCTGAACCTCCTGTGACTCATACTCCTCCCTGATCAGCCCTTCCAAGTGTAACGACGCCTCCGCCCGCATCTGCTCGCGGGCGGAGGCGGATGGGTCCTCCTCGTCGAACGCCGTTAAGTCATCGTGGAGATCGTGCAACTGCCTAGAGAGCCACTCTGCTTCCTCGTGCCGTTCAGCAACGTACGCCGCCTCCCGCAACAGATGCGCCCAGCACCGCTGGAGTTTCGTGTGATAACTCCGGTACGCCGACCAGCCGTCACAGCTGAGCGTCGAGTCCTCGGCGAATTCCTCGCCGAGGACGTCTTCTAACACCTGGCTTCCTCGACTCTCGTCAACCCAGAACAGCACTTCCTCGTCAGTCACGAACGTCCATACCCAGTGTTGCTCTCCGTCAACAGGAAAGCCCGTTTCATCGCAGTAGACGACGTCACTCTCCCGGATACGGGCTTTGACGTCTTCATACGCGGGTCGCAGCCGGTCTGCGACCCGCTTGGTCAGGTTGTAGATCGTCCGGTGAGAGATGGGGGTATCGAGTTCCCACTCAAACAGCTCCGCTTGCTTGCGGTTTGGAAGTCGCTGATGGAACCTTCCAAGGGCGGTTTGGGCCATGATATTTGGCCCAAACCGCCCGGTTTCCGGGCAGTCAGGATGTTCAGCAACGACCTCGTTTCCACAGGAACAGTGGTGTTTGCCGAGTTCGTACTCGGTGACAGTGGTTGGAATGGGGAGTGGTATATCGATAATCGTCCGTGAGACGTAGCTGTCCGGGTTAGAGAGTGTCTGCTCACAGTCTGGGCAATATCCCTGATCGACTTGAATAGTCTCCTCTGGTTCCGGAGGTGGCCGAGTTGCTCCCTCGTGACCTTCGTCACGTCCTGGAGAGGAGTCGCTGGCGGCGTCAGCGTCGCCGCCAGCGTCGTCCCCTTGGTCTTCGTTCTCTTCCTCGTCGCTGTCATCGTTACCAGGTGATCCAGCCGCGCCACCCTGCTTACTGGGTGGTGTGTTTGGGTTTTCGTACCGCTTGAGGCGAGTCTCAAGTTCCTCTATCTGCTGTTGCTTTGCAGTGAGTTGGCGACGGAGAAGACGGTTCTCAAGCTTTTGGACGACGAGTTGCTGGCGGAGATACGTACTGTTCTCGGTGCGGATCGCGGAATCTATCGATTCCGGCGATCCGCCAATCCCCAGCGACACACTTGGTTCACTATTGAGAGACCATTCATGAGACTGCTACGAAATCGGTCTGACGGCAAATCGCTATCCAACTACGCAATTAGTTGATCTGAATGATTCTGTCGAGAGTTGTGCAGCTTGTGCAGCAGTTGCGCGAATAGCATGGGATATCGGCACTAGCTTAGCTGCAACCGCTCTCTGTGGGGCAAGTTCGTTGATTGCTGGCCCGGTCGGAACTGTAACGTGTGCTGCATTCCTAGATATCGTCTTCAACTATGTCAATACATCTGACAACGCAAAAACAGCATGCAGCATAGTGGATCTATGCTAAGTTAGAGCCAATCGACACTTTTTATATTTTTGGATATAGTTCTATAAATATGAGTATAGATAAATACTTATTTGACCACAAGAGGCTGGTCTCTGTCTATCTTATATTTTGTATAGCTAATCTTCTTCCTGTCGTTGGTATCGTTTATTTTGATTGGACATCAGTAGAACTGGGCACTTTTTATTGGGTAGAAATCGGGCTCGTTCTTGTGTTTTCCCTAGTAAAGAGCCTCTTTTCAAAGAAAGTATTCGAATTCCAATTTAGAGGCCAACTTACGATCCGATTTGAGGGGTATACCAACAAACGAGGCGGCATAAGGCTTACAGATGGGTTTCCTCCCCTTTACCCCCGTAATCTTCCGAATCTATTGCCATATCTGATGCTTGGGCTTGGATGGGGGATGATTGGACTGCTAATAGTTATTGAATCGCAGTTTTCGATACTTGAGAATGCATATACTTTGCAAATTGGTACAGTTGGACCACTTCTCGTTTTTGCAACTATTGTCTCTTATCGGCATCTGGTAGAGGTGAGAGACGTCTTCTTTGGCAAAAATCAATATGAGGAGTGTTCTGCCGGAATGTTAAACAGACAAGCGATCGAATATTTCGTAATCATCGGATTTCTCGTCTTTCTCTCGAGAGCAGAAGTAGCGGATCCTGAAGCATTAGCGTGGGGGCTCTTTGGTCTCAAGGTTGGCTATGAATTACTTCGATACAGGCCTGAGCAACTCCATTGGGGAGATAATATTGTACAGGAGGGGCTTGGACTTTCGCCAACGTATTCTGATCCTGATTGGATATCAGGTCCATGTGGAGTCCCGCTTGATGAGGTTCATACTAATCAGCGATCGACGATTGTGTCAGCACTATTGTTTGCTGCTGTTAGCGATCTTCTCATCCCTTATTGGATATTCATTTTCTTTGCTACGGTCCTCGCACTTGGAGGAGGTGCGAACGTGGTCATTCCGTTTATTGTTCTCATAACGGTCTCTATTGGCGTTACTTTCTATCCATTGAAAGTGGGAGAATATCTTCTGTCGTATCGCTGGATGTCTTATCGACTTTATGAGGATGAGCTGGTTGGTTACGATCGAGTACTCAAGCGAGCCCAATGGAGAATCGATCTCGACAAGATTCGCTCTATTTCTGTCGAGGAGCGATATGTAGATTCTAAGTATGATACTCAGACCATCGTGATTGAGACAAATAAAGAATCAATTATCCTTGCACATCTGCCGTCTCGATCACAACTTCATAATAGCATTCGAGATGCAAGAGATCAAAAAACAGCATAGAGATAGTCTCTTTGATGGGCCGTGTTGAATCGCCATACGGCGGTGGAATTCACTGTTTCACGGCTCGCTTGATGTTATAGACGACACACATTAGAGCGATTTCTCGGAACTCACGGAACCAAGACCGCGCTCGCACGGCGAAGCCGAGCGAGCGCTTGACAGCCGAGTTCACAGTTTCGGCCATAGAGCGCTGATTGTATCGGGTATCGTCAATTCTGGCGTTGTGCGCGTGATCGTACGGGGCGAAGATACGATGTTTGATCAGGGGTCTGATGTCGAGTTCACGGAGGGCTTTGCGGAGTGACTGCTTGTCGTAGCCCTTGTCGGCGGCAAGAGACCGCAGATCGCCCGCGTTTTAATGATCGGACCTGTTTAGCGTTTGCATTGGGGGCTATCTCTCTCACAAGTGCTACGAGCCAAGTCACCTGTGGGGCAGCCATTGAGGTGCCAATCTTCCACCCGTAGCGCGCCTCACCGTCGTCGGACACGGGGAGCGTTGAGTAAATCAAATTGCGTGGATACGGCAACGCCACTTCTTCAGGATTAGTGGTAAGCGTTTTTTCTAGAGTTTCGGCTACGTATCTGGAGCAGTACGAGGGGTATCCAGCTATTCGCGACGTCGTAACCCATCTCTTTGCGGAACCGTATCTGCAGGCAGTTCGCGCTCAGGAAGCGACTGGTCGATCGATGAAATCAGTCTACAACGCCATCGATATGTTATCCGAAGATGGGATTATTGACGAAATCACGGGGAAACAACGCGGGAAGGTCTACCGAGCTTCTGAAATACTGGCTATCGTCGAATCACCATAATCCGAGAGCATTGGTCTTTAGTTAGGCCTCAGTCCTCGGTTGTGTAGCGGTAGCGAGCCTCTCTTGGAGTATCGGTCGTTGTTGGTGTATCTTCTGAGCGTCGTCGATCAACCGTTCCAGCAACGGTGGCGGAGAGTAGCCAAGGTGTTCACCGAGTTCGTGGAGAATGAGCTGGGCGTGCGACCGGAAGGTCGCCGCCCAGCGTTCTGGTGGGAACACGAGCTCATCGTCTGCCTGCTCAGTGACCAGATCCAACAGATCACGGCTAACCAGCAGTGACAGCAACGCCGCATACAGCAGTATCTCAACGACGTGCTTCTTGCTCGTGGAAAACTCGTCCAACGAGTACTGCGTCTTGAGTTCGCGGAACAACAACTCAACTTCCCATCTGCAGCGGTAGATCGTCGCTAGGTCTGCCGGTAAGAACTCTTCTCGCGGGAGATTCGTGATATACAGATGGTAGTCGTCGGCGTCCTTGTTGCGGACGCCGACGACGCGGAACGTCTTCGTGTCCCACGACTGCGTCCCTGCATACTCTCTGCGCTGGAATTCTGCTTCGACCTCAACATCGATATACTGCCGATAGAGGTCATCAACCACGTCGTGGATCTTCTCACCCTCCAAGGGAATGGCGTCGCCACGCCATTCCCGTAATTCTCCGGTTATCACCGGGTTTACGTTTGATTTGAGCCGACTCACGAAGTAGCCGTCATTCTCGTCGATCAGTGCGAAACGGCGGTACTTGAAGTACGCTTGATCGAACAGTACCAACCGGTCTTTGAGCCACGGACCCGTGTCAAACTCCGTGCTGTCGTGTGCTTTTTCATCAGTGACGCTGAACCGGTCGATCGTCTGGTCGGTGACATTGTGGAGCAGGTGGAGCCGCGCTCCACCCTGCTCCCCTTTCCGTGGTTCGTACTCATCAGCGAGAAACCGATGTAACCGCAGGATTGTCCCGTCAGCGACCATCACATCACGGAATCGGTCAAAATCTGCATCGACTGTATCCGGGACAGCGACCTCGTCGAGCGCGACCTCGACGAGGTCGCGGAGATACTCCGCAAGCGAGGGCGTTAACCGGTTATAGAAACCGCCTGGAGAGATCGGCTCGTCAGCGGTAGCGTTGTAGCTTCGTCTGAAGCCAGCGAGTGTTCGGCTTTCGCCTGCGGCGAAGCCGAACACGAACGACCAGACGAAGGCAGGGATCTGGAGTTTGCGGTCACGTTCGACCACGCCGAGTTCCTCGGCGTGCTCTTCGAGGAACTCAGAGGGAAACAGTGTAGTGAGCCGACGCATAATCCGAGATGAGGAGGTCTTGGTGTGCACAGCCGTTGCCTCCTCACTCCTCTCGAAAAGTAACCTCGATAAGCCACCGCTGTCACGCGATCTGTCTCCTAACTAAAGACGGATGAATCCGAGAGTAACCACAGAACCCCAACCTGTCAGAATATCGAACACATAAACTTTTTGTACCCATAGACTGCACATGAATATATGGCCAGAGTCCCCTTTGAGACACGCCCAAGGCAGGTGATGGACTTTCTTAGTCTCTACATAGATCTCCGCTACAAAAAGCAACTGCCAGATAAAAATGACTGACTCTCCGCATGAGCGGCACAGATTAGTCAAGTCCAATTAGACATATTCGAGTTAAATACTCAAGCATGCCCTCCACCACAATTGCACGAACTGAATGCCGACGGTATCTTCGCGGGAAGATTCCGTGGATTGTCGCCCTGTGTTTCATCGTCCTCAGTCGAGCATCAGCCAAACCGGACCCAGAAGCCACTCGAATCATCGGCAACGCGATTTCGCTGATACATGCACAGCCCACGACCGTGATAATTGTCCCATTCGCTGCTGCCGTCATCAGTTTCCGGTCTATCACTCGAGAACGCGAATCCGGGACCGCTCGAATACTTCTTGGGACCAAAACAACCCGTCCCGGCCTCGTTCTAGGAATGGTCCTCGGACGCGCCACCGCACTTTTCGTTCCAATCCTGGCCGCCACCATGCTCGTCGTCGGATACGACACCCTCCAGTACGGCAAATTCTCCCCGCTGTTGTTCCTCGGATTTCTCACGCTCTCGGCAGCGTACGTGTTCGCTTGGACAGGATTGATCGTCGGTATCTCGGCCGCCAGTTCGTCAACGACTCATGCTATCATCCTTGGGAGTATCGCGACCATCGGCTTCACACTCTGGAACGACGTCACTCTCCCAGTCGTGTGGCAACTCACGACTGGCACCACTCCCGGAACCGAACTCGCGTACCCGGATGCATTCGCGGTAGCAGGCTGGCTCTCGCCCGTAAGCGCCTTTCAGATCCTCGTGAACTGGCTATTCGGCGTGCCCATCGGCCCCGACAGTGCCGTCACACAGGTTGCCGACGCGATGCGTCAAACCGGCGAGCTCGCCCCAACACCCACACCGATTTCCGCGTGGTGGGCGTGGGGGTTTCTGATGGCGTGGCCGGCGCTCGCACTTATCACCGGCATCACGATATTCCAGCGCAGCGACCTCGCCCCGCGTAGTCAACCCGAGATACTCCGCCAACTCATCGATGTCGTGCCTTCGCTGCCTCCGCTCAGCGAGCGACAATTCGACTGGTTACCCGGACGAGGTAGCATCATTGATTCACTGCCTGGCTCGTGGCAGCCGCTCGCCCGCCGTGAATTCCACCAGCTTGCTCGTACTCCGCTCGTCTGGGCGGTTGGCGGGCTTGTGTTCGTCGCTGCCATCCTCAGTCTCTCACCAGCCTCGTACATCCAGCAAGCACTTGGCTCACGCGTCCCGCTAGCCGCCCTTCAGCAACCGCTCAGGTTCATCGGTGGGATTGGTGTACTCTTCGGGACGTTCCGGTCCGTAATTCACGAGCGGGACACGGGTGCGATTCGCTTCACTGCCGGAACTGCAGTTTCACGCACGGAAACCCTCGTTGGCTTCACCCTTGGTCGCGCAGCCGCATTCGCTGTTCCGATCGTCCTTGCGATCGTCCTCACCTGCCTCGTCGCCGTTCCACAACATGGTATTGTTCCCCTTAGCATGCTTGCTGTCTTCCTCTCGTACACCGTTCTGTTCGTCGTCGTGATTGCTGGGATTGGCGTCTCGTTGTCGACTATTCTGCGGAGCCAAGCGGTCGCCGGATTCGCAGTTCTCGTCTTCGCCGCCGTTCACATCATGTGGCTCCAAATCTCGAACATAATCTATGGGGTAGTCTCGGGCACGAACGTCTCCGGGTTTACTCCACCAAGTAATCCATTCTACTTGGTCATTCGCTGGTTCCCACCGCTACAACTTTCGAACGTCGTGATGAATGCGATCATCGGCGTTCCAAATTCCTCAGCCCCCGCCACCGGCGTCATCAGTAACCTTCAGCCAAACCAGTTCTCGAATGAGGTAGTCGTACGGTTACACTACAGTTCCGACGTGCCCGTCTGGTACCTTCATCCATCTGTCGCCCTTGTCGAGTTAATCCTCTGGGTGCTCATCCCGTCCACCGTCGCCCTCGCTTTCTACCGTACTCGAAGCATCGATTAATCCGCTCGAGCGTCAGCCAACTCGACGAAAGCGTCCTCGATTGTTCCTTGCTCGACATCGAACGATCGAATGCTCACCCCAGCTCCTTCCAGCCTCCGTAGCACTTGGTAACAGGCGGTCCGTGGACATGTAACCACGATCTCGCCGGCGTCGTAGGTGGCGTTCTCAACGCTGTCGAAATTACGGATATCTTCCACCGCCAAGTCCTCGTCGGCCGTTTCGATACAGAGGCGAGTTTGTACGCCCGCTACGTCGCGGAGTTCCGTCGGCGTTCCTTCGGCAATCAGGTAGCCGTTGGCGAGCAATCCAACTTGGTCACAGACTCGTTCGACTTGGTCGAGAACGTGGCTGGAGAAGAAGACGGTCGCGCCCCGGTCACGTTCGGCCTCAACGACGTCTCTCACGAGACGGACGCCGTACGGGTCAAGGCCGGAGAACGGTTCGTCAAGGATGAGAAGTTCCGGCTCGCCGGCAATCGCCATCGCGAGTCCCAAACGTTGCTGCATTCCCTTCGAGTAGCCGCCGGCACGTTGGTCGATCGCATCTCCGAGACCGACGCGGTCGAGGACCGCTGCAGGGTTTCCAATTGCGTCGTTCGCGTCGAGGACGTATCTAACGTGCTCGCGGCCGGTGAGGGTACTGTAGACGCCAAATTGGTCGGGTAAGATACCAGTTCGGGCGTGAATCTCACTGGCATCCTCTTGAGCGTCCAACCCGAGTACGGTAATACTGCCCGCCGACGGGCGCGTATAGTTCATTAGCATGTCGATGGTCGTAGACTTCCCTGCACCATTCGGCCCGAGAAAGCCGTACACGACGCCGTCTTCGACTGTGAGGTCGAGGTCCACGACGGCTGGCTCGCCGCCGTAGCGTTTCGTAACTTCACTTGTCTGAATCACGGTCATCGGGATACCTCCTGGAGGGTGCCGAGACCGCCAATCAAGTATGGGATCTTCGTTTGGAAGGCCATGTTCCCGCTACGCAGATATAATGTAAAAAACTTGCCATTTAATGGACTGCCGATAATATATGCTATCAAGGAACCGACTCGACTTCATGCAACAAAAAATGAAACGGGGAGACTGTATTCCAGTACGCTCAGCTGGTAGGGGCGTCCTTCTCGAGCACTTCGTGTTCACCCGTGTCTTTCCCTTCCGTGACGATCGTGGCTTCACCCCCACGTTCGAAGCCGGCGACATCAGCAGCGTACTCGGCGGACAGAGTTGCGATGAACGACGAGGCATTCTCGTCGATGTCGTCCTCCGTCTTCTCTTTGAACGTCGCGAAGGGACCGGGAAGCGAGTATTCTAGTTCCTGAGAGGGGTCTTTGTAGTCAGTTCCACTGTATTCCCAAGTAAGAATCTGTTTGTGAGTATAGACTTTCTGCCCTGCAACCTTTCCGGTAGCTTCAGTGGTTTCGGTTGCGGTCGTGTAGCTGTCCGTGGGCTGGAGACCCACAGGTTCGGAGTACGTGGTGATCTCCAGATCAGCATTCATGTAGACGTCACAGATCGCCTCTTTCTGTTCCTTGGAGAGGTCTTTGGCGTACTCGTTCTGCTCTTCCTCAGAGAGATCGTAGATGTCCTTGAAGAACCCGACGACTTCATCGCGGTCATCAGGGTTGAAATCAGTGTCGACACCGTCATCGGCCAGGGCTGAGCCCGTGCTTGCGATACCGACGCCGGTGATAGATGCAAGCGTGACACCACTGACTCTCAGGATGCTTCTTCGGCTACTCTTCGACTGCTGGCTTTGCTGGTTGGAACGTTTTCCCGTCATAGCTCTATCTTGTGTTCGGTCACCCGAACACATCTACCATTATGATAGATAACATAATTGGATTTTCTAGTGAAATATTATTCAACGGTTGATCTGATGTTCTCTATCTGATCAGATTCCAATCAGATGAAAAACGAAAACAACCGTTAGACGACAATACAGCCTTCGAACTTCCCGAAGCTGGTATTGGTGGGTGCCCTCCAGATCGATCGAGTTCCCACGTACGGTTCGTTGTTCCTTGACAATGTGTGGATTTGCATCGGCGTTGAGTCGGGAGTGAACCAGCCGTCGTTGTCCTCAATGCGTCCTAGCCGATCGTAGTCAAGATAGCCGAGATCGAATAACGTGAGCGAGTTTTCAACCCAGGCGTCAATCTCAAACTGGGTGGTTTCCTGGGTTAACTGTCGTTTGCGCTGAATCCTTAAGCGATAACGGGTGGATTGCTGCAGAGTTCACACAACGAAAGCAGATCAGTGTATCGACGGCGAGCGCGTACTTTGTGACGCGCATCGCCGTCTCAGCATTGATCTGGATGCTTGGAGACAGCGCTTACGATGTGCTGGAGTGGCACGATTTCCTGCTGTCGCACAGCGTGTCATAGAATGATATCTGTCGGGAACCATTGTATGACACGCTCACTAACTCTAACTACCACCCAGAATTCTCCACCGATCTCCTTTCAAATTAATTACTTTTATTTATGAACAGTTCTACCAAAATCACATGAGCAAATTCAACGGGGCTTCTCAAAACCTACCACCAGGACCAGATGGTTTTCCTCTACTCGGGAACACTCACCAGTTACTCACCAATGATCTCCTGTCTTGGTCCGAATCGCTAACAAAAAGTTATGGAAACATAATTCAGCTCAAAGCTACAAATAAAACAATAATTCTACTCTCGGAACCAGACGCGATTGAAGATATCCTCATCAACAATAGCCAAAAATACATGAAGGGAGGGTTCCAGAAGTTCGTCACCTCCTCACTACTTGGGAATGGAATTGTGCTCGCACAAGGAGATACATGGCGTACTCAACGTCAAGCGCTTGAACCTATCTTCCACCCAAAACAAATGGGGCAGTTCAAAGACCGAATTGAGAAGCATACCTCACAGCAGATGGAAAGGTGGAATGACGTTCAGAAGTTGAACATCGCAGAGGAAATGAAGGATATTACTCTCTCCGTGATCGCTGACGTTCTCTTCGATCTCGATACCCGTAACGAATCATGGGGACTCAAACCTGCTTTCTCCCGTGTTCTCAAACATTTCGAACGGATTGCCCAGACCTACATCTACGTACCAGAGCAGATCCCGACACCAGAGAACCTAGCCTACCAGCAAGCTGTTGCCGACCTCGAGGATGTCGTCGACCAAATCATCACGAAGCACGAGAATAACAACGAGCGTAAACCAACAGTCGTAACACAACTGCTCAAGAAAGCAGAGGAAGACGACTATTGGGATCGAGAAGCGATCAGAGATCAGATCATTACCCTCCTACTTGCCGGCCACGAAACGACAGCACTTACGCTTACGTTCGCCGCCCATCTACTTGGAACTCACCCTGATATCCAGGAACGAACCAGAAATGTGGTCAATGAATTCGACGATTCAAGTATCGCATCCGAGGCACCCGATTGTAAACAAATTGATCGAGTTCTTCAAGAGACATTTCGCCTTTATCCGCCAGTGTATGCTATCTTCCGGGAACCTACACAAGACGTCGAACTCAATGGCTACCACATTCCAGAAGGTTCGATGATTGTACTGAACCAATGGGCAACTCACCGAAGCGAAAACACCTTTGAGAATCCCAAACAATTCAGTCCTGATCGTTGGACAAACAATCTACGATCTGATCTCTCCCCTGGAGAATTCTTCCCGTTTGGAGGGGGATCACGACGGTGCATTGGCGAACGCCTTGCGATGCTCGAGGGAACAATCATTCTCGCAAAAATCCTTGATAGCTACCAGTTGGAGTCTCTCTCAGATACAATTGAAGCGACACCGTCGCTAACAACCCAACCGAAAAACGAGATTACAATCCAAATCCACAAGCAAAAGTAAACTATGCTCATCCCGAGATATTGTAACATAGGAGTTTCTCCGTATATATGGTGGGTGAATTGAAGAATAGTCAATGAAGCCTCGTTCTAGAGTTAATTAGTCGACAAACGCCCACTATAGCAAACTGATACTTTCAAGCCACCCCTACGCTGTCTTGCGGTTAGGAACCCGCTATCCAACTACTCTAGAAGTAATTAGGCTGTCTGAAAGCGCCACATATTCAATCTCTTCTCGAGAGATTATCACCTGTGCTTCCCCGGTTAGCCTATTATATACGACGACGGCATCGGGATACACGCGATAGACTATCGGTCTTATAGTGATCCATCCCACAAAAATTTGGAAGAAAGTACGGATGGCGATGATAGTTGCAGCACCGGCTATAGCACCGGATAGTGCCCCGCTGACTATTCCCCCTATCAACCCGCCGACGAGAACGACAAGAACTGTAGGCATAACGAAAGAAAAGAGAATACCGCGAAATAGCGATACTATAAGTGCAGCACGCCAGTCGGTGTGAAACTCTGCAACCGTCTTGCCATCTGGGATTTTGACTGTTGGTTCTTCGCCCACTGTCTCATCAATGAACATCGTCGATTGGACGAACCTAGGTTTTCGAAATTCGAGAATATCGTACACTACTTTTGATCCGATAAGGATCAGGCTAAGCCCGACCTGAGCGACACCGACTGTTTGGACGGCACCGATGATAACCGGCGCAATGAATGCAAGGAGGAATAAAAGCGCTAGATATGTTTTGGAAATACCTCCGGTCGCAGCGACTGTTTTGTAGTTGCTTGACCGAAACCAGGACACCAGCTGAATCAGTTGGTGACCCACGATAGCAAGAATCCCGAGGGCAGCCGATGACGGTAAGACAAGTGGTTCGACAAACGAGGTAGCAATACCGGTTAATACGAGTCCCCCAAACGGCCAAAAGGCAATCAGTTGGATGACCGTCATTAGTGCATATGGGACATTGCGTGGATATATTGGCGGAAGCAAGCGAGTAAGTTGAAGGCTGCCTCGGACATCCGCTAACTCTTTGAGTGGAAATGTTGCTTTTGATCCTGATGGGCGATATTCCTCTGATGGTGGCAATTCAGCAAACAATGACTGAATCACCTCTCGGATGACAACAATCCCTGCTTCAAACCAATAGAAGAATAGAATAAGATGGGGATCCCATCGAAACACAAAGACTCCAACAAACAATACCAGATTTGATAGCACCGCCGTGAATTGATCCCGCCGGCGCTCAATTTTGATCATATTATTATGGGGAATTTAATATTATGGGCACTAAAATCTGTTGATTTAACTAAGACTGTCGACTCCAACACCATATTTTAAAAACCCACAATGATATATGGATCTAAAAATATAATATCAGGCTCTGTTGAAATCCTATCCTTCAGACACGTTCCTGTCTGAAACAGCTGGTCACTAAAACTGCTTACTGACCAAAGCGTGAAGATCATTCGGGATAATTGAACCCTTCATGCGAACGAGTTCACTGACAACAATCATGACTCCACCGATGACTGTCATGTACACCCCGATCCCAGCGACAAAGTAGCCTGTAAGACCCCACTCTACGAGAAACCATGTGGCTAATATTAGCGCAGTAGCCCCTACAAGACCACGGAAGATGCCCGTATTGATCCATGGAATGTGAAGGAGTAATCCAAGACAGGTGAGAGCAGCAAGGGAAATTAGTAGAAGCCCGACTCTGTTGAAATCCTTAGAAAGTGATAAGTTTTGTCTCCCCTGCGGTCAGTACAGCTGAGACACTGAGCTTAGCCGTTCGAATCGACATCGCCGAGTACGGCCAGAGCGCCGATGCTGCAGGTCGCAAAGAATACGGCACCGCCGACGAGGATCGGTGGGATAGTCACGGAGTGAAACGAGTCCAACACGTAGTTCCACTGTACGTCCCCCGTCTCGCGGTCGAAGGCGGTGATCGTCTCACGGAGTTCGGTAGAGACGTACTCGGACCCGTCGACCATGGCAATCACCGTGTCGCTCCCGATACAGAACCCTGGGCGTACACATCGTCGTCGTGTAGCACCCGCGTCGTTTCGGCCGCGAGATCGACCGCGAGTAGCCCCTCGGCGTTCGCCACGAACGCTGTCTCCCCGTCCACGGCCACCGTCGTGCTTTCCGTCCCGTCGATCTCGGCCAAGCCGATTTCCTTGGTCCTCTCCCCCGTTTCGGGGTCGTGGACGCCGAGACTGTTCCCGTCTACGGCGAAAACGCCCCGCTCGGTCGCTACCGGATCGGCGCTCGTCGACGCCTGCTCCAGTGCTTTCGTCCAGCGGGTCGTTCCGTCGTCGACATCGAACGCCGCGACGCTGTCCGTGCCGTCGACGGCCCCCACCGCGTAGACGGTGCCGTCGTGGATCGCGGGCGTGACGCGCTGCTGTGTCACCCCAGCCGTCTCCCAATGTGGTTCGCCGTTCTCCGCTCGGAAGGCTTCGAGGCCGTCACGGGACGGAACGACGACGACACCCGGCCGTTCGTCGACGGCGAGCAGTTCCGGAGCGTACGTCGGTCTCCCGCCGGTTTCGGACTCTTCGAGCGGCTGTCGCCAGAGAACGTCACCGTTCTGTCGGTCGAGGGCGACGAGCTCCTCGTCGTACGCCACGAGGAAGCGTTCGTCGACGAGCGCTCTTCCATGGTCGCCGTCCCCTTCGAGAAGTGTCCGCCACTGTTCGCTACCATCCTGTGCGTCGAGTGCGATGGCGCTTCCATCGTTGCTGGGGTCGAAGTTTGTGGTGTAGACGATTCCGTCGGTGATCACCGGATCCCACCGTGTGAAAGTCGCCGACTCCCACGCTAGGTTTCCCCGCGGAGGTGCGGAAACATCCGACACAAACGTGTTCGCGCTGTTTGCCCCGTGTTGTGGCCAAGTCCCGTCAGGGACGGCGGGCAACGGCGTGTCCGGCCTGCCCGACGGAAGGACCGATAGGCACCCCGATAGTGCTGCGGTACCGACACAAGCCGTCGCGAGGAATGTACGCCGGTTCATACGGGCGATTGACGGGTCAGTGACTGAAGTCTCGGACTTTCTGGAGGGCGCATTCCTGTCGTCGTTCGTTTGGGTAGTGTTTAAATATTCATGCTTGATGTGCACACGTAGTTACCGAATCACTCCGTTTCAGTTTCAGCTGTAAGACCGAATAAAGAAATCGCGCTACCAACTACTGTTATCCCCGCTCGTACGCCGCCAGCATTTCTGTGAGCAGTTCACAGGCACGTTCGGTTGTCTCGGGATCTTTGCAGGGTACCCGTTTGGGTATAGATGCCCCGGGCAGCATGGTTCGGAGCCCGCTGCTCAGAACCTGAACAGGAAACGGCCGTTCGTCGGATTCCCAGGTCAGCACCAGTTCGGTTCCTTCTTTTCGGACTGAATCGAGCCTCGTCAGTCCCCAGCAGGAGTCACCCGTCAGTCCACTATCAGACTCAACACACAGCGATCCCTCCGTCAGCCGATAGGTTCGGCCGTCGACCGACCACTCTAGTCTCGTCCCAGCGGAGACCAAACAGGCCTGGTAATCGACCAGCGCGTCAGCGAGGGTGTTGACGTACTCCTTCTGGAACGCGTCGGCGTCGATCCACAGCTTTTGGTGGTGCGGGACTGCACCGAGAACGACATCTCTGCCAGAGGTCAGTCGAACTTGCTGAAGGAACCATTGGCCAACCACCGGCTCGTCTGCAAGGGTACAGAGCTGCTCCAGTGCTGCTGGGTCACCGACCAGCTGGAAGGCCGTGCATCCAGTATGCGTGTCCCGGCAGGTCATCCGTTCGCTGGCTGGGACATCTACTGCTTCCTCGGGGAACGGTCCCGAACCGTCCACTGGCTCGAAGGCATCCTGGACGGTGGTCCAGGTTTTTCTGGACGGTACTGCCGGATCAAACCCCCCGTCGAGTTCATCGTGATCCAGTAGAACGTAAGCATTCTCGACACGTGGGAGTGTCTCAGCGACGATAGCCCGGAGCGCGTCGGTGTAATCGTTCGCCAACAGCACATGCGTATAGTCGTGGAGCATCGCGGGGGCACCTAATTGTGAATTCGTAGGGCAACATCGACGATAAGTGTTGTTGAGTTGGTGGTTTGTAGAAATCCAAACGCAGAATCTGTGTACACAACCTCGGAGGATGATTTTGATGCGTGGCTTATTTCCAGCATTATTGGGGATGAATCATCTGATCAGTAGGGTTGCGAGTTTCCTATCATTTTATGGAATGATAATTCAGAATATAGATTATGGTAGTAAGCTTGGCTGCGTACGTGTACGCGTCGATACGAACACCTGAACACGAATTTCAGGCATAGTTCGCTTTCGTACTGTTCGTCGCTGATGCTGCCGTTGCAAATGCGATTGTACCATCTCCCCCACTGGTTTAGCTGTCGGTGAGGATGTCATAAAAGACTTCACACCCACACGGAATCGCTCAGTACAGAGGGTGAGTTCAGCATGGGGTCCAATTTCTTTCACACAGAAGCCACCGAATTGGTCTACAGTACGTACACTTATTTATCGACAACTCGCCTCATAAGCAATAACACCACGCAGAGTGCGAGGAGTACCAACCCCTCATCAATTGACAAAAGTGACGTAAGGTCGAGATACCCAATAACTACAGTTAATAGAGACATCAGCAGGTAGATTGTCTCAAACTTGGTTAACTCAGGCACGAGTGCGAGAATTTGTTGTTTTCCCATATAAAACACGGGGGAACGAAATCGTATTTCCGGCGCCAATCATACCTAGGTGCTTTCCTGTATTTATCGACCCGCTAGGCCACATTTTGATTGGGAAGTGGTGACCGACTCGCGCCTTGTATTGAGCGACGACCCTCTATAGCTCAATGGTAGTAGCCTTATCTGTGAAGAACGCGGGCATCTAATAATGGCCGACGGGAGTAAGCCCAGTAGTAGTGAACGACTCGCCGAGGTGTTAGGTGAGATAGATGCGGACGAGTTAGAGGAGGCTATCAAAGCCGGGATGGAGACCATCAAGAAAGCGGACGGTTTCCACGAATCCGTTGATGGGCCGGACGACGAAACGAAATATATCCTCCACAAAGATAGGCTTCCGTCCCACCGATACCACGAACTCGCACGGACGATTACGGAAGCAGTTCTGGACGTGAGTCCTCGCGAAGTAGCCACAGTCGGAGTCCAAGGAATCGACAACTTTCTCCGAAATCGGAATGAAGAAGCCGTCAAGACACTCTTGGAAGGTGGAGTATCGTACGTCGAAAGCGAGTACAATGATGGAACGATTGAGGGACAATGCGTCGCGACCCCAGATGTAGTCGAAGCCGTGCTGTCGTTGTATATCCCCGGTCTGACACACACATACTTCTTAGATGGCGAAGGTGAAGCGATTGCCGCACGCTTTGACGGCACCTTACAGTATTATTGGTTGCCCGAAGCCGCATATCGACAGCTTGGTGAACGGTTGAAGCCCGATCTGTTCTCGGCAGTCATAACCCTTGAAGAGTTGGAACAGATAATAGAAACAGAACGTCAGCATAGGTAGATCGCCTGTGTATACCGAGCGATCAAGGAGAAAGAGCCATCACCGTTGTTGAACATCTACTGCTAAGACAATTTGATGGAACAGCGTGGCCGCCGATTAACTGATGCATTCGTCGCTGCTCTCGAACTTCGCAAACACCTCCGTGAAGGGACAGCCTTCTGCGATGCGCTCACCGACCTCAAACTCCAGATCGAGACGCTTGAAGACGGCTACCCAGAGTGGCATCCCGCGTCGTACCCATTCCACGGGATGCTCAAGCTCTTTGTTTATCTGGAAATCACTGGAGACAGCTATCGGTCTCTCACACGCCATCCAGAACTTGCCGACGTATTCGGTCTCGACCAAATTCCTAACGAGTCAGTTATCTCTCGAACGTGGCGCAATCGCTTTGATGACGATGTTCGTGGGTATGTTACTGCCAGTGCACACTGCGTAGTCAAGGAGATTCACAACGAGAACCTCTCAGTCCCCGAAGTCCGGCCACTAGAGGAAGTCAAACAGTCATCAGAAGAAACTACTGACTCAGCTGAGGATGCTACCGAGTTTTCTGACGAAGAAATCTACCGTACAACCCGTCTCGCTCGTGAGCACGGCTTCGGTCCCTTCGACTCTGAGAGAGCTCAGAACGCGACGTATGAAGACACGCGATTCTTTGAGCTTCAGACGTTTATTGGGATGGTCGGCTGTGGTACTCCACAGGGTGCGGCCCGGTTCAAGTTCCGACGAGGCAAAGAGTACGGTCCCCACGGAGACACCCACCTTAGAGCCGTCAAGCAATTTGATCCTGAGAGACTACTCGATGGATTTCAACAAGCGACAGAACGGTTGCTTTCGGTGATTCAGTCGGAGTCTTCGTTTCGCCGTCCTGTCACCGTCGCGATCGACATCACGACCATTCGCTACTTTGGGAACGTAGAGGGAATGCCGATGGTTAGCGGGACGAAGGACGCCGAAGGTCGAGCATTCAAGTTCGCCACGCTCTCGATTGTCGGGTGGAACATCCCGCTTATCCTTGCTGTCGAACCTGTCCGTGAGAGTTCGTCGTGGGACGAGAACCCACCGAACCGGGTTCACCGCGTCGTCCGACGGCTTGTTCGACGCGCACAGGAGCACATGCCGATTGAGATGGTGCTGTGCGACCGAGAGTTTGACTCCAAAGCGGTGTACCAGACGCTCTCGAACCTCAATGTGAACTACCTCATTCCGAAGCGGATTCACAGCGTCGAACGCGAGAACATAGAGACGATGGATGAAGATGGGGAAGAAGTCGCAGTTGAATCGACCTCTGTCCACGTCGATCACGGTTCGCACGCGATGCAGTTTCTCTACGTGCCCTCGACGAAAGGAGAGGGGACAGCAGTCTTTGCGACGAACCTCTCAGTCGACCCCAAGGAAGCTGAGACGTTCTGCCGTCGGTACAGTCGTCGCTGGCAGATCGAAAACGAGTACAAGAGCATCAAGAACGACTTCTTGGCGAAGACCTCCTCGAAAGATTACCGAGTGCGGTTGTTCTACTTCGTGTTCGCGGTGTTATTGCACAATATCTGGCGGCTCACTGATTTCCTGTTGAAGACTGGTATCAGTGGTGAGATGGATTATGCACCGGTTCTGACTGCTCTGTTGAATAGATGCTGAGTCACGGTTACAGCGGCTCACACAGCGATTCTATATTGATGAGGGCGAACATCAGGACAATTTCACGGAACTGGCGATACCAGCCCAGCGCTCGCACGGCGTCGCCGAGCGAGCGCTTCGTTGTTGAGTACGAGGTTTCGGCCATCCAGCGCTGAAAGTATCCTTTTGCCCGAATGAGCGCGTTGTTCATGACTGCATTCGGTGATGAGCCGCGGTAGTGAACAAGGTACTCAACGTCAAGTGCGGAGATTTCGTACTCAGTGTGCCAGTCTTGGAACGCGTTGTCGGCAACCACGGACTGCAGGTCGTCCGCGTTTCGGCGGACGACCTGCGGTCCGGTCTTCGTATCGTGCTTCCACCGTGCTGTGATATGGACATCGAGAACAGCGAGCGACTCTATATCAGTTAATGTCGTCACTTTCAGCGTCTGCACGGTATTTCCTGACCGCTGGCGGAAGTACGACGACGAACGGCGGCGGTCAAAGAACGTGCTGTCGAGAGCAGCGTGGCCAGACTGCGGGTGTTGCTGCGCTGAAACGCGCAGCAACGCCCGCCACACCCACATTTTCAGCCGGTCGAACGACTTGTAGATCGTGCTGTAGTCGGGGAGGTTCTCTCGATCGAGACCGAGTACGTCACAAATCTCGGTCATGTACTTCAACCGATTCGGCGTTTCACGGTAGCTGTGACCTTCTTCGAGCCGAAAACAGTGTAGGACGACATGGACCCAGCGGGCGAACCCGCCGCTGGCGGGCTCGCCCGCGTGCTTCCCCAACGCTTGTTTGGCTAGGTCACGACACTGCTCAACGAAGTCGAGGATATCGATTTCCATAGGACAGAATCGAATTCCTCGGCTTCATCCTTCTAAGCCAGTGATATCGGCTGATTAGATCGCTGTTCAACAGAGCAGTTCTGACGGCTGGTGAGTGTGTCGAGTTGGTTTGCTCGGCACTAATCCCGCCTGACTAGCGCTCTACACCAGCTCGGACTGCCTGTTGTGAGTGGCGACACTCTGCGAGTGGTCGAATTTGGGGCTGTTTTCGCGCATTCGATGGTGTCTCACCGAGAACGGTAGTTGATGCGACACCGATGTGGCCTGTCCGAACCACGAAAAGCCCTAGAAAAGCGCAAAAATAAACTATCCTCCGAAACTCTGGTGTTCCCAACCGAGAACAGAAGTTGAGACTGATCTTCTCAATGCATACGGTTCCGGATTCAGATGGCCGCAGCGGCTCTGTCAAAATCCGAAGGGTCCTCTTCGGTCAGTGCAGCATCTGTATTGACCACAACCCAATCAGAATATATCACTTGCTGAGGATTCCAACAGAATCAGCTCAGCCGATGAGTCCTCGCTCGAGGTCTGCATGGAGGACAACATTTTCTGGACCGACATCCTGACGATCAACCCCGGATTCGAGTTCAAAGTCGCCATCGTCAGCGACGTCCCCTTCTCGAGTCAGGGCTCGTCCGCCCCGGAGCTGTCGGAGTTCTGATCCCGATACGTGGGGCGGACGCGTCGCGGTGACCGGCTGCGACGCGCCCGCTCCGCCCGCCGTCGACGTCGGATCAGGCGGCCGGGAGCGCCCACTGCCACGCCGATCTGAGGACGAGGACGCCGAACGGGCCGCCCCACCCGGCGGCGACCGCCCCGACGGAGGGAGCGGAGTAGGCGAGGGCCGCCACGGCGGCGACGCCACAGGCTCCGACCACGGCTGCCACCCCGGCCACGCGTCGGTCGAGTGGGCCGAACGCCGTCGTCTCGACGGGGAGTTCCAACGCCTCGACAGCCCGGTCATACTCCCGGAGGTGCGCGACGCTGAGGTCATACTCCCCCACGGAGGGGGTGAGCGAGAACGTCCGAGTATCACAGGAGCGGTCGACGAACTCTCCCTCGCACAACTCGGCGTTCCGGATGTCGTCGACGGGGATCTCCCACTGGACAGTATCGGTAAGGTCGTCGTACGCGACCACCGTGTCGTCGCGACGCTGGTACGCCAGCGTACCGTGAGTGAGGGCGTACTCGACGGCCTTCAGCCCGCCGATGATGGCTGGCAGGAGGCCGAAACAGACCACCATGGCAGCGACCGGCCCTGTCGATCCGCTGGTGAGCCCAATCCACGCGAAGAGGTACACCGGGCCGCTGCCGATTGCGGACTTCGCGCCCCGCCAGAACGCGGCGCCGCGGACGGCGCGCCGGTCCGGACAGACCTCAGCCGTCGGCGACGCATCCGGAGCCGCTACAGGCGGGAGCGTCCCCACCCCCTTGTCGGTGGTGGACGACTGCCCGGCGCGGTAGTCCCCCCACTCCGCGAATAGCTTCACCGTGACGAACGCGACCAGCGCGCCGGTCGGACCACCGGCGGCCGCGAACCAGAGCAACACTATAGCTACCACAGCCTCGTTCTTCGCGCTTCTGATCACGTCTCGAGGGGTACTCGTCTCGTGGCGCCGCTTGCGGAAGTACTCGCGGTTGATGACGCCGACTTGAGAGACAATCAGGGAGGCGGCGCTCGCCGCCACCATCGGATCGGCGAGCGTCGCCGGCACGTCGATGAAACGGCTCAGTACGGCGAGGTATATCCCGAGGAGCGCCACGGCAGCCACGAACGATCGAAAGACGAACGGGTAGTTCCGGGGGTAGATCGGCGGGAGCGAGTCGACGACCGTGACGCTCCCGCGCCGGCGGTTGAGGTCGCTCGGTCCGACGGAGACCCCGCCTAACTCGTCGCCCTTGAGCGGGTTATCCTCCTGTGGGCGCTCCAGCTCGTCGTAGTTCGGCGGGCGGCGCGCGAATAATGCCTTCAACCCGGTGAACGGGACAGCGACGACCAGTTCCATCGCGTAGACGACAGCGAACGTCTTTGCGCTCCACCCGAGGTGAAACACGCCGACCAGCGGGACGACGTTCGCCGCGACTGTCACCAGAAACGCGGCAGACGAATCGTTTGATGGTGGCTTCATAGATCCACCATCTGTAGTCTGAGCACGTCCAGTTCAATCTCGGCCATGTTCAACCAGCTTCTCTTCTTGAGATAACATGAATGTCTACCTATATCTCTCGACGAAAGCGATCGCTCCAGGATACGTCCAAGTCGATCCAGATATCGCTTTTACCGTTGCGACGATGGTGTACACCAACGTAAGAAATATTGCAATCACTAGGACGATTATCAGGAGGAATCCGACGAGCCCAAACACGAGATCGAGCGGGGCTGGGAGCAAAGAAACCTCAGTTGTTTCTCCTAGGACAGTGATCTCATCGGCGCCGAGAAAGAACATTACAAGGGCGACAATCATGAGTACGGACACGGTAACGTGCCAATTGATGGTGTGACGGGCGTTCGTCCGTGTGAACTCATTATCTGAAACAGCGTACAGGATTAGGGGACCGAGAAATCCAGTAAACAGTCCAAGCAGGTGGACGAGGATGCCACCGATAGAGCGTTCATCGGACAGTTCAGGGTCAGATAGAGTTGCTGTGAATGTCATGGATGTGGTAATCTATGATCTACAGGTTGTTCAGTGTCTCTTTCATGTAGAATTTATATCATTATGGATATAAGTACCTTTGGTCTGGAAGACATGCGCCTTATTCCCTGCAAGATGATATGGATACCATCTACAATTGATAGGTGTCTCAAGATCAGTTCGCAGGTGAAGTGAGCAGATAGGCCACTGCTTTTGACGTGAAACAAAAAGGTCATGATACTACACCACCCTCCCTATCCAGAACGCAGTTTCTTCCCGAACCTGAGCGGTTGGACGGGTTTTTGAACGTGCTACAGCCAGCATTTCGTAGTGGCCTCAACGTGTGAATCCCGACGGGCAGTCTTTCGACGGATTGCACAACGATCGTTCGAGGAGTGGCCAGCATATGACGCAGCACCATTGTACAACCGATCCTCTCTTGGTGGATTGGAAGAGGACGTTCGCGTAGTTTCGAGAGCGTGGTTCGTCCAGGAGGAGCACAGCTCGGTCGATCAGTTTGTTTGCCTGCTTCCGCTGGCTTACTTTCGTTTTGACCCCCATGACTGCTATACAGGGTCGACACAGTACGAGATGGACACGCTCTTTCGGATTTTTGTCCTGAAAGAACTCTACGGATGGGACCACGAAACGGCCCTTGTTGAGTACCTCAATCGCCGCCCGGACGTCCGGGAGCAGTTGGGTCTGGAAACGATTCCGGACCAGTCGACGCTCTGGCGTAGCTGGCACAACCGGCTTACCGAGGATCTTCGTGAGATAATCCAGGCAGCTGCACGCTCGATTCTCGTCAATGCCCAAGAGGAAGGTGTCTCAATTCCACGAGAACCGGACCGAAAGCTCTCTCGCCATGACCGCGACACTGAAGAACCAGATCTGGACAACCAGAGCATACTGGAACAGACGCAGAAGGTCACAAGGGCCGTGTTGAATCGCCATACGGCGGTGGAATTCACTGTTTCACGGCTCGCTTGATGTTATAGACGACACACATTAGAGCGATTTCTCGGAACTCACGGAACCAAGACCGCGCTCGCACGGCGAAGCCGAGCGAGCGCTTGACAGCCGAGTTCACAGTTTCGGCCATAGAGCGCTGATTGTATCGGGTATCGTCAATTCTGGCGTTGTGCGCGTGATCGTACGGGGCGAAGATACGATGTTTGATCAGGGGTCTGATGTCGAGTTCACGGAGGGCTTTGCGGAGTGACTGCTTGTCGTAGCCCTTGTCGGCGGCAAGAGACCGCAGATCGCCCGCCGGAACGCGGGCGATCTGCTCGGCGAGATCCGCATCGCTTCCTTTCCGGTTTGTCGAGCAGTGAATATCAAGGACAGCCTGTGAGTCTGTATCGACGAGTTTTGTGACTTTCAGCTTCTGAACGCGATAGCTCGTTCGCTGACAGTAGTGACGGCTCGCAGCTGACCGTTCGTAGAATGTCGCGTCGATAGCAGCATGTTCAGATGGATTGTGTAGCTGCGCCGACTGGCGCAGCAACACTCGACAGACGCTCATGCTGATCCGGTCGAACGCCTTACACAACGTGGATGGCGAGGGGAGATCGGCCGCGCTGAGGCCGATCTCCCCGGTTATTTGTGGCATCTCCTTGAGCAGGTCAATCGTCATTCGGTAGGACGTATCGAGGTAAATCCGCAGACAGTGCAGGGAAACAAGGGCATAGTCGGCGAATCCGCCGCCACCTTCTGGGGCGGCGGATTCGTCTCCATCACCAGTGACTCTTTGAGCGACCGGCACAACTTCCCCAATGAAGCGGGAGATTTGGGTCATGGACAACTCGACTCTCCCGCTTCAACTCCTTTGATTTAGCGACCTATCCCGACGCCGTCTAGTGATTCAACACAGCCGTTCATTGTCTTCGAAGGGAAACAAACAAAGCCGTCGTGCTGAACTCATGCTCTGGATGTGGCACGCTGTTTTTACCAGTTGACGTATAGGTCATACTCTACTGCGATACATCGCCCACCTATACTTATCGGATCAGGACACCTACATAGTAGGTGCGAGAGCCGTTTTATGACACCCTCATGGAGGTAAAGCAATATCGTACAGAAGGTCCACCCCTCGTCAGCTCTTGGGATATGCGGGGGCCACAGCAGAAACATAGTCGCGTGAAGGCGACATCTGCGAGGGATCAAAGTAAATTAACCAACAATTTGTCTCAGGTCACCCAATTCGTTGGTTAAAGCAAATAGTGCTGTCTGCCTTCGACTCTGGAAACTTCTCGGAAACAGTCGAACGACCGCAGGAATTCGGCGACTGATAGTGTCTAGGGAAATGTTTTACCTATAGAGACACTGGTATTGGTAATGGATCGGCTCGACGACATCACGCTCGAAGAACTCTATGATCTAAAGGACCAGATCGACAAAGGGAAGCCGCGAGAACGTGTTCTCGCGGCGATTGGGCGTAAGCAGGGCGATCAACTGGAGACACTAGCTGATCGCCACGGTGTTGTCGAGAAAACGATTCGCAACTGGCTCGATCGGTTCGAGGAAGAACCGATCGAGCAGGCACCGTACGACGCTCCTCGACCAGGAGGTCCAGCAAAAATCGAGGGCGAAGACCGTGAGCAACTGTTCGAACAACTGCAACAGCCGCCGACCGAACTCGGCTACGACCAGCAAGCGTGGTCAGCGAAACTGTTGCTTCATCACGCCAAAGAGGAATACGGCGTCGAATACCACGAAACCTACGCGTACGACTTGCTGAAAGAGGCCGGGCTGTCCTTGCGGACAGCACGGCCTCAACATCATGAAGCCGACCCTGAAGAGAAAGCCGAGTTCCAAGAAACAGTCGAAAAAAACGACCCGAACTAACCGACAAAACCGTCGTTGTTGTCGATCAGTTCACCAAACACGTCGGAACTGTCCAACGACGTGGCTTCTACCCGATTGGCTCAAATCCGACAATAGAGGTTGCAACGTCGTGGGATTCAGTGACCGTGCTGGGCGCTGTCACCGACGACGGTGACAGCTTCTTCTGCTGGACAGAAGAGAATCTCACACGGAACCATGGGATTCGGCTGTTAGAGGCGTTAACCGAGCGGTTCGGTGAGGAGTTAGTGGTGTTTCTGGATCGAGCGGGCTACTTCTATGCGAGGGATCTCTGGGAGCACGTGAGTGGTGAGCGCGAGACCGAAACTGTCGGAGACAGTTCGGTCTCGTGCGTGCGCGGAGACGATCTCGAAGTCTGGTACTTCCCGTCAAAACTCCCCGAATTGAACGCCGTCGAAGGGTGTTGGGACCAGCTGCAAGAGTGGTTCAAGTATCGACTCGTCCCTGATCTCTCGTCGCTGAAAGACTACATCTCACGAGGTGTAAAAACAATCAGCGAACCCAGCATTTGGCCGTATCTTACCGGTAAAGATTCGAACTAATCACTATGAGTCCGGTCTCCATCTGTCTCATCTCTTCCCTGAAACGCGGAAGCGCCACGCCGCGGCTTATCCTGAACGTAGGCATCTAGTCGGAGTATGCCTGACCACTCGACGTCGACATCGAACCAATTGGCAGTGAAACAGCCAACACGGGGCGCTGACCGCAATCGGTCCCTTGCTGACCAGGCCGACCCAGCCACGGAAGAGATGCTGTTGCCGTCACTCGAGGACGGCATCACGCTGCTCGACGTGGAGGGCGGCCGCGGCGTCCCAATCCTGCAGTCGCTCGTGCTCGATCACCTCCTCCTGCACGACGGGCCCGCCTTCTGGGTCGACGCAAACGGACACGCGACGACGACCACACTCGCGCAGATCGCCCCCAGCCAGCAGCTGCTCGACCGGATCCACGTCGCACGCGGGTTTACCGCCTACCAGCATTACGGCGCCGTCTATGATCTCCCGACTGCGGTGAATCAGTCCATCCAGGAGTCCACTGCTAATACCGGAACGGGTGGTCGACAGTCCGCGAATCGCGACGAGGACGCGTCCACCCACACACCTTCACTCATCGTCGCGCCGGCCGTCGACGCCCACTACCGCGCCGACGATACCCTCGGTGAGACGCACGCGGAGACACTCCAGGCTCGAACCCTCGCCCGGTTAGCGACCTACGCTGACGGCTACGACGTTCCCGTTCTCGTCACCCGGAGCAAGCGCGACGAATTCACGGCACCGGTCGCGACGGCTGCCGACCACCACCTGGAGTGCGAGCAAACCCGGATGGGCCCACGGGTCATCAGCGACGACTTCGAGACGCTCCTCTATCCCGTCGACGGAGCGTACTACCAGACGACGTTCGCATACTGGCGACAGCTGCTCGAGGCGCGCGCAACGCAAGTCGGCGTGGAGTCGTTGACGCCCTCGTCGTCGACAACGACTTCCAACGGTGTCGGGACGGGCGTCACAGCAGACGGAGAGACGATCTCGGTCGCGGCGAACCCCCTCCTCGACGCGTGGACAGCTGCTGGCACCGGAGGTCAATAACGATGGGGCGTACGAACCCCACGTACCGAGATGCCCTCCGGGCCATCGAAGAGCGCTGGGCAGATTTCAGGCGGGCACTCCGTCGTCGCGACCAGCCTCGATTCGACCGGCTGTTCCAGTACGCCCGCGAGCACGCCGATGCAAGCGGGTTATTGAACCATCAGAACCCGCTCCTGCCAGCGCTGGTGAGCATCGATCTCGAACAGGAGGCCCGCCTTGACGAGCACGAAGAGCGCCTCGAGGAGCTCGAAGCCGCGGTCGCCGCGGTTGATGACCAGGAGGACGCCGCTCTTTGACCGGACGTCTGACGATGCCGTTCACCATCGACTTTCTGGACGACGGTCGCGTTCTCGAGTGGGAGGCAACCGCCAATGGCGCCATCGCGACCGAGCACGACGACTACACGCCGCGTTTCTACGTCGCGCCTCGCGACCCCGGCGCAGACGTCGACCTCACGTCACTCCAATCGATTTACGAGCAGCACCCGGACGTCGTCGCGACCGAGATGGTTGCGCGACGTCCTGGCTTTCGACGAGACGAGGAGCCGGTCCTTGCCGTCGACGTCGAACACATCGACCGCATCACTTCGCTTTCCCGGCAGGCCCGCCAGCTGTCCGCCTATCCGGTCGGGGATCTCGCCTGCTTCAACGTCGACTTCTCACGGGAGTTTCGCTACTGCCTGGAGAACGAAATCGACCCGATGCCAGCGAGCGATCTGTCGACGCTCCGGCTCAGTGTCCCGGTGACTGAAACCAGCGGAGAGACGTACACGGAGCTGTCCGTCGCCGGCGACACCGTCACTGGACCGCCGGCGGATCTCTTGACGACAGTCCAGACAGCCCTCGAGGAACACGACCCGGACATCCTTATCTGCTCGACGAGCGAGATCATCCCGACGCTGTACGAGATGGCCGCGGCCGCTGGCGTCGACGAATTCACACTCAGTCGATGGCCCGATGTGGCCTATCAGCAACTCGCGAGTCGCTCGACGTACTCGAGCTATGGCCGCGTCGGCCACTCCCCGGCCCGGTACAACGTCCCCGGGCGGGCGATCGTCGACGAGTCGAACACGTTCTTCTACGGGGAGACGAACCTCGACGGCGTCCTCGACCTCGTCTCGCGGTCGAAAAAGCCCGTCCAGGAACTCGCCTGGGCGTCGATCGGAAACGTACTGACCGCGATCCAGATCTGTGAGGCACACGACCGTGGCGTCCTCGTGCCGTGGAACTCCTGGCGCCACGAGTTCTACAAGCCAGTGGGCACACTCCACGACGCCGATCGGGGCGGGTTCATCTTCGCACCCGATGTTGGCCTCCACGAAGACGTCCACGAACTCGATTTCTCGAGTCTCTATCCCAACATTATCTGTACACGAAACGTCTCACCGGACGTCATCCGATGTGAGTGCCATCGCGACCGTGACGACGTCCCCGGGCTCGGCTACGCGATCTGCGACAAGCGCGGCTATCTCGTCGACGTCCTTCAGCCCATCATCGACGCGCGCGACGATATCAAGGCGGCCATCCGTCGCGAACAGCAGCGAGATGACCCCGACGAGGAGCGCCTCGAGGAACTCGAAGGGCGATCGGGTGCGCTGAAGTGGATCCTCGTCGCCTGCTTCGGGTACCAAGGGTTCAGTAACGCAAAATTCGGACGAATCGAGTGCCACGAGGCAATCAATGCGTTCGCTCGTGAGATTCTATTAACGGCCAAGCAACGCTTGGAAGCCGGCGGCTGGCGCGTCGTCCACGGGATTGTCGATTCGATCTGGGTCACACCTGATCCCGATGTCGACGACGATGACCGCGAGGACCTCGAGACGCTCGCGATAGAGATCACAGAGAGCGTCGAGATTCGGCTCGAACACGAAGCTCACTATGAGTGGGTCGCGTTCGTCCCCCAACGCGGGAGCGACGCCGGCGCGTTGACGAAGTACTTCGGGAAAGTCGCCGGCAAAGATAAATTCAAAATCAGAGGCATCGAAGCTCGACAGCGGTCGACGCCGCCATTCATCGAGGAGGTCCAGCGGGAGTGTCTCGAACGGTTCGATGCAACCCGGTCGGCAGAAGCGGTACTCGGTTGTCTCCAGGACGCGATCGAGCGCCTTCGCTCCGGGGAGGTGCCGGTCAAGCAACTCGTCGAGCGGAACCGTGTCTCCAAGCCGCTAGAGGAGTACACGCAGAACACCCAGAACGTGGCGGCCCTGAAGCGTGCTCGCGATCAGGACCTCGCCGTCCATCCAGGACAGGACATTGAGTACGTGGTCGTCGACGATGAGAAAGCCTCTCGGGGCCGGGTCGCGTTGGCCCACGAAGAAATCGAGTCGTACGATCCGTCGTACTATGAGACGGAACTCGTCAGAGCTGTCGAAAGCGTTCTGTCTCCGTTGGGGTGGAGTCGGTCGGACATCCATCAGGAACTCGCCAAGACGCGGGTTCCTGAGCTGACGGCGTTCACCGATGCTGGAAATAATTAACCAACACGACCGCCTGACTAACGGAGTCGTTGGTTAAGACACGAAAGGTTCGGCTCGTATTCTTGGGTAGAAAGAGAGGGGACTCGAGGGCTCACACCTCTCGTCAAGAGTGAAAATCTGGAAGAGAGGGCGGGGTGAGGTCCACAGGAAATAGAGGTTCACGAGAAGAGGAGACGCAAGAAATCACGGAGAGAGCTGCTAAGACTGGCAGAAACGGCAAGAGGAGAAAAGTTATCACGAGCCGTAGTTCACGAGACTCTGGACGAATACCGCCTTCGTCCTCCTTATTCGCTACGCCATCGTCTCATTGGTTTCTTTCATTTGGTTCGCCTCTGGGGGTACGTTCGATTCCCCCGCACTCCTCTCTGGGGTCGAAAAACCATCCCCAGCTGTTACCCTCCAGCGTTACTCGTCGGCTTTACTCTCAAGAACAGCAACGATATCGGATAGATCGAAGAGACGAAGATCATCACGCTCGTCTGCAGCTTCCTCGACGGAGCGTTTGAACCCAGAGCGGCTGAACAAGGCGAATTCATACGTCGGCTCACCTCCTCCGGTGGGTGTCCAGTCGATGTGCTCCACGTCGTCTTCGAGATCCGAAAGCACATCATAGCTGAGGGGGGCGCTGGTGAATTTCGCTTCGCCAGCGATCAGCGTTGACTCGTCAGTTGGTGCGACGACATCTACCTCCCGGCCCTTGTACCACCACTGGCTTGGCACCTGTGTGAGCTGGTAGTCTGCATAGAGCGCCGGCACCGCCTGGTGGCAGAGCGATTCGAACGTTTCGCTGACGAAGTCGGGCAATTCCGGTTCGATAAGGTCCTCGTAGGCGTTCTCGCCGTAGAGTTCGTACTGCCCTCCGCGACCGTAGAGATACCGGAAGTAAAACCGGAATACGGGATCTCGAATCTGGTATCGCGTCCGCTTGCTGCGTGCCGGGTCGGCGAGTGCTGGATGGTGTTTCTCGATGATCTGGAGCGTTTCCAGCCGGTCGAAGTAGTACGACGTGTTGGTGCTCTCGATGCCGGCTCCCTGAGCGATCTCGTTTCGACTGCGGTTCCCGCTAGCCATCGATTCCAGTACGGAGAAATACGTGTTCACCTCGTTGAGTTCCATCTGGAGGACGGTTTCGGGCTCGTCGTGGAGTGGGCCATCCGGGTCGCACAGCAGCCGCGTGATGTTCTCTCCGAGGCTCTGTGATGGATCAAGTGGGCTGAGATATCGGGGTGTACCGCCGAAGACGCCATAGACGAACACCCGTTCTTCGGGATCGTACGTCGGCACGAACTCTTGGATGGAGCGAAACGGCAGCTGGGTGAGTTCGAGGCGGCCATTCGGTGTCTGGGACACCCTGCCGTAGAGTGGCGCACCGCCATCGAGGACGTGGGTATGAATCATGCCGATTGCAGAGCCTGTGAGTACGAGCGTTGCCTGACTCTCGCCGACAGCTGTATCCCACAGGTGTTGAATGACCGACGGAAGTCCCTCGTTCGAATCGATGAGGTATGGGAATTCGTCGATGACGATGATGGCGTCTCTGTCGGTGAGGTACGTTAAGAGCGGTTCCCATTCCTCTTTGACGGCCGTGATGTCTGGATAGGTCGTCGCTGCTGCCTCGACGAACCGCCTGAGCTGTGTCGTCGCTGTCCCTTGGACTGCCTGATAGTACACGGCATTGTCGCGGTCGGCAATCGATTGGCGGACGAGTTCGCTCTTGCCGATCTGGCGGCGCCCATAAATAATTGCGAGTTCTGCAGCGTCACTCTCATAGAGGGTCTGCAACCGATCGAGTTCCTCGATACGATTGACGAACTGGTCCATACCTCCAGTCGTTGTGGGAGGTACATATGTGCCCCGAAGTTAGGAACCAGACTATAATAGTTTGAGCTATAATAATCTGGTCCCTAATACGGCGGGTCAACCATTCGACGACACACGAGGTGTGGCCAGCGCTCCAATCTAGTTGATCAGCGAGCGTACTGATACCGTTCCTATTTTCAGCAGGTGTGTAGTCAAGGTCGCCGTTTCGACACCACCGTTTGACAGTTTCGGGGTGGACGCCAAGTTCCTCCGCGAACTCGCCGATGGCGTACGACCGTGGCATCGTGTTGTTGCTAATTACCATTTATTACTGCTTAAAGACTCGGAATTCAGAAACAGTTATGAACCCTCATCGTGACCGTAAAGTCGTCAAGTGAGTTCCACGACGATGTCACCGACGATATCGAGGTATTCGAACGGGGCGTCGCGGTGGATTCCACGTCAACGCTCTCGTTCACCAGCTACGATAACCTCATGAAGACGCTGGCTCTGCGCCGAGAGAGTTGCCTCAGGATCAAAACAGTTCGTCGAGCGGGCGATCGGCGTTGTCCTCGGTGATGGCGTCCGGGTCAGGTTCCACCGGGGGTGCATCGAAGAGTCGGCCGCCACCACGTTCCCGGGCAGCCAACACATCGTCAAGTTCGGCTTGCATTTCATCGTCGAGAGTGGGCGCGGTGAAAGCGTTGGCAACGTCATCAGGCAGGGCGGGACGAGGTGCGTTTCGGTGCCGCTCGATTTTCTCAGTGAGGTAGAGGTTGTCCTGAAGGGCGCGCAGCACAGGCACGTACCGAAGGTAGTCGTATTCATCGAGTAGAGTGATGCCGTAGCTAGTGAATCTCCAGAACTCGCGTGGGTCATTTTGCTCAGCGTCATCGCCGTCATAGACCTGTTTTGTCACGAGTTCTTTCTCCGCGAGGCGGTCGAGATGCTCAAGGATGGTCGACCGATTCTTGGGTACCAAGTACTCCAATTCGTCCAGTGTGACGAGATGGTCAGGATGGCCGAGGATTGCCTGGATAACGTAGTAGCGAGTTTCTTGCGTAATAAACCGGTGTGCGCGTCGCTGTTTCTCGAACGGCAGAACGTCTTCCCCACCGAACGGATCGGTTGGCCTTTCGGGAGGGCCTCGGTGGGCGTCCGCGCTATCGCTCATATGCGTCTTTTCCAGCCGAAGTTACGTAACTGTTCGGGTTAGCCAGGTTGAGATTACATCAGTTTAGCCAACTTGTATATGAACGTTTAAGCCGAACACTTCTGTAGGGAGGAACATGAGCGGTCCACGGGTTCCCCAGAACGCAAACGCCATCTACCAAGCTGTCGACCGCATATTCGAGGGGATAGAAGCACCCCAGCGAGACTGGCAGGAAGTCATTCGATACATGAATGAGGAACTGCCACGATTCGAGCAAGCTGACACTAGTTACCTCGTTCTCGGTAGCTACCGGGGCCAGTACGGCCACCGGCTACGCGAGTTCGCCAACTGCTTGAACATGCCAACCAACGCCGAATCGATCGTACTTGGAGACACGCTCGATCTTGACACAGCAGTTATCCCTGAATTCGATATCAAAATCAATCTACTCGGCGAATTCGCTGACTCTATCGCGGGCGTCTACGAAAAAGAAGACGGCGGAGAAAGTCCTGAATTGGGCGTGTGCAGATCATTGTTCGCGAGGAAGACGTTTGTGTTTCCTCGAGATTACACAGGCCTCACTCGTGATAACCTCGAGACGCGAGAGGACGTTATCCAGGCAGCGCTCGCCATTTACTACACGGACTTCGACAACATCGATGAGAAAGACCGAGAGCAAGAAAAGAAGAAACGAGAGTTAGCGTCACTCATCACAGCCGCACAGCGTGAGGGAATTAACATCACCGAGCGCGAATTAACCGATATTATCAAAGAGAGAACAGCCAGTGTCGACGAGGAACCGGCAGTGTACAGCTGGGTGCATCTAAGTTTCTTCAAGCGGTGGGAAGCGATGGGGCAGTGCTACCCGTGGACGACGCTTGAAGAACTGCGCGATCTTGCTGACGAGATGCCAGGACCGGTGCGACCACGCTGGGAAACCGAGTTTGATGTCGACGTCTTCCTTGACGAGTGACATCCTCCGCGTCTTGACGTCTTCCACACGGCTGAAGCCCTGTCTCTTACCCACAAGTTGCACCACCAGTCGCGGGCGATCCATCGGAGAGTGGCGATCGAGATACCAGTATTCAGCGCCTTTCGCCGGGTGAAATCCGTAATTGTGGATCCGAACGCAGTTGACTCGAGTACTACGCTCCGTACCGAACGTCGATCTCGTCTCTCTTCCTGTGGGTCTCAGCTCGTGCTCGCCCGCCTCGGGAGCCTCCGAAACGCCGCTTTCGCGAGACTCCGTCGTATGGGTAAGAGACAGGACTACAGTCGTGGGCTTTCTCCTGTATTTCTGTAAATCAGAAATCGTTATCATACCATTTAATATATTAATTGATATGTCAGATATGGTCTCGTGGAAAACAGTTAGTATTGCAGCGATCCTCGCCCTTCTGGGAGTCGTGTTCAATACCACTCGATTTCACCTGACAGGAGCGGCACTTGGGTTGTGGATCGTTGGGAGCGTCGTGTTTGCGTTCCTCTTGACTCATGGTGTTCAGTACTACCGCATTAACTACGGTCAGTAGACGCTCTGTACTGTGCGATTCGAGCGAGGAAAATATCAACTGTTGAGTGTTTCAACAGAGCCAAGCCATAGTGTATCAAATTATCAAGTGTGTCTGGTTTGACTGTACTGTTACTGGCTGTGCTCGTTCTCCAACATCCCATAGCTATTTTGATGTATTTTGATGCAAAGCGACTCGATCTCAAAAACCCAGAAATGTATTGGTTGGGGGTGATAGTCCCCGCAGGTGGATTTGCAGTGATACTCTATTACTTCTCAAAGCGGAAAGATCTCCCCAAGAAAGAAACCGAACTTTCGTAGAAGATCGCTGCTAAAAGTTTTTTCACCAGTACTGAGCGATTTGTTCTTTACCTGAACCTACTGTTTATCAGGTAATTATAGGGAGTATGCGAGCTGTTCTATGACACTCTCAGGAACCCGCAAAGATTAACCAACGATCGAGGGAGTGTCCAAGTTCTGTTGGTTAAGAGAGAGCAGTCTCAGGAACGAGGACCCCCACACCCCGTGTGCGAAATGAAATCTGCAAAGAGGTCACGGCGACTGAGAGCAGAGATAAAACCGTAAACGGACGGAAAAGAGGGTGAGAGTAAGGAAACACGGGAGTTCTTCCCGGGAATTACTGTGAGAGAACTCTGGGATAATGATGTCGTGTCACAAAAAATACCATTCTAATTCAACCGACTCTAGTTCTAGTACGGTTATGGTTGACAGAGGAGCTACATAAAAGTTTCCCTACTATAGACCCTTCTCGATTTCCGCTTTATCAGGCTCTCTACCCCACGAAGTCGACTATCTCGGCCAGATCCCGACGGATTACTCCAGTCTCCTCCCCTACCTCTCTCCTAATTTCATCTCGCACACGGGGTGTGGGGGTTGACGACTTTCGGGTTTCTGGGATCCATTGTGATCTCCTGGATTGACTACAGTTCCATCAGAATCTGAGATCTAGAGTACTATTTCATCTCTCACACGGTGTGTAGTCTCTTACACCCTTCTGATTGGAATCTGTTTCTCCACCGATTTCATATCGCACACGGGGGGTGGCTGGGAAAATTGATTTCGCCCGCGGTTATACAACCTATTTGAATTGCCCCTTTCAGAGCCGCTCTACCCGGGTAATTCGACGAATTTAATCTCGCACACGGCTCCCCATAATTATTTATGGTCTCAACGATACCCCGAATACATGGCTGACGGGGACAATCAACAATCCCTCTCCCAATCCATTAAAGGCCGTCTTCAAGAGGGGGTACAGAATTCTGTATTTCGGGACAAGGGGCTCCTCGATCCTGATGCCGTCATCGACGAGGATCGAATCGTTGGTCGCGATGAACAACTAGACGATATCATTACTTACCTTCGGCCAGCGTTGCAAGGGAACCGCCCGCCTAATATGCTCCTTTATGGACCGTCGGGCACTGGGAAATCGCTTATCATCAATGCGGTCTGTCAGCAAGTGCTCGAACTCGCGAACTCCCAAGGCAACGGCTTCGGTGTCATCAAGATCAATTGCCAGACGATCAAATCTCACGACCGTGCCGTCTATCGTCTCGTCGAGAATGCTGCCGGCGAAGCTGGTGTTGATGTCGGTGTTCCCGAGAGCGGTATCTCGACGGACCAGAAGCTCAATCGCTTCTACGAAATTCTGAGCAACCACTTCAACTCAGTTATTATCATTCTGGACGAGGTGGATCTCTTGGTGGGGCGACAGCGTGATCCAAACGATGAACCAGCCTACTCAAAACTGCTCTATCAGCTGTCACGGGCGTCACAGCTAGGTCGGATCGAGGGCCACGTTTCTGTCGCTGCACTCACGAACGATCCTCGATTCATGGAAAACCTCGATGGGCGAGCCGAGAGTTCGTTTAATCCCCAGGACGTCGTCTTCTCTGACTACGACGCGAATCAACTCCAGGCAATTCTCGAGCGACGTCGCGACGCTTACCAAGACGGTGTCCTTGAGGAGGGTATTATCCCGCTCAGTGCTGCGTTCGCTGCGCAGGATCACGGTGACGCTCGAAAAGCAATCGACTTGTTCCGGAAGGCTGGTGAGATCGCAGACCGCAATGGCGAAGACATGGTCTGTGAAGCGCATGTTCGCAACGCTCAGCGAGAGGCTGAACGCGACCGGACGCTGACCCAGATGCAGGGGCTATCGACGCAAAAGAAGCTCTCGCTTTACGCCACTGCGATTGTCCCTGTCTACTCTCAGCGCAATCTGAACGCCGTACCGAGTACGGTTGCGTACCGTGTCTATCAGTTTCTCACGGAGCTGTTAGACGCAGATGAAAAATCGCGTGACTCCTATCTACGGTACATGAGTGAAGCCGAGACCTACAATTTCGTCACGTCTGAGAAGCGCGGACGGGGCTACGGTAACGGTGTTCACAAGGAGTACACCTTCGTCGATGATCCAGAGGTAGTCGCCGAGACGCTCCAAGCGGATATCCGACTCGAAGAGGTGGAACATGAGGAGGAACTGATCAAGTCTGTTGTCAACGCGCAGATCGACGATTTCTTCGACGGGAATTGATCCGAAGATGCGTCGACACTAGTCGCAAATTCATTTCGCACACGGGGTGTCTCCTCTCATCCTATCAGCCAATTCATCTCTCACATGGGGTGGTGGGATGCTCAAAGAAGTTAGTATTACTAGGTGTGTTAGACAACGATACACGGCATTTCATTTCGCACACGGGGTGTCTCCATTCGATCCACTACCGAATTCATTTTGCACACGGGGGGTCCACCTGATTTGGGGGCAAAATCATCTCGCACAGGGGGTGTCTTCTCTCAGATTCTGAGATTTCACTTTGCACACGGGGTGTGGTCGTGTTTTGTTAATTTACTTCGCACATGGCGTATAGACTCCCCCTTATCGATGTGTAAATTTCTTCAATTCTGACAAAAGCAGCACTCCCTCTCGCTTCTCGTGTTTTCATTCTGATCGACCAGACGCGCGGTCGATGTGCCAGCCTACCGCTACTCGTCAGGATTGACTGGGCCTTTGTATTTTGAGGTCACCGTATCGCCTTCCCTCCACTGCCAGTAGTAGTAGCGATTGTCGTTGATCTCCTTGATCGTGATCGTGGCCTTCGCCGGGACGTCGTCTGGGAGGTCGTCGGGGCGTTCTTCGATCTCGTCTTTGTCCGACTCTTCCTCGAGGCGGGCCTCGCGTGCTTTGTGCTCGGCCAGTGCCTCAGCGTAGCGGGCAACGTGCTGGAGCTGGTCTGGTGAGTACCCGTTGAGCGTATCGACGATGTCTGTTGGGAGGTCTGCCGGCGGCGTCGGTGGCTCGTACGACATGGGGTGTCGCCTCGTGTTAACCAACATGTTGGCCAATAGTATAGATCTGTTGGTTAAATCTTCTCATCGCCTTCGTTACCCACTGAAGAGCACGATTAGCAAACTATTCGGAAATAGAACGTACGGTTATGCACCGTCAGGACGGGGGGCGTTCTCGTACTTGATCATCTTCTCGGGCTTGTCGGTGATCGTCTCGTAGATCCGCTGGAGCGTCTCCTCGGCGGCGAGCAGGTTGTGTTCTTCGAGGAAGGCTCGACCCTCCTCCGTGAGACCGTAGAACTTCCAGGGATACCCCTGCCGGCGCTGGTCGCCGTCTAAGGCGACCTCTTTGACGATGCCGGCGTCGATCAGCTTCTGGATGTGTTTGTAGACGGTGGCGTCGCTCACGCTGGGGTTGAGCTCCTCGAGTTCGTACATCGAGGGGAGCTGTTCGGGGTGCTGGAGGATGTTGTTGATGAGTGCGAACCGCGTCTCTTGGGTAACGAAGTGGACGAGTTCGCGGGTTTCCATTCCCTCAGTGGGTTCCAGGTCGGTGCTCATACGACACGATACACGCCCTTGCGGCAAGTAGTTTACTCCTAAGTAAATCACTCTAAGGTAAACTGGAATATGACTGACTCGGTAAATTACTTCATAAATCATATCTCGTGACCGTGAGGAGGACAGTGTATGTCCGACGAGGAGCCGCCCGTCCCCGAGGAAGTCCTCACGAGTGCGAAGGACCAACTCGACGAGGAAGAAATCTCTCTGGCGGACAACGAGGAGATCATCCACACTCTGAGCGAGTTGACGCCGGTCTACGAGAACGATCGATCGTACTTCGTGCTCGGGAACTACGACCAGGAACCGATTCGACGGCTGAACCTGGTGGTCGACCGACTCAACCGCCGGCAGGATGCCTACGCGTTCCGGATGGTCGACATCCGGGGCGAGTGGAACAACAGCATCCAGAAGTTCTGCCTGATCGCCGACATCGTGACCTACCTTGTCGGCGTCGCCGAAAAAGAGCCGAGTGACTTCCTCGTCGAGCAGGGGCTACTCGTCGGCACGACGGAGTATTTCGCGAAGAGCCACGTCCTCAAGCGGGTGTACGAGAACGAGGAGCATCCCTTTGGCTGGATGCAGGACGGCGTCTTCGCGCTGTTCGACCGGGAAGGACGGCTGTATTGCTGGCAGACCGAGGAGGAACTCGTTGACGTGACTGAGGAACTCCCGTGACAGCGGGTGGGCCGATACGGCCGGAGTTAACCAACACAGGCGAGGCGTCGGCCGGTCAGTTGGTTAATCAGAAGCGGTCTGCGTCAGTAGGGAGTTGACCATCAGGTCGGGGGACACGGCCACGCTTGATTTCGTGGTCAACGCGACGCATATGCTTGCAGCCACTGGCGGGCGTTCGCTGCTGCCAGCCCGCACAGGTCCAGGATTCACCGATCACGTCGACTTCGCAGCGGTTCCCAGACGCGAACTCCACCTCGTACCAGCCTCCCTTTGCGAGTAGGGAGACGATCATCGCTTCCTCGACAGCGCGTCTGGTTCGTGGCTCGAGATCGTCTGTCGACGTGGTTTTCTCTGACACGATCAGCCGATCACGGACGTCGCCTGCCCGTATCGACGAGTGATCCTATGAGGGAGACGTATCGAAAACGACGAGCTGCGGTCCTTTTTATCAGACTCAGATGTCCGGCGAAACCAGCGGTGAAGTCCACTGAGTAGATGAGTGCCACGACGAGAACGAGGCGTCGTGTGCATCACGGGTCAGCGCCTGACTGGGTATAGTACTCGGTTCCGGTGTCGAAGCCGGTCAAATCCTCGATCCGTGCTTCCAGATCCTCGATTTCCGCGCGCAACTCCGTGGCCTCCTCACTCTCGCTCGCTGCCAGCCGATCCTTCAATCCCTGCAGGCGCGTTTCCTTGACCTCCTCGTCGACCTCGGCTTTCCGGACGTATTCGGTCTCTGTGATCTCGTAGACATCACTCTCTCGGAGTTCGGTCACGTCGAGCGCATCGTCGACCTTGTCCGGATCCACACCCAGAACACGCTCGCGATCGATCCCCGCGTCCTCTAGCGCTGCGAGGACCTCCTCTTCGTCTCGTAATGACTTCGATCGACGGGCCGTCCGCTGGACCGAGCCGAACTGAGCGTGAACCGGGCGGTCGTGGTGGATCCGATTGAGGAGGATATCGGCGATATCCTGCCGGAGGTCGTTCGCCTCACGTTGCACGTCCGAGAGCAACGTGTAGAGGTTGACAAGTGCGTTCGTGTCGAGTTCGGTCAGATTAGTGGAATCGTGGCGTTCGAGAGCATCGATCAGAAGGAATGCATCCGAGTACACTCCGGCATCCGGTTCAGCCCGGTCTTCCGTCCTCGACTCTTCGTCATCGACGACGTGCGTAGCACTCGGCTCCTCGGTCTCGATGATGACGCCAGCTTCCTCGTCGATTTCGAATCGGGGGTGGAGCGTCAGGACCGCAGCATACGGCTCTGCGTCTGCCGGGATCCGGTCCAGCTCGAAGCGGCTATTCCTCTCTTGGATCCGCCGGTAGAGCGTCTCAAACTGCTCGCGCTGGAGCGGACGAGAGTCACTGGATTCCTGACATTCGATGATCACGCGGTGTTCCTGCGTGTCGGTGATGCGAAACCGCTTGTGCGAGAGTGGTGTGATGAGAGTAGCGTCAGAGGGGAGTTCCTCGGCCTCGTCGAGAAGCGTGTGCCAACTCACGCTGAATGGCATATCTGTATGAATGACGCCGGGAGCACAAAACTCCGCGGCTAACGCTCTCACCCCGATACACGTTCCAGACGAGTCTATTCGAGTGAACTACCGTCCACTACTGTGCTCGTCGCCCTCGAGCGCGTCCCGAAGCCCGTCCGGGAGTAGGGAAAACGGCTTCTCAGCGTGAAAGGCGACGTTCTCGTAGGCCTGCTCGATGTGTTTCCGCTTGGAGTCCTCACACTCCTCGGCGAGCGCTTCCAGTTCGTCCATCATCGACCGGAGTTCGTCGCTTTCTCCGAGCATCTCGGCGGTCAGCGCCAGTTCCTTGATCGCCTTGGCGGCCGCGCGTCGCACGCGGCCGTCGTCATCGCGGAGTGCGTCCACGTAGAGGTCCCGCAACCGGTCGTGGTGTGTCGCGATCTCGTCGAGCGTCCACTCGCCCGGTAACGCCTCGTCGGTGAGGTCCGCCCCGACCGTTCGATAGGCCAACCTGGGATACAGACCGGCCGCAAAGCGGATCACGGACTGTCGCTGGTATCCATTGTCGGCCTCGTAGAGGTCGCGACACATCTCGAAACACTCGTCGAACAGGGCGGCTCGTTCCTCGAGTTCGGTATTCTCGATTTCGTCGATTGCCCGATTCACGCGCTCGGTGTCGCCAGAGGAGAGTGCGTCGGCGAACGCCTCGCGAGTGTGATCCATACTCGTTCTTGGTCGGATGACGACGTAGTTCCTCGGATTGGGCTTCGAGAGGATCTCCGTTCCTCACCCGGCGGCGTCGTCGACGTAGTCTTCACGCCACCAGACGGTCCGGTCTGCAGGCGACCTGACTGCTGTCGCCGTGAACACTTCGACGGAGAACGTCTCCGTTACGGTCGTATCCGATCCGTGAAGATGGGTAGCGAGATAGCGCAGTAGTTCGGGGATCGCTTCGTCACTCCACGTATACTTCTCCCGGAGCACGAGAAGGGCGTATGCCCGATCCTCGTCGAGTGACCAGATCGTGGCCGTGGCGAGTCTGGCGCTGACGTGATCGTCGGCGACCACGTCCGGATGTGTGGTGTCGATGTACCAGAGTGTAGCTTGCTCGGACTGGAAGAGTGGAAGCGGATCAAAGTGCTCGGACTGGAGATGTTCGGGCGTCAGTTCCATATGCGGTTCGTACGGCTGGTAGCAATATAATCGACCCCGACTTGGGAAATCCTGAAGAAGAGCTACCGCGAACGAACAGCCATGGCCGACTACATCGTGGAACTCAAAGACTCGGTCTTTCGCGAGACACCACTCGCGGAGGCGAATTTCGAGGAGGATCGTCGACTTGTGTTCGGCTCGAAAGCGGACGCGGAGGCGTGGGTGACTGAACAGAACCGAGAACACGCGAGCAGGGGGCAACTCACGCTCCATACCGCCCATCCGGCCGACACGTCGGACGTCGACGCCTACGTCGTCTTCCAGCCGGTGAAAGGCGTCTGGGTTCCAGATTCGTAGGCCCACAGCCCCCAATCGTCCACCACAGTTATGGGATCAACTTTTGCAGGCGGAGTCCCCGTCCGCTGGGAGCATCGCAGTCCGCGCAAGCGGACGAAAAGCGCAGTAAGTCGGGGAGGAAGCCGTACACTTATCTGACTTCAGGAAGGATATCGAGACACGTCTATCCGGGCCAACAGTCGTCCGGATGGATGGGCACCAGTCAACGTGCCCCGAAGTCCGGGACGATGACCCCGAGAGCGGAAAACCGCCCACGCAGTATCGAACAATACTGCTGTCGAGGATGAGAACACGGACAAACCCCGCCCTCCACGAGCGAGTGGGCGCAAGCCCCCAGCGAGGTCGTTGACTCCGTAGATATCATACGAGCGATGGTTGATCCCGACCCAACACTCACGGAGGCAGCAGTCCGGGATCTGGCACGTCCACAGTCATACGACCGGGGGGAGAACTACTACGACGAGGGTGCCGTCGTCGAGCTCGTCCGGCGCGGTGAGACGATCCGAGCGGCGGTTGATGGCAGCCAGTATGTGCCCTATCAGGTGCGAATCGAACTCGACGAAACCGGAGTCGTCGACACGGCGTGTTCCTGTCCGTACGATCACGGTGGGATTTGCAAGCACCGTGTAGCCGTCCTCCTAACGTACGTCCGGGACCCCGGCAGGATCGACCAGCGACCGCCGGTCTCCGAACTGGTCACCGACGCGGATCCCGAGGATCTCCGTGAGGTTCTTGTCGACCTCGTCGAGAGTCGCCCGGAGTTGGCAGAGCAGGTTGTGTCCCGGCTCGAAACACTGGACTCAGGCGATGAGGACGACGACGCTCGCGACCGCACGCCCGACATTAATCGGGAGTCGATCCGCCAGCAGGTGCAATACATTCTCCGTCCAACCGAGGGATGTAGCGCCCACGCGTACGACCCGTATGAGGCGGTCGAAACTGACGTCGAGAAGTTGCGAAACCTTCTCGACCAGGCACGGACAGCCGTCGAGGCCGGCGACGGCGAGACGGCATTGGATATCCTCGAACCGCTGGCCGACGAACTTATCGACGAGGAGTGGCTCGCTCTCTCGTACGACGATTCGCACGCGATCTTCGAGTTTTTCGACGAGGTCGACCGAGTGCTGGCCGAGGCATTGCTCACGGCCGACCTCTCGGAGGCCGCGCGTGCCGACTGGGAGGATTGCCTCTGGGCGTGGGAACAGGAGATGGGGGGCTATACCCACCAGCCACCGTACAGCGTCGCCCTCGAAGCGACACAGCGGGGCTGGGACTTCGAGCCGGTCCAGCGGGCGATGCAGGGCGATATCGGCTACGCGGACCTCTGGGAGGGCGACCCGCCCTGGTATGCCGAGGACTTCGTCAGAGCCCGACTCAACGTTCTCGAACGCCAGGGCCGCATCGAGGAGTACCTGAACCTGGCGGAGGCTGCGGACCTGATCGACGACTACGTCACCATGCTCGTCGAGGAGGGTCGGATCGACGAGGCAATCGAATACGGCCGGCGCAACCTGTACTCCCCGGACGAAGCACTCACGCTGGCCAAAGCCCTTCGGGAACACGACCAGCCAGAAGCCGCCCTGGAGATCGCCCAGCACGGATTGACCCTCGACGACAGCAGCGGGCAAGCGGAGTTGGCCGAGTGGCTCCGTGATAGAACTAGCAGCATGGGCGAATCCGAGATTGCGCTGGAGGCAGCCATCGCCGCGTTCGACGCCTCGCCGACGCTTGCGGCCTATCAGGCCGCAGAGGAACTCGCTGGCGAGGAGTGGCCTCCCGTCCGCAAGGAGCTACTGGAGTCGCTTGCAGACAGGGACACGAGACAGCGGACTGCGCGACGGCACGTCGAGATCTTTCTGTACGCGGAGCAATACGACGAGGCCATCGCCATCGCGGATCGGTTTTCGGATTACAAGGTAGTGGAGCCGGTCGTCGAGGCCGTCTGGGAGGAGCACCCCCACTGGACGATCGACGCCTGCAAGGAGCAGGCCGAGCCGATCATCGAGGAGGGACAGTCTCAGCGGTATCGCCATGCTGTGGACTGGCTGGAGTACGCGGGGAAGGCAGCCCAGGCGTCGGGAAACCTCGACGAGTGGTGTGCCTACGTGGAAGGTCTGCGAGACGAGCACTATCAGAAGTACAAGCTCCGGCCGATGCTCGAGGATCTGTTGGAGGAGTTCTCGTGCTGAAAGAACGAACAGAGAGGAACGGGGCAGTCTCCTTTTGGTTCCCGGCGGGCACCTCGTGCGATAGGCTTCTCTGTCTTCGTGGATACACTTCAGCCGATGCAAACCGAGACATGGATCGAGCGAACGATCATCGACCAACTCACCACCCACGACAGACGCTACAAACACGATTACGGTGGCGTCGAAAAAACGACTGACGACCTCGTCGCAGCCTGTGTGAAACACGATCTCATCACGTCAGAGGATGAACCTGAACTCCCATCGCTCGATCAGTTTTTCGCAGCGGATGTGGATCTCGAACCGGCGGTCGAGAGCGCACTCCAGACACTGGTGGAACGGGGCCTGATCGAGCGTGTCGGGGAGCGCGAGCGGCTTGGACCACCGCTCGAACCGGGTGACTACGGGACGACAGATCTCTGGAAGCCGACAGTCGAGGGACGGGCCGAAGCGAGCGCAATTCGTGAGGCATACTCCACAGAGGTCGAAGCACTCGCGGAATCGCACGGTACAGAGTCAGACGAATTCAAGGAACAAATCGTGACGCTCGCCAGAACGTACGGCATCCTCCCGAACTACTTCGGCTAAGAACGGGTTCGGGGCTCAGACCCCAGCTTTCTCCAGCTCGTCGAGAAACGCTGGCTGATTCGAGTACTCGTCTCGGAGGAACGACACTAGATTTTCGAACCGTCGGTCACGTCCCAGCGTCTGTACCGTCTGGCGGTGTTCGGTGACCTGTCTGTAATACTTGCGCCGACTCGCGTCGGCAGCGGCCTTCTTGATCTCGCGACGATACGCATCGAAGTATGCGGCGGGATCGTGGTCTCCGAGTTGGTCGATGGTATGTGTTTAGCCCGAGCTGATTTCGGTACTGTCTCGTAGGAAGCGTTCAACGGACGCGACATGAACAGGCAGCAGACATCGGATACGACTCTCAGGGATGGGCTCCGCAGCGGAGCCCATCCCGTTGCCTCTGCTGTCATAACTGGTTGGTGGAGTCTGTGAACGCAGACGATTTCACCAAAGAAGAGCTATTTTCTCGGTTGCTTCAGCTTGAGCAGCGGGTCGAAGAACTTGAGCAAGAAAACAAGCGGAAGGACAAGAAGATCGATCAGTTGCAAGAGCAACTTGACCAGAAGGACGAGCGGATAGAAGAACTCGAAACACGTCTTCGCTGCTCTGTTGAATAGCGATCTAATCAGCCGATATCACTAGTTTAGAAGGATGAAGCCGAGGAATTCGGTTCTGTCCTATGGAACTCGATATCCTCGACTTCGTTGAGCAGTGTCGTGACCTAGCTAAACAAGCGTTGGGGAAGCATGCGGGCGAGCCCGCCAGCGGCGGGTTCGCCCGCTGGGTCCACGTCGTTCTGCACTGCTTTCGGCTCGAAGAAGGCCACAGCTACCGTGAAACGCCGAATCGGCTGAAGTATATGACTGAGATTCGTGAAGCGCTCGGCTTAGATCGGGACGATCTGCCGGACTACAGCACGATCTACAAATCATTCGACCGGCTGAAAATGTGGGTGTGGCGGGCGCTGCTGCGCGTTTCAGCGCAGCAGCACCCGCAATCTGGACACGCCGCTCTCGACAGCACGTTTTTCGACCGCCGCCGTGCGTCGTCGTACTTCCGCCAGCGGTCGGGAAGTACCGTACAGACGCTGAAAGTGACGACATTAACTGATGTGGAATCGCTTGCGGTTCTTGACGTTCACATCACAGCACGGTGGAAGCATGATACGAAGACCGGACCGCAGGTCGTCCGCCGAAACGCGGACGACCTGCAGTCCGTCGCCGCCGACAATGGCTTCCAAGACTGGCACACCGAGTACGAGATCGCCGCATATGACGTTGAGTACCTCGTTCACTATCGTGGATCATCACCGAAAGCAGCTCTGAACAACGCGCTCAACCGGGCAAAAGGCTACTCTCAGCGGTGGATGGCCGAAACGTCGTACTCGACAACCAAGCGCTCGCTCGGCGACGCCGTGCGAGCGCTCGGCTGGTATCGGCAGTTCCGTGAAATTGTCTTGATGTTCGCTATCATTAACATAGAATCGCTGTGTGAACCGCTGTAACCGTGACTCAGCATCTATTCAACAGAGCAGTCTTCGCAAATACGAAAATCCGCATACACCGCCCAGTAAGCGACGGTCGGGGACTGACGAGTCCCCGACCTCGCAGGACGACGAAGACGAGAATGTTCGAACCGACGGCGGCACTCCTGGACGGAAGGACGGCCATGATCCAGAGTGGCGTGTAACAGCTGGTCCCGACAAAGAGATCGAAGTCACCCGTGACTGTTGTCCCGAATGTGGCGAACACTTCGACGAGTCGGTGGGCGTCAGCCCCCGACTCGTCGAGGAGGTTCCTGATCCGCAGCCTCCTGAAGTCACCCAGTACAATCGCCACTGCTACCAGTGCGACTCTTTAGGAGCGGTTCAGGCTCGCCTTCTCGAGGTGTGATTCCCCGGTCGGGATGAGTAGCTCCTGTCGGTCTCTGACCCGCTCAGCGAGCTTCCGTTTCAGGTACTGTCTCGCTGTCGACGGCGTGAACACGCCTTTGTCGATCATGTCGCCGACGACGTCTTTGAAGGCCGCGAACTGTCCCTGCAGGTGGCCGTCGCCGACCGGCTCCCTGTCGTACCACCGCACCGTCGCGAGCGCGCCGTTCCCAACCGTTTCTCCCTGTGCGACTGTTTCCGAATCGTACTGCAGGCCGAACCACGGCGTCCGATAGGCGGTCATCTTGAACGTCGTCGACACCACGAAGAACGCCTCGTGGTGGAGATAGTCGAGATGGTTAGCGACGATCTCGTCGAGGGTGAGCCCGGTAGCGCGGGGCTTCGACTCGACGACCGACGACGGACGATCCTCGCCGGCGCGGAAAGACTCCCCATTGAGACTGGCGTCGGGCTTGCAGGAGATCACGGCCTTAACCAACGAACCTCGGAGCTACGTTCAGTCTGTTGGTTAATCGACGCCCAGCACTGGAGCTACTCGAGACTGGGTCCGTAGCGAGCCGAGCCACACACCCGGCACTCCCAGATCGGTTGCCCCGTCCACGCCTCATCCGGGACCGACTCATGCGTCTTGAACCGATGGTCGGTCGCCCGTCCACAGGTTTGACACTCGAGTTCCTGCGTCGTCGGTACCGATGACTCCTGCTGATCAGCCCCAGCTTCGCCAGTAGATTCGGTCAGCGACATCGCTGGAACCAGCCACACCGCGTCGTCTGAGTCGTCGAGGACCGCGTCGAGACGCGACGCGTCGCGGATGCCGTCCCCACGCTGGTCGTAGAGCCGCGTCGGGCCCTGCTCCGGACGCTCAGACGCTTCCTGCCCGTGCCACTCAGTCCGGCTACGGGCGGCACTGAGAAGCCGCTCTCCCTCCTCTGACGACACCTGTACCGCGTCGGGGAGTGAGGGCCACTGCTCGGCCAGCTGGCGCGCTGGCGCCTCGTCGAGATCGTAGATGAGCGTGTAGTCGTCGACGGCCGGCTCCGCCTCGTTAGCGGAGAGGAAGTTCGCCGCGGCACCGCCCTTCGCCACGGCGCCGTAGAACGTCGTCGACTCGACGACCAGGTGGACGATGCCGAGGAACGTCGTTGACGCTGACTCGTTCGTGCTAGCGGCGTCACTCCCGAGATGGTTAGTAAGACAGAACCGGCATTTCGTCTGGCCGTCTGGGACTGACGCCCCATACGACTTGCACTCGCCGTCGGTTACCGTCGCCACATCAGGGTAGCCACCAGAACTCGTCGCGACGCGTTGCCGCCGGGGGGCACCCTCACACCCCTCGTCCAGCCTCGTATCCGGAATGTGGGACGCCTCGCCAGTCGGCCGCAATTCCTCAAAGTCAGTATATCGGTTGTGCATCGGTTGGCTCATAGCTTCTGTCGGTATCGCATTTCAACGTCCGGACGCTTATGCTCACGAGATACTCTTGATTATGCGAGAGAGTACAAACATATATGAGAGTACAGCGCCAACACTGTCGCAAGAGGTGCCACACATGTCCGAATCTTCGCGAGATGGGGTCCAGTCGTGGACTGAGTCGATGAGCGCCCGCGACCGCATTCGAGCGGTCGCCGAGACGCTCCGCGAACCGCGGTCGGTCAACTGGATTAGCGAGCAGGCCGACGCCGCATGGAGCACGACCAACGAGGAACTCCAGGATCTCGTCGACCAGGGCCAGCTGCGCCGCGTCGAGGCCGGTGAGACGACGCGCTACCAGCCGGACTACACACGCCTGCTCTTCGAGGAAATTCGGACGCTCATCGAGGAGAACACGCGCGAGGAGCTACGCAACGAACTGGCCGCGATCACCGAGGAGATCGAGGAGTGGCAGGAAACCTACGACGTCGAGACCTGGGAGGAGCTCGAACAGTCGCTCGCCGACGGCGACCTCGCAAGTGCCGACCTCCGCGAGCGCCGCGACGTCATCGCGTTCTGGCGTGAGAATGAGGAGGATCGCCGCCTCATCAAGCACGCACTGGAACTCTACTCTGACGTCGAAGCCGCCCGCGAACAGATGACCGATGTGGCCGACCGTGCCACGAGCTAATCCTCCTCGTCTTACAGAATGAGTAGTTGGATAGCGTGACCAGGATTCACCGGTTAGTGATGCCTCTCATCCTGATCTGAGTTCTTGCCCACCGAGGATGGACTGGAGCTGTTCAGGTGGATCAAGTCCTCGCCGTTTCCACGTCGCTAACATGGTTGTGATCGTCTCGTGAATCTGGACCCCTTCGGTTGAGCGGAGGGTCCGGAACATCTTCCGCAGCACCACTTGCTCGCGCAGAGCGCGCTCTGCGCGATTATTCGTCGAATCGACGTCTGGCTCTGTGACGAACGTCAGCCAGTGGCCTAACCCGTTCCTGATCTTCTCGATCAGCTTCTGAACCTCCTGTGACTCATACTCCTCTCTGATCAGCCCTTCCAGGTGTAACGACGCCTCCGCCCGCATCTGCTCGCGGGCGGAGGCGGATGGGTCCTCTTCGTCGAACGCTGTTAAATCGTCGTGGAGATCGTGCAACTCCGCAGAAAGCCACTCTGCTTCCTCATACCGCTCAGCAACGTACTCCGCCTCCCGCAACAGATGCGCCCAGCACCGCTGAAGTTTCGTGTGATAGCTCCGGTACGCCGACCAGCCGTCACAGCTGAGCGTCGAGTCCTCGGCGAATTCCTCGCCGAGGACGTCCTCTAACACCTGGCTTCCACGACTCTCGTCAACCCAGAACAGCACGTCCTCGTCAGTTACGAACGTCCACGCCCAGTGCTGTTCCCCATCAACTGGGAAGCCTGTTTCATCGCAGTAGACGACGTCACTCTCCCGGATACGGGCTTTGACGTCTTCATACGCGGGTCGCAGCCGGTCTGCGACCCGCTTGGTCAGGTTGTAGATCGTCCGATGGGAGAGGGGAATATCGAGTTCCCACTCAAACAGCTCCGCCTGCTTGCGGTTCGGAAGTCGCTGATGGAACCTTCCAAGGGCGGTTTGGGCCATGATATTTGGCCCAAACCGCCCGGTTTCCGGGCAGTCAGGATGTTCAGCAACGACCTCGTTTCCACAGGAACAGTGGTGTTTACCGAGTTCGTACTCGACGACAGTGGTTGGAATGGGGAGTGGTATATCGATAATCGTCCGTGAAACGTAGCTGTCCGGGTTAGAGAGAGTCTGCTCACAGTCTGGGCAATATCCCTGATCGACTCGAATAGTCTCCTCTGGTTCCGGAGGCGGTCGAGTTGTTCCCTCGTGACCTTCGTCACGTCCTGGAGAGGAGTCGCTGGCGGCGTCAGCGTCGCCGCCAGCGTCGTCCCCTTGGTCTTCGTTCTCTTCCTCGTCGCTGTCATCGTTGCCAGGTGATCCAGCCGCGCCACCCTCCTTACTGGGTGGTGTGTTTGGGTTTTCGTACCGCTTGAGGCGTGCTTGCAGATTCTCGATCTGCTGTTGCTGTGCTGCGAGTTGACGACGGAGAAGACGGTTCTCAAGCTCTTGGATTACGAGTTGCTGGCGGAGGTGCGTACTGTCCTTGGTGCGGATCGCGGAATCTGTCGATTCCGGCGATCCGCCAATCCCCAGCGACACACTTGATTCACCATTGAGAGACCATTCATGAGACTGCTACGAAATCGGTCTGACGGCAGGTCGCTATCCAACTACCAGAATGATCTTTCTCGCCGGTCGCGACCGCTATACACAGCGAACTCTCCTTCGCGACATTCACGACCGATTGACGAATCAAGCTGGGTGTGAGGACGTGCGCTATCGTCCGTCTCGACGCCGACCCCGGTACGTCATCGCAGATGTTGACCCGACGACGTTCCTGAGAGACTCCTACGATGCGGCGACCGCACGGCTCGAGATTCGCTTCTGGTACCCCGCCGGGGTCGACCACGAATACTACCGCATCAACTGGGTCGAACCGGACCGGAACCTGATGCTCGGCTTCCACCAGGACGCCGATCATCAGGACCTTGGGCCCTGTCACATTCAACTCAATCACGAAGACACGCCGGTTGATCGACATCGCGCATCGTTTCTCGATGCGCATCCACTCGCCGTCCTTGATGACCGACTACAGCAGTTGCCGGCGGCGGTAGAAGCGATTCGCTGGGAGAATGGCACGCCCTCGCTTCCTACCTGGCCTGTCTAGACTGCGAGTTCATCGAGTGTTTCGTGATGCGTCCGAACCGTGGTTGGCGTGACGTTCCCTGTCTCCGCGACGTCGCTTTGCGTTACCCACTTTCCCTGTTCCTGCCCCGCTTTGTAGAGGCAGGCCGCAGCGAATCCGGCCGGATGGACGCCCGTCGTGACGCCGCGCTCCTCGGCCTGCTCTGCGAGGGCTCGGGCACGCTGTCGGATCTCGTCGGGACACTCGAGGTCCGAGGCGAGTCGCGGCACGAACATACTGGGGGAGACAGGCTGGGCAGGAAGACCCAGTTCTTCGTTCAGCGTTTTGTACGCGTTCGTGACTCGAGACTCCCCTACGCGGGACATCTCGCTGACCTCGCCCAGTAACCACGAGAACCCGTTACATCGACAGGCCCCGTACACGCTGGCCGCGGCGATGGCCTCGATGGATCTGCCACGAAGCAGATCCTCGTTCTGGGCACTTCGGAAGAGCTGACACGCCTGGTCGCGCACCGAGTCGGAGAGCTCGAGGACACTCGCAATTCTTCGAACGTCACCCAGACCGTGTGCGAGGTTTCGCTCGGCTTTCGACTGAAACCGACCACGAATCTGTTCACGCCGCATTCGGGATAGCCGCTGGCGCTTTTGCCCGGAGAGTTCGTTACCGTTCGCATCTTTTCCGTGACTGATTTCAGTTGAGAGCCCCCTGTCATGACGTGCCGCGGTCAGTGGAGCACCCGTCCGCTTTCGCTGGTCCTGATCGTGAGTTCTCCATTCAGGGCCGTGGTCGATCTGTTGCTCGTCAACAACGAGCCCACAGTCCTCGCAGATTGTTTCGACCGAATTGGTCGTGACCCGGCCATCGCATTCCGGACACAGATTCGGGCTGGAGTTTGTCTGGACGTCCTCGTCGAAGTTCGTTTCGTAGATGTCTCTCGTCGCCATGTTTCGTCACCAGTTCTCTGGAGATTCGCCAGCACGGCGAACCCCTCACCCATTGAGGGGGAAAATAAACTCAGGGGCTCTGGTGAATCGCCATACTAGGCACTGATGGTATGAAAGCCTGCTAAGTCCCCACATATGGATGAAAGATTGGGTGGCTAAGGCTGACAACTAGACAGCGCAGGTCGAAAAGTGGTTTCAGACTGTCGCAATGAGGATCGACCGCTTTCACTCGTTCTGGCGGGGCAGTCCGGCTAGCGTATGCCGCTGGCTGAGACGCTTCAGACACCACTATAATCACGATCGACCGAATCAAGCACTCGATGGCCGAAAGCCAGCTCAGGAGGTGCTAAACTAGACAGTGACCGTTTAACTTGTCTGTAGGAGTGGTGAAGTGGTCAGGACCGTCCGTACCTGCTGGTCGGTCAGGTGTCGTGCGCTGGTTTCCGGGCCTCGATAGTGGCGGAAACAAGGTAGTCACCGAGGTCGCGATCAGCGTCCCAGTCGCTGATGAACTCGGTGCTCTCGTCCTTGGGCGCTATCTCGATTGCTTCGAAGCCAGCACTGTCGAGCATCGCTTCAAGGGCGTCGATGGTTGACGCCCCGGCGACGCAGCCAGTTAGCGAGTCCGGGTCCATCCTGATGTCGTCGGGGAACGGCGCGGTTTGAACGACGTCTGAGATGGCGACGCGGCCGCCGGGCTTGAGGACACGGTAGGCGTCGTCGAACACGCGTTGTTTTTCGGGGGCGAGGTTGACGACGCAGTTCGAGATGACGACATCGACGGTCGCGTCGGCAACGGGAAGGTGACTGATCTCGCCAAGGCGGAACTCGACGTTGTCGGTGTCGTTCTTCGTGACGTTTTCCCTCGCTTTCGAGACCATCTCTGGTGTCATGTCGACACCGATGACGTCGCCGTCTGGGCCGACCTCCTGTGCAGCGAGGAAGCAGTCGAAGCCGGCACCGGAGCCAAGGTCGAGCACCGTCTCGCCGGACGTCATCTCGGCGAACGCCTTCGGATTTCCACACCCGAGGCCGAGGTCTGCACCGTCGGCGACAGACGCGACATCGTCTGCGTCGTAGCCGAGGCGTTCACTCCCGGTCACGTCCGCGTTGCCGCCACAGCACCCACCGTCGTCGGTGACATCGATGCCGACATCGCCACAGCAGTCCTGCCCGTCCGAAGCGATAGTCCCGTAGCGTTCGCGCACCATCTCACGGGTCTCCTCGGGGTCACGGTCACCGGCCACCGTATCAGTATCGTTATTCATGGGTACCTCGCAGGTCGTCGAGTGTTTCGAGGAGGGCCGCGGTCGTCTCAGTCGGTTCGTAGTACCGCCATGACCCCTCCTTGCGGCGCGTGACCAGTCCTGCGGTGTACAAGCGGGAGAGCGCTTGGCTGACGGCACTCTGACTGACGCCGACTGCGGCTTCGAGATCGCAGACGCAAACGCCGTCATCCGCGTTCGCGATTCGGCGAAGCAGTTCGTATCGCGTGTCGTTCCCCATCGCGGTTAGCACTTGGAGGTCCGTCGCCATCGCGTCTGAGTCGACATCGCCGGGCGGTGCACAGCAGGTCTCAGCTTCTTCCGTGGCTCCGTCAGCGATCGCATCCTCTTCCATATCAGCACTAGCTTATACAAGCAAATACTAATATGTTTTCCTCAACGGGGCTACTCGCAACTTCGGAATCAACTCGAGCTCTCGTTGTCGCCTCAACACCACCGAGTTGAACCCAAATCAGTGCGCTAGAAAGACCGAGTACACCGACGCAACTGTCGGCTGTGTTGAATCGCCATACAGCGTTGGATTTCACTGGTTGACGGTCCGCTTGATGTTCTGTTTGATCTCTTGGAACGCCGTCGTCACCTGTGGATCCATGGGGAAACTCAATTGTACGACCGTTGTGAGTGATACAGACCGATAGCGCATACCTCCGACTTTAGGTGGAGGTCAAGCGGTAGACCCAGCGAACCACCCGCAGTCAGTGAGCGGGGGCGGATTTCGACCAGAATCGTTTTGCTGTAGTCCCGAGTAACATGAACTGCTACGAATACCGTGAGATGCCGTCCCCGAACCACAAGGGGAAGCGAGCCAGCGGTGGTTAGCACGGCGATGACATGGTATTCGATGGGGCCTCATTGACCGGGCCACAGCCCTATATGAAGGAGGAAACGAGAGTTCCCCCGGTGTGTCGCCGGTTCCCTCTGAGTGCGGGTTGGAACCTCGAACGCCACAGCCGGCGGAAATCCAATGGTCGGATTCCACGCTCTTTAGGGCGTGGAGGAGGTCAAGAGAGAGCATTCGGTTCAACACCTCTCAGTCGTTGATGACGATGAGATCTTGGGGATTTTGACAACGACTAATTTAGCTCACTAGTTACCTCGACTTCGGAGGAACATTCTCCGATCTCGGAACGAGCTTAGCGGTCATTGACCACCTCCCAGGACTGAAGGTAGTGGGTACCTGACCGAACGCTGTCACCGCACCTCCTCCATCTCGTCTGTCTTCAACTTCTCGAGATGCTCCTCGCCGTACTGCTCGTCTGCAGTCTGGTGGTGCTGGTGAAGCCGGTAGGCGGCCTGGAGCCGTTCCTCATCGTCAGTAATCGCCCAGTACGGCCGCTTGTGCCGCACGAGACCTCGTTCCTTCAGTCTCGAGAGGATCGCACTGACAGCATCCGTATCCAGCTCGAGTTGCTCGGCGATCGCCGCTGCCTTCCACGCCCGGTCGTCGTTCTCGTCGAGGAACAGCACGATCCGCTCGGTGTCGTTTCGTTCCTCGAATTTATCGTCGTCGGCGTTCTCGAACTCGTCGATATCGATGGTGCCGCTCGACATGGATAGTGTGGATTCCGTTGGACCATAGCTGTTTGGAGTGTTTGTTGGATCACGAAGGGGAGTTCCTGCATGTGGGTACGATATGGCTCTAACGGCACACTCCGCCGACAGAGTGACGAGATACTCCTCGAGGTCACGCGTCCAGTACGGCACGGGGCCATCGAAACTACAGCTGGTGCAGAGTTGGAGCGTGCCTTCGAGATATCCAAATTCGACACGAAAACCGCGTGAATGCGGCAAGTGTGTCGACAACAAGGCCACAGCCGTCGCAGGCGTGGCGATCCCGCTCGTCTTTGCCCGGAATACGCTACTCCTGTCACAGATTAGAATACTGTATTACAGAAGGTACAGTCCGAAAGCGTCTGCTGCATCACTCGTCTGCCTCACCAGCGTCACGGGCAGCCGACCAGCCACGATGGAAGACGGCGACCTGCCGAATCGAGTCGAAGGCTTCGCCACTCGGTTCGTGCACGAGGATTCGCTGTTCGGCGACCGCCGTCACGACACTGTCGTCGACGAGGTCATTCACAAGGTGTCGTGCGGTCGTCTCATCAACGTCCGCCGTCGATACCTGAGCAATATCCCGGTCCTGTGCGAGGAGTTCGGTTTCGAGCCGCTCGTGATCATCTCCAGTGTCGTCGAGTATATCTGGACCAGTCATGGGAACTCACTTGAGGCACGGTCGTTGAGCGCGCTTCGTGCTTCCTGGCGTTGACAAACATCCCGATGACGCAGACGTGACCGAATACGCTCTCTCAACACACCCCGGGTAGCGAGGACACGCCTCCCGACCACGAGGCCACTGGCGACCACCACCACCACCTCCGCGAGGCTACTATCCCAGATCGATGTGCGGAATCGTCACGACATCGAATAGCTGGTAGTGTCGATCGTACGTCGCAATGTGGTCGACACCCAGTTCCTCCATGTGACTCGAAATGACAAAGTCAGTGAATGAGGCGTCGTTGCCGTCCCACTCGATGAATCTATCGCGACCCTGCTCGAATGCCTCATCGGGAACACGCTCGAAGCGAAACAGCCCACTTTCATCGACCGCTTTGAATAGCAACTCGGCGTATCGAAGCAACGCACGCTTTTTCAGTCGCGTTGCCGCCTCGTCGAGCGCGTGCTCGTTAACGATAAACTGTCGATATGGAAGATCCCCGCTGCGTGCGAACTCGGCGAGCGCTCGCGATGCGCCGTGCAGTTCGTCGTTCGGATTGAAAAACGCGAACAGGAACTTCGGCCCAAGAAACACCCGATGGGTGAGTCGTTCAGGCTCGAAGTCCCCCGCGGACACCGGCCCAGTGTCGGTATCAATCGAACGGCCCATTCACTCCTCGCTGTCGGGAGTCCCCGAGAATCGGATCCCAGCCGTGTCTCCACGCCACTCCTCAACCAGATCATCTTCTGTGGCGGCGTTCGTCCGTGGTGTCTCGGGCACTGGCTCTTGATCGAGCTGGTCGAGAATCGCGAACAGTGGATCGTCTGGATCGATCTGGTCCTGTTGTTCCATCCAGACTTCGGCCGCTTCATGTAAGGCCGCCGTGAGCGAGAGGCCCCGCTCTTGGGCGAGCGATTTGAAGTGACGGTATTCTTCGTCCGACAGTTCGGTCTGGACGTATGTGGACTCACTCATCGGAACTCACCCTGTTCATGAATAAATTAGAATCCATGGAGTATAAGCCTATCCATGGACGGTCTGGAGTATCATATCACCGAACGACTGGTGTCGTCAGGGTCATCTCCTGCAGCAAGATCAGAATTCAGGCGAGAAGTTCGGTTTCAAATCGCTCCTGATCGGCTGACCGGCCGTCGAGGATGTCTGGATCGGTCATGATAACGCTTGCTGAACCTCCGAGCGAATCCCTCGAAACTACCATCGATTGCCTCGTTATAGAGGTCAAGGAGAATACCTGCGGCTGAAGCCGCAGGATGAATCCGACAACCCGGAGTCAATCTACGCTGCAATAGCCACTCTGAGATTTGGCAATCCGTAGCTTAAAGTGATAGAAATCCTACGTATGGGTAGGACTCAGGCTGGGAACGGAGCGATTCCCGTCAGTCCTACGATGGCGGCCTGTCCGCCCCAAGCAATGAGACAGTAATCGGAACCAGTTAGGTGAACGGTCGGTTCCTATACTGAACCGATGCAGTGCCCGACTGCTTGAAAGCACCACAGAAAGTAACTCCAAGTCCGCCGAAGTCTGCCGGACTCCCCGAGGCAAAAACAACTCCGGGAGTCCGAACACGACTGAGGATAGGAGTACCGGGGGCTTGGCACTCCCAGCAGTCCTACTCGCCACAGTCCGTGAACCCCACACGGATTCTCACCGCGTCGGGGTTCGGTGGGACTGCAAACCTGAAATCTCCAACGCTCAGGATTCCTCTGCGTTTACGCGGAGGAGGATGTCAATGGGGCTTTCCGCAGTTCTCCATAAAGGCGACATAAGAGCGAGTATTGGAATTAGCGACGCCGCAGTCAGGTGGTTTAATGGTTTCAGTTCCCTATACAGAGCAATGATGGCTGATTCCAGCGACCCACGCCCGCCGTTGGCGGAGTGGATTCTCGAGTGCTACGACCGTCTCTGTGCACAGATGGCCGACAGTGACGATCACTCCTTTTCTCGAGAGCAAGCCGTCGATATCCTTCTCGAAGCTGATGGTCTGGCACTTGAGCCTGAAGATGCCACGTATGCACTTACTCGACTCCTCGAGCGCGGCTACGTCTATGAAGTCGATGGCGAGTTTCGAATAACGACTCCAGAAACATAACCCCATTCCGCTCGAGTCCTGCCACGCCAGATCAGCCTCGAGACTCGATAATTTACTTGAACGCTTCTGACCTAGCAGAGCAGTATCTGCTCATTGCGGCTCAAGCGGCAACAATCGACGTTTAGAGAGGGTTACGGGGGTCGATAGTGATGGTGGTGGTGGTGGACTTGTGGATGGGTCGACTGTGGAGCCCCCGAAGATGTCCCAGCGAGAGAGATGGAAGACCGTTCGAATCTCCCCTCCCGCCATCCAGTTCTGATGAGCAGTAAGTAATAATGTATTTGGTCCAACCATCGAAAATCGGCTTCTGTCACTCAGTCACTCGTCTGCAGTTGCACCTCAGCATCGTCGAACACAGCCTCGAACCCGTTATCAACAACCGCCTGAACAAGGGTCGAAAACGTTTCGCGGTTCGCTGGATCCTCGATCAGTGAGCGAAACGTGCTCTCGAAATGGTGCCCGTGTGACGGCCGATCCGTACTCGAGGTCTCGTGGGCTGCTTCGTGCAACACTACGAGATACAGGTCGTGCATCCAGACCGCACGCTGCCGGCTCGTTACAGCGGAGTCAGTGATCACGATGTACGTTCTGCCGTCGGTCCAGGCATCGGCACTCGCTTCACCATAGTACACATCTCGGTCGATCTCAAGTTCCGAGGCCAACACTCGAGCAAAGAGCAGATACCGCCGCTGGTCAGCGTTCAACTGCGACTCGTCCTCGATGCGATGATAGCCCGTCCAAACGCCCTCTGATGTTGCCTGCTCACCGACATCGAATGTTTCCGGCACCGCTATCGATGTGTTCTCGTCGGTAGCAAGGTCGTGAAGTCGTTGCGTTGCCACATCGCTCGTATCAAGGACGACGTAGCCACGCTCGACGAGTTTATCTGCGCCTTTCTGAGCGCCGTCGACCCACCCGATCTTCGGGGCCGCCTGGATCTCCTCGAGGCTGATGCGGGATTCGGTTGCCAGCTGGAACAGTTTGCGATCGGTCCACTGCTCGTCCGATGACTCGGACGCCATCGCTTCGACCATCACTTCACGGCTCTCGGCAGTCAGCCGGTCGTCTGAGACATTTGCGTACAGGTCATCACGCGCCTGCTCGAGTGCGTGGTCGATCCGCTGCCAGCGGTCACAGCCGGACTGGATGTCGTTACGCGCAAAGTTCAGCGTCAGATTCCCCTTCGAGACAACGAGCCCACCAAGTCCGTACTCGCGCTTCGTCGTGACGTAGAGCCCATTGCTGTAGATGTCGAGTCCCTCGTGAGGCGTGTACTCGAGTGCGAGGATCGCCTCCTCGGTTTCGCGAGCAAGTGATGGGTGTGGCGAGTCGGCCACTGCCTCGAGTGGATCCCCCTGATCGACCGGTTCGCCGTTGATCACGACCGAGACGCCTGTCCGGGATTGCACGTACGCGAAGCGCTTGCGAAGATCGCGAACGTAGCGCCGCCACCGGTAGCTGTCTGGATCGGGCACTTCGTCTTCGTAGTGATCGATCTCGACGAGCATCCCCTCGAGGTAGTGGTCGACCTCTACAAGTTGGCCGTCGCGACCGCTGATGTCTGCCCACGGTCCCGAGTCGCGTTGATCGCGGTAGTCGAAACTCAGTGCGGTGTCGTGACTCCAGATACGAACGGCGCCTTTCGCGATGATCGCACCCTTGCCGATGCCCCACTCACCAATTGTCTCGTCGTCCGACCGCTGCTTGCTTCCTGCACCGAGTACTGACAGGTTGCGTCGCCCCTCTGTCGACTCGAGATCGACACCAGCGCCATCGTCGAGGATGAGCGATTGCTCGGGCGAGACGCTAACCAGCACACGGGATGACCCGGGACTGTCGATGCCGTTTTGGACGGCTTCGCGAATCGCGTCTGTGAGATCTGCCATCTGGTCTTCGATGAGGTACGTTGCGACCCGCTCGTCGGCCGTCATCGTCACGGTCTCGCCAGTCGATCGTTGACTGGCCTGCCTCGAGTCAGTTGTCTCGTTCGTGGCGAACTCCGAGAGTGTTAGATGTTCTGTCATGGTGTCCGCCCATGTGGCACCACAGAAACCGAACGGCGGAACTCGAGCACTTTCGCTAGTCGCGGTAGCTGCTGGAACTGGTAGATAGATTCGGACAATGGCTGCCTGCTTCGTCCTGTCTGTACTCTGGAATACAATGCTGGATTAGTAACCTAGGATGAGAGTGTCATAGAATAGGTCTCTCATCTACTATGCCGTACCCAGATTCAATAAGTACAGGTTGTGCAGTTATCCCTACTTGAGGGTGAATGAGTGAAAATAAGTTCTTGTGATATACGTTCTATAACAATGATCGAGTGGTTCGGTGGAGAACAGAACGTTATCGAGATCCTCATTCCACTGTTCGGGATTTGTGCTCTCTTGATCGCCCCAAAAATAACCGAAACCGGCCGTAGTAGACGATATTTTGTTCCAGCATTCATCTTCTGGCTTAGCTACCAAGTACTGATCGGACTTGAAGAAGGAACTCTCATCGCATTTCCCCACTCAATCGGGCTGATTAGTGCAATTCTGCTGTTGATCGGATTCATTGGATTGTTCTTCCGCGGGCTCTTTGCCGTGTGGAAAGAACGAGAATCTTCCATTTCCTCGGAGTGATATCACATTCTTGGAAGGGGTCCTATACGAGATATTTGCATACTCACCTATCGTGTTATTCACCGTAGGGGGAGTTGTAATCAATGCCGTGAGAAGACTTCTGTGACGCCCTCTAGGATTAGTAATCTATCGAATTATCGCCTTGGAGCAGGAGCCTTCATCGTTAGAAGCCGGTATTATTGGCAAGTCAGTCAACACTACGCATGGCTCGAATCGTTTCGGGTTGCTCCCGAGCAAACCGTTAAGACGCTAGAGAGAATATCCGTAGGTATGAGCGGAAATAATCGCGACGACCGTGGTCACTTCCAGGCCGAGCATACCGACCGGGAGTATCTTGCAGCCGTCGCTGAGCGGGAGCCGGCTGGCACGTCGGAGATTGCTGAGGCAGTTGGTGTGACACGGCAGAACGCCGACCGGCGCCTACGCCGACTCGAGGATCAGGGGAAAGTCAGCTGCAAGAAGATTGGGACGTCGTTAGTCTGGAGCCTAGAAGAGGACACATACATCGTCCAGCATGTTGATCCAGACGATACTTTCTGGGAGGCGGAAACCTATGCCGGCGAAGAGATGAGTGCTGAGGATATCGACGACGTCCTCTACAGCTAGCGGTGTCAAATGACAACTGCACCAGAGCCATTGTTTATCGATACTGCCGCATTCTTCGCTCGGTTCAACGAGCGGGCTGCAGAGCACGAGCGTGCAACTGCCGTCTTCGATGGAATCCGTTCAGGCGACCTCCGATTTGATCCGTTGTTCACAAGCCGGTACGTTCTCTCTGAACTTGCGACCCTCATGCTTCGAAAAGTCAGCCACCGAGCAGCGGTAAACGCACTTGAGACCATTCGAAAAGCCAGTAGCTTCAACGTTCTTTCAGTTGGTGGGAACGCCTTTGATCGAAGCTGCGAACAACTTGCCGAATACGATGATCAGCAGATTTCGTTTGTTGATCACTCGAGTGCTGTCCTCGCTGCCGATTGTGGCATCGAGCACGTTTTCACATTTGACCGACGTGATTTCCGCACTCTCGATTTCACCGTTGTTCCAGACGATATTAGTGGTGCCTGACAGAAATTACATTCTAGTGACAGTGACTCCGGAGTCTGTAACCAACACGCCGAACTCACTAACCGTGAATTGAATTTCGAGATCAGTGTGTGAATCTGCTGAGTCCACAAGTTGCTCGAGTGCTTCGACGTCGATCACCCGCTGCAGTTGGTATTCATTGCGGCCGAGTCCCTGCTTCTCGAATGCCTCGACGATCTCGAACAGACGCGTTCTATCACTCATCGGCCATCACCCCGCCGACGACGTTGATGATCTCCCGGGCGGTCGAACTCGAAGCATCTCCCAACGATGTAGCCCACCGCTTTGGCCTCGAGTCAGTTGTCTCGGTCGTGGCGAACTCTGAGAGCGTTGGATGTTCTGTCATGGTGTCCACCCATCTGGCACCACAGAAACCGAACCGAGCGGTTACTTGGGAACGGGAATGAACTCCGGTTCGACCTGACGTAGTCTCCCTGTGCTCTCGAGGAATGAGTAGAGGTCATCGTACAGGCCAGTGTTTTCGTCGGTGCCGTCTGGAGATGAGCGTAACGTGTACCAGTCGCCGACGATCGCACAGAACTGTTGGGCACGAGTCATCGCGACGTTCAACCGTCGGGGACCATCAAGTGGACGCTCGAGGAAGCCTGTCTCGCCCGTTGTGTTACTTCGGACCAACGAAATTACGATTGCGACTTTTTCGCTCCCTTGGAAGGAATCGATCGTGTCGACCGTGATGTTTCTTCCAGAATCAAGATGTCTCGCTAGCTTCTTTTGAATCGCGTTAGCCTGAGCCGTGTATGGCGTAATGACGCCGATTTCGGATGGGCTGAGATCTGCATCGGCGAGCAGTTCGCCGACGATATGGGCAACGAGTCGCACCTCCGCGTCGTTGCGCTTGGAGTGATCGATCGTTTCCTCGCTCCCACCGATATCATATCCGACGAATGCAGGCCGGTCCTCGAGTGCGGTAACGTCACGCCCTTGCCGCAGGGCCCGGTCGTAGAAGCGGCGGTTCGGAAACCAGGCGATGTCGCGATGCATCCGGTACTGCGTTCGGAGCTGGACGCCGACACCCTCGTAAACGCCGCCGTCGGCGTAGAGGTGCTCGAACAGGGAGAGACCGGCTGCAGACTCCGGTGGCTCTTCGGTTGCACTGAATGGCGGCAACTGCTTGTGGTCGCCTGCGAGGATCACTTTGTCCGCTCGCGCAAGCGGGATACACGAGGCGGTGCATGTCGCCTGTGTCGCCTCATCGAGGACGAGGACATCGAACTCTCGCTCGAGGGTCGCTGCGCTGCTGTTCGTCGCTGCGACGACGTCGGCCAGTCCGTCGCAGGTGGCATACTGGGTGCTGACGACCTCGTTCGAGGATCTGCTGGCGTTCACGCGTCGGAGTTCGAACTCGCCGTCACCGTGTTGTGCATGGGCGTGTAGCGATCGGTCGTCGGTTTCGGTCGCTGTACTCGAGCCAGCAACGAGATTGTCGACTGCTTGGTTTGAATCGGCACAGACGAGGACGTCGTCCCCAGCCTCGACTGAGCGCCTGACGACTTCGACGAGCGTTCGCGTCTTGCCTGTGCCTGGCGGCCCGTGAATGCAAAAGAGGTGATCAGCAAGGAGGGCACAGGACACTGCGAGCTCCTGTTCCTGGTTCAGTTCGACGTCTTGCTGGCTACTCTTGACACCAGCCGTGTCCCCGAAGGTGACTGCTGTGTCGCCTGTCAAGAGCGCGCGTTGATCATCACGCTCGCGAACGCGCGCAATCGCAGCAAGTTCGCGCTCGTACGGAACGGGATTCAACAGTTGGGTGAGTGCAAATCTCCGTCGCTTCTGGCGGAGGAACGCACCGACAGTCGACCGGTTCTCGATCGTATACCAGTCGATAGCGAGACTGACGGTTAGTCCCTCGATCGCATCGACTGTCGCTGGAATCGGGAACGCATCTGGTGAGTGCTCTTTGCTTGGTGGGTGGAGGAGCACCTCGTTCCCTTCGAAGATCCGGAATTCACTCTGGACGACTCGATGCGTGTCATGCTGCCGATCTACTTGCCCGTCATCAATTCTGAATCGGTAGATACCATCTTCTGGGTGGCCAAGGGATGCAAGCGATGGAATCGCACCGAACCCCTCGGAACGGAGTGCCTGGGGCGTTGACGCGGCTGCTTTCGCTCGATTTTGGTCACGTTGGGCGTCCATCTCTGCCCGAACAAACGACTCGAGTTCGTCAAAGAAGGTGTCTGTGTCGTTGTCGTCAGAAAGCGGATTTCGCGGTGGTTCACGCTCTGCAATTGGGGAGTCGAAGTACGACGGCGGATCGTCAGGCGCGTAATCGGAGTGCCAGAAGCGTACCCGGTTGGCTAGCGATGAGACGGCAAACGTGTCTTGATCAACCGAAGCATAGTCGTCGCCATCATCGTAGATGAAAACATCGCCATGGAGTGTGTGTTCTGTGAAGGCGAGATATTCGCCCGAGAGTTCTGCGCTATTGCGTGTATGGAGCGGAATTACGGTCCAGTCGTCTTTCTCGGGATGTACGAGTTGGTCGTGGTAGCTCGCATATTCGACGATCCCATCGATTGGAATAGGATCATCTCGAACCGATTCGAACGTCTCGTCTGCCGGTGAATGGAGGGCAGCACTCGAGAGGTCAAAATTGCCGATCGCACTCTCGAAGAGGAGAGACATGTCGCCCAGAACGAAGCACTTGATCCTAAATCTTCCCGTTCAGTGAAGTCATTACGTGGCTAGTAATGTGCATATTGTCTGTCGGCGTCAATTAGGATCGTAGGGGTTCGTGGCTGTGTCGAGTCGGTAGACATCTTCTGCTGCATCCAAGTCATCGTCGAATGCATACAGATAGCCGAGCCCCTCGGTCTGCATGTACGCAATAATGCAGCTATCGACAAAAGACAGCGGCTCATGCTGTCGGAACAGTGCTTTTCCCGTTGCAAGGGCGTCGGCAGTGAGCGAGTCGATATGGAAGCGAGCGTTTTCCTCAATACGATTGAGGAGATCAACAGCTGCGTCGTGGCCGGCATGGGTAACGAGCCCGTTGAGCGTTTCCGCGAGGACGTAGTCAAGGACCACCGCCTCTGGAAGGTCCCCACTGTCGATGCCACGAAGTACCGGAAGCGCGACTTCGTGAGAACTGTCCCGTCGGTATGCTGCTGCGAAGAGAACTGTCGTATCGATGAGCGCGCGTGGCATTTACTCTACATCGACGCCCCAAGCGTCATGATCGGCCGTAACGTTGGTATCCGTCTTGCCCTCGTAGCCATCGAACTCGGCAAACGTTCCCGTTTGCTGTTGAATGACTTGGACGCGGACGCTCCCATCGTCTTCGATATGCCACCGAAGCTGATCACCGTCGTCGATACCGAGTTCACGCCGAATTCGAGCTGGGATGTTCGCTTGATTCCCTGACACCTTACTTTCGGCGTCGATCCGCTCACTGCTCATATCTATCGATACGAGGCTGATCCTGAAAAACCTAGTGTGTCTCCACACTACTCCGAATATGTCTCGTATACAGCAGACTAACCGGTTCACGAAAGAAATAGATTTGAATACGCCTCTGGATACCGGAGAGGAGATGTCTGAAACCCTTAAAACGCCCTGAAAGCGTGGATCTATATTCTATCGACAGTCACCTCAGAGTCTGTAACTAGCACACGGAACTCACTAACCGTGAATTGGATTTCGAGATCAGTGTGTGGATCTGCTGAGTCCACAAGTTGCTCGAGTGCTTCGACGTCGATCACCCGCTGCAGTTGGTACTCATTGCGGCCGAGTCCCTGGTTCTCGAGTGCCTCGACGATCTTGAACAGAAGCGGTCCATCACTCATCGGCCATCACCCCGTCGACGACGTCGATGATTTCGTGGGCGGTCGAACTGATTCGCTCGAGGCGATCGAGGATCGACTCGGGTTCGTCATCCTCCCATGCAGCAAGGTAGAACGCCGACCCACTCGTGTCCAGTTCGAAATAGCGACCGACAATGTAGCCGACCGCTTCGGCCTCGAGTTCACGTTTCGATCGCTCAGCCTCGTCATCGACGCTGTGCAACAGCGCATGTGTGTACTCGTGAACGAGCGTGACGGCGAGGTCAGCGTCGTTCTCGCGATCACGGACGGCGACGCGTGGCTGTTGTGCCGGTCGATACTGACAGACGCCGCTGGCGTCTCCATGGGACCAGTCCTGGGGTGGCACGACCGCTACGTCTACCTCGAGTGCGTCTGCTGCCTCGAGGAGTGCGGGGATTAATTCGTCAGTCTGTCCCCTTGCTTCGGTTTCGAGGTCGGGCAGTGGCTCACCGTCAGTCTGTGAGATATCGAAGACGGGCGCTGGCCGAAAGCCCACGAGTCCTTTCTCCCAGCTGCCCGGCGGTGTCTCATCGTATTCACAGTCACTGCGCTCGTGATACGACGGCGAGTTTCCGCAGTCGGGACACTGCTTCGCGATGATGGGTGCCCAGATCCAGATCGCTGTTTCCCCTTCTTTCACATGCCGGTCGAACTCGTTCTGCCACGTTCGGTAGCCAGCAACGCGTGTTGCCTCTGGACATTGGAGTTTGATCAACAGCGTGTTTCGGTGCGAGTAGTCGTGGAAGCGGCTCTGAACGTCTAACCACTCTGTGAACTGCTCGCTCGAGACGGCGTTATCGACCTCGTCGACCAGGTCCTGGATCCATGCTTCGATCGTCCTGTGCATCTCGTCGTGCCGGGTGTCCGAATTATCGAACGTTTCCTGAGTGCTGCTGCTCGTAGCCATGCTTGATCAGTGCTTCTCGAGTTGAATCAGACCGAATCGGCCTGAACTCGAGAAGACCTCCACCCTTCAGGGGGTCTCACAAAATACGCCAGACTCGAGCAGCTGGAGAGTCGTTAGTCAGCAGACGTCGGCGCCTCTGCTTTGATTGGCGCGTCGTCTGGTGTTTCACTCTTGTTCAAGAGCGATGCTGGATATGCATCGTACGCTGCCCCGATCAGTAGCGGTTCAACCTCTGCGAGGGTTGCGGGTGTTCCGTATGGACTGCTGTCTTCTGTACTGTTCCAGGCATGGACACAGAGGTACGTCTGCTGGGACAACGTTCGTGAGTCGGTCTCAAGAGTGCCTCAACCCAGTGCAGTTTGCGTTCGTCCTCGCCAACGAGTGCCTGCACAATATCTGATATCTGACACACTAAGTAGGTAGCTTAAACGCTAATTTGAGTGTTCAGTAACTCTTTATGTCAAAATACATAGCAGAGACTAAGACAACCCACCAAAGAGTGATTCATATGAGTTGGTGTCGTCGTCAACTACTTGTCGGGGTCGGCAGTATAACTGCGCTGTCTGGTTGTCTGGACTTCTTCAGAGACAACGATCGTTCGCTCCCGGAACCCCCAACGGGAACGTGGCATCAATCAGGTCACGATGCCCGAAACACATCTATGTCCGATGTCACTGTGCCCGACCGCGGGACGCCTGCTTGGAACAGCGGCGGTGCTACAACGATCTCGCCGCTGATTGCCGGAGAGACGGTGGTTTCGGTCGACGACGGCCTGACGGCGTTAGACGCAGAGACCGGCAACCAGAAATGGCAAACCGATCTCGACAGTGACCCATCAAGCGCATCCCTCACACAGCCAGCTGTTGCTGACGGGAACATCCTGCTTGGCTCTAAGGGACAGTTGCGCTCGTTCGATCTCGAGGATGGCAGCGAGCAGTGGGTACGGACGATCGACGGTGCCCCGATCGGACCGATAACAGTCGATCCAGACAATCAAATCGGGATCGTCCCGTTCGAGCGTCCGGAGAAGGGCGATTCCGTCATCGAACTCGTGGCGTTTGCCGTCTCGTCGGGCGAGACCGAGTGGACGGCTCCACTTCTTGTGTCCGTTCGAACGACGCCGCCAGCGATATTTGACAGCCGGGTCTATGCCGGAGGGTATGCACGCGATGAGATGCCGATTATCCGCTGTTTGGATGCCGATAGTGGCGAACTCGTGTGGGAACGGGAACTGGACGATCCAGCGACCCAACCAGTCGCCACCGAAGACGGGATCATAGTTGGAGACGGGGGGAGTCTCATCATCTACGACCCAGCCGGGGGCGAGCGTCTGGCCTCAATAGATGTCACGGACCGAGGGATCAGAGCGATCGCCATCGCCGACGGGATGGCATTCGTTCTTTCTTACGACGGGCTGATCGCGTTGTCGATCTCAGACGGCTCGGAACACTGGTCTGTCAAGGGAGACCCGCAGGCGGACGGACTTGCAGTCGGTCGAAATACTGTCGTGGCACCGATTTCCTCTGACGCCTTCGATCTCGACACGTCGTGGCCGTGTATTGCCGCCTTTGACCGGAGCGATGGAACGACGCGGTGGTATTACACCATCGATGACACTTTTGATCCGGCAATTGGTGCTCCACCGGTCATCGCCGACGGTGCTGTCTTTGCGATGAGCAATAAGCGATCTGGGATTACCGCCCTTGGAGATCTTCCTCCCGAAGAAGACTGAAACGATTCGGTCGTGTCCCAAACTCGTCTAGAGTCGTAACTGACTCCTGTGGAAACAGGGTCACCTCTGGTATCCACCCCGAAGTGACCCATGCACGCCACAATCGACGCGCAAGTCACGGTTAGTATCGACTTAGACAAAACGCTACCGCTTGCCACTCTCGCTGAATCTTTTACAGAGCTTCACCTCGAGGCGACGATCCTCGAGGAGCTTGTCAAAAGCCTCGACGAGCGCCTCGTCGAGGCGTACTGTGGGGAGAAGCACGCGCGCGGAAACGGCGATCGCCGTTTCCAGCGCGCCGGAACCTCAACACGAACAGCTGTGACAACCGCAGGAGAGCACGAATTCACCCTTCATCACGTCAAAGATACCGCTGCCACCGGTGACAATCCTACCTACTTCCGCCCTCTCGAAGATCTCATCAAATTCGATGGGCAGCGCATCTATCAAGAGGATATTTCACTCCAGAGTACCGAACTCGCTACGTCGCTCAGCTTTCGTGATGCCGTCGCCCACGGCGACGGCTTCACTCCGATGCCTTCGAGAACGACGATCAACCGCCGAGTCCGTGAGTACGGCAGCAAACTCGGTGACTTCGTTCGTGATCGGCTTCCTGGGACGAATGCAGACACTGTCGTTCCTGACGGAACGAAGTGTCATAGCCAGGACGATCACTGCACGTACCACGACGTCAACGTCACTCTCGGACAGATCACCGAAGACAACGCGGAAACCACGCTCTTAGACGTCAATGTTAACGAGCCGTGGGACGATACAGCAGAAGATCTCGAAGAGAACGAGGCGATCACTGACGACGCGACGGTCGTCAGTGACGCCGAGGAATCCCTCGTCGACGCCTTCGAGACCAGCTATCGATCTCATCAGCTCGATCTCGTTCATGTCGGTCGAACGCTTGGATACAAGCTGTGGAAGGACGGTACCTTTTCGCTCGAAACGCGGAAAGCGATCGCCTCAGACGTCACAAACGACTTGTTCCATCTGAAAAACTCGGTTGCGCTCCATGCACCGAGGAATGAGCGTTTGGCGATCCGCGAGCGGATCGCCCAAACGCTCGAGAACCTCACGAAGGAGGCGTGGCGCTTAGAGCAACAGGACTCTCCAAAAGCAGCGGCGTACCTCCGAAAATGGGCAGAAGCAACCGTCACGTTCGCCGAACTCGCACTCGAGGGACAAGAGGTTCTGTGGACGTCGAACGTGGTCGAACGAGCCATGGGCGAAATCTCGAAGCGGTGTAAAAACCAGTGGATGAGATGGACAGAGTCCGGCTTAGAATCGCTCCTCTGGCTCAATCTCGTGAGATATGCCGAGTCCGAGCAGTTCGCGGCGTTCGCCGACGAACTGCTCGAGCGTTCAGCCAAAACAGCCATCACATTGGAGGTGTCAGTTGACGCTACCAGAGGCGAACTCTAGACGAGTTTGTGACGGGACCAACGATTCAGCTCGGCTCTTCCGCTCCTCTGCAGTGTTGCTTCCCACCCTCTACAGGCAGGCCGAGTTCCTTGGAGCTTGACCCCGAGGCAGTTCACTTAACCGCTACAACGTGCCTTCGAGATGGCCAAGTTCGACGTGAAACTACGTGAGTGGTGCGAGCGTATCGACGCGACGAGGACGCCTTCGTCTCAGGCGTGGTGGTCAAGCTTATTGGGATTCGGTTCGGCTGGATGGCACAGTCGACACAAATGGGGTGGGTGACTCGGTTGTCCTGCCACCACGCATTCGTGTTACCGGCCCCGATGTCGATTGCCCGGTGTCGCCGTTGACAATAGCACGGTTCGCTCAGGAGGAAATGTAGCTGATTAACTGTGTGGCCACGTTCTCGGTGCGTTCGCCGACGAGAGAGGTCATATGGAATTCCACCTCTGACGCACCGTTGAGGGTCGCGAGCGACCACGGAAGAACGTGACTTCGTTCCCCGAGTGGCTCGCCTTTGTAGTCGTCATCGCGGAGCGTGAGCGATTCTTCATGATAACCTTTCGTGGAGATCAGGACAGTGATCAGCTGTACGCCGTGGTTCGGGAACCGAGGTGTTCCCAGAACAAGCATCGGACGACCTTTGTCCGAGAGTGGATCGGTCCCCCAAATAATGTCGCCGCGTTCCAGTTCATCGAACGCGGTCACCGCACTTCCTCCATTTCGTCAGTCTTCAACTTCTCGAGATGCTCTTCGCCGTACTGTTCGTCTGCAGTCTGATGGTGCTGGTGAAGTTGGTAGGCAGCTCGAAGTCGGTCCTCGTTGTCTGTGATCGCCCAGTACGGGCGCTTGTGCCGCACAAGACCTCGTTCCTTCAGTCGCGAGAGGATGGCACTAACGGCGTCCGTATCCAGTTCGAGTTGGTCAGCAATCGTCGCCGCCTTCCACGCCCGGTCGTCGTTCTTGTCGAGGAACAGCACGATCCGTTCGGTGTCGTTTCGTTCCTCAAATTCATCGTCGTCGGCGTTCTCGAACTCGTCGATATCGATGGTGCCGCTCGACATAGATTATTGTTGGTACCGTGGGTGCATAGCTATTTGGGTGTTTGTTACAGGAAGAGGACACTCACGTCCGAAGGTCGGTTTACCTCTATCATTCACTCTATCGGCGTCGTGACGAGGGGCTCCTTGAGGTCACGCGTCCAGTCGGTAGCTGGCCCACCGGGGCTACACCTCGCACACAGCTGTAACGATCTCTCGAGATGGCCGAGTTCGACGCGGGACCGTGTGAGCGCCGCGATTATGTCGACGACGAGCCTACAGCAGCCGTCACAGGTGCAGTGATCGCGCTCGTCAGGGCCCGGTTCCGCTTTGATAACGCAGTCGACACAGATTGGGTTGGTGACCCGCTCGTCTTGGCCCCACGTAAGCGCCTTGCCAGAACCGGTGCCGGACAGGGCATCGCAGAAGGTACAGTCAGCGAGCGTCTGCCACATCACTCACTCTCCGTGTTGGCGTTGTGAGCAGCCGTCCAGCCACGATGGAAAACAGCAAGCTGAGTGCTCGAGTCAAAGGCAGTCCCACTTGGCTCGTGGACGAACACCCGTTTGCCAGGTACCGGCGTTACCACACCGTTATCGATGAGTTCCGTAACGAGCTGTCGGGCGGTTGTATCGCCGATATCTGCTGTCACGACGCAAGTTGCATCTCGATCATGGGCAACGAGTCTGGCTTCGAACCGGCTGTGATCGTCTGCAGTGTCGTCAATCGGATTTGGATCAGTCATTGTAAACCACATGACGGCTCACTGTTGAGTGCGCCTCCTGCCTCATGGCGCCAAGAAACTCGCTGCTTGAAGCACAGTCGAGTAGAAGATACTCGGTGATGGATACTGGAGTCAGTACCTATATTCGACAACAGGCTGGAGTACCGACAGTTGGTGATTACAGATATTCGAGGAGAACGCCCACGACTGCAGTCGTGAGAGTAGTCACAGGGCTGTTCGCCAAAGCCTGCTGGTGATCTGAATTGACAGTCGTCCTGCAGACTCAATCGACAGCTTCTCCGAAGATGGTTATTGAACTGTCAGGATGCTTGTTCAAACATGGTGTCCGTTGGACCGTCCTACCAAAGAAAGCTGGAGTGGTCGTTCACTCTATGTACCATTTCGATCGAGTCTCTCACCACGGGTATACTTTCCATGGTAGACGAGCATGTCAATGCCCATTGCCGCTAGCGAAAGTCCACCGATGGCGGCCACTAGAATGAAAAAGAGGCTGTTTTTACTTCCCACGAACCCAAGTGGGAGTGACAGTCCGAGAAAGATGTTTCCGAGGCCGCTCCATTGATACCATGCCCAGCGGGCAGTTAGTTGCGTGTCGGTCGCTGCTACGATATCGAAGATGCCTGCCAGTCCTAGCAACGTCACTTGGCTGAGTAGGAGTGGTGTTTTGAATAGATTCTCAACAAGTAGGACGACACCACCAGCGATGAGGACAAGAAACGCACCAACGATGGCACTCAGTTGACGATTTCGTCGCTCATTCATGCGTGGGCTAGTACGTGGTATCTATTTGAAAGATTGTGTGGCCGAGACGTGTGGTGGATACAGCTTGGCTAGTTGAGAGCTTAAATCACGGGAACACTGATACTGGTGTTCTCACCGTTGTTGAACCTCTCGCTGTTGGTAACCGGATCTGAGTTGAGCGTTGTTACACGTACTCGACTTGCAACGCCTTGAGAGCGGTTTCCAGCGATCCATGAAATTGCCAGGACGCTCGCGTCAACTGCCCCGCGCACGGTGGCGCGGGGCTTATCGGTGGACGTACCGCGTCGTACCCGAAGAGCGTTCGGGCGTTCACGGGGCGGCATCCCTGATTCTGAGGCTGGTTGACGGCGGCCCGTGACGGCGACAGCTGTTGGCCGCCGACCACATACCACTAATGTGGGATGCCACTCATTTCAACCCTCGGAGGAGGCGGCGCGTGTCAGCTTCCTCCCCGCCCCACGGTGGACGGGGGGAAGCCGACACTCGATGTCACTAATCACGTTCGATGGCAAGGCCGACTCCCCACCCCAAATATAAACTTGCTGATCGACGGCCTTCGCACGCATGTCGGGAATCTTGGCGGCGCGGATAACCTCGTGTGGGCCTACGAAATCGGGTCCGACAGTTGCGATACGACGTCGATCACCCGCTGCAGTTGGTACTCATCACGGCCGAGTCCCGGGTTCTCGAGTGCCTCAACGATCTCGAACAGAAGCGGTCCATCACTCATCGGCCATCACCTCGTCGACGAGGTCTTGGATCTATGCTTCGATCGTACTGTACATCTCGTCGAGCCGGGTATCCGAATTGTCGAACGTTTCCCGGCTGGTGCTGCTCGTAGCCATGGTCGATCAGTGCTTCTCGAGGCAAGTCGAATCGGCCTGAACTCGAGAAGACCTCCACCCCTCAGGGGGTCTCACAAAATATGCCAGACTTGAGCAGCTACAGTCCAGTTAGTCAGCGGACGCTGGGGTCTCCACTTTGATCGGCGCGTCGTCTGGTGTTCCGCTCTTGTTCAAGAGAGACGCTGGGTATGCATCGTACGCTGCCCCGATCAATAGTGGTTCGACCTCTGCGAGGGTTGCGGGTGTTCCGTATGGACTGCTATCCGCTGTTCCATTCCAGGCACGGACCCAGAGATACGTCTGCTGGGACAACGTTCGTGAGTTGGGCTCAAAGAGGGCGTCTACCCAGTGCTGTTTGCGTTCGTCGTCGCCAGCGAGTGCCTGTGAGAGTTCGCCGATATGCCAGTAGTTTCCGTCACCCCATCGTGCAAAGCTTCGCGTTGCATCCCGTTCGTAGGCGATCTCGGTGAAGTTCGAGCTGAGTTCTCGCTTCTTCCCGTACGCTTCTGCCTTACCGATATACCGGGGCACGATATCAGCAGGTGTCGTCGTCTCCGCAGACTCCTCGAGCTGGTACATGATGTACAGCAGGCCGTCATCGCCGTCCGCACGGATGCCATCACTGTTGACACACTTCCGGCCTTCGCGGCGAATCCGGGTATCGATCTCGGCGGAGCGCTCGAGTGTCCCGTCGTCGCGTGTTCGAACCTGCAAGTCGTCAGTCACGTCAAAGAGCGGGATTGGATCGGACTGTGCTTCGCTTTGGATGTCTGCCAGCATGTACTCTGCTGCCCACTCTCTCCAACACTCGGCTTTCGTCGTGGGGTTATCCCGCGTATTTGCATTGTGCCTCCGAAGCGGTCTGCTTCGAGAGATAATTTCATCTGCAACCCACTCCAGTCCAGCCTTTCCGATTTCGTGGAGGATCCGATTTGGAACGAACTCGCGATTGGCGAAGATCCGCTCGTACTGGGGTTGTGCGTGTACCAGTCCAACGAGTTTCGCCTCGAGTTCCTGGCGATACGTCTCGAAGCCATAGGGCCCGGATTCGAGCTCGTCGACGTCGACGATCCAGACGTACAGTGGACTGTCCACGCGTTCGGCGACTGCTGCAATCTGATCATACTTCGAGAAGCTTCCCCACTCGCCGTCGTCTTCCCACTCTGTGATTGGAAGTGCATCGCGGATCTTCCGGGAGTGTTGTCCGATTCGTGAGCTGATATCGTTCGATTCGCCCACGTACACGGGGATCATGCTCTGCGCGTCTGTGACCGGCCTATCTAAGAGGTAGATCAGATAGAGGTAGTCACCGTCGTTCATTCCCCACTTGTAGCTCCCCAGTGCATCGCTCGTCTCGAGTCCATTGTCAGTAGATTCGAAAAACGGGACTGGATCCGGTGTCTCATCAGAGCGGAGGTCTGGCAAGAGTGTGTCCTCGAGCCATGATTCCCACACCGCCGTTTTACTCATCGAATCTTCTGGACCCTGCTCTCGTTCGTTCATAGATGCTGATTATACCAACTGAGTCGTTCTCCGATCAGTAGCCCCTCCGTCGGAATCTCTATCGTAACGTCGTGGTCCTCGAGCAACGGGAGTAATTCCTCGTAGTATGCCTTCCCCGCATGAAACACGAGCGTGACGTCGGACTCGAGTAGGCCTGCTGCTTTCAGCTCCTCGTATACTGTTTGGGACCACTCTCGTTTTTGTGCGACTCGAGCGTCGGTCAGCGTCTCGTCGTACGGCTCGATCGGTGAGCTGTCTGGTTCGAGCAGCTGGTGCTTCGCCGAGAGGATATACCAGTCGTCGTGATACTGCTCACAATACTGCCGCGCTTTGCTGAACAACGTCGACGGAGAGTAGAGTTTTGCTGGTGGTACCGCGTGCTCTCGCTTCGTTTTCGTACAACTCACCAATCCGATTTCCGTCATCGAATGAGATTTTCGCGTCAAATATTAATTAATCGACGATCTTCCGAGGTATCGTAATTAATTGCGACCTGTAGCTGTACTGGCCTGCTCAGAAACGATTACTGTCGTGGGTGTGACGGTCACCTGATACTCGCCTGCCGTAAACGTGACCGTCACTGGCCCGGTTGCTGACTCGAGGAGTTTTTCGAGGACATCTGGATCGATGAAGTCATAGAGACGATTGGACTCGAGGTCGAACCCTTCGGCCTCGAGTGCATCCACAATTGCGAGGAGGAGGTCGTCATATCCATCTTGCGTTGGTCGATCCTGTGTATCACTCATATCTCTTTGTCGTTTTTCGTAGTTTAAAGAGATGTTGGTCAACTATAGAATCTTATCGCATCTCTGGTTGACGGAACGCGGCTTGGATACTCGTGTAGCAACCAGCGTTGAGTATGCGTTTCGATGCTGACTGGATGTCACGTGCCGATGATCGGATTTTGGAACATCTCTCTGAACGCGGGCCAGATACGCCAAAGTCGATGGCTGACAGTGGTCGTGTGCGATTCTCCCGACAGCATATCAATCAGCGCTGTAAGAAGCTCGTTGTCTACGGATTACTCATTCACCTCGGGAATGGTGTCTACGACATTACTGATGCAGGCCAGCAGTATCTCGACGGCGAGCTAGATGTCCGAAACCTGGATCCAACTACCGCTGAGAACGGAAAATAATCGTTCACAGATATATCGGTCGTGGAGCGAATACTAGTTCTCACAGGAGGGGATCATAGGATTATACTCATGGAGTTGGTTGCATCTCCATTTCGGCGAACTGATCGATACGTAGGTCGTGCGAACTGACCGCCAGTCTACAGATGAGCAAGGCAAGTGCTTCGAGGCGTGACCCCGAGGCGGTTCACGCTATTTGCGGGTTTGAATGGCGACGACGCGGAGTCGCCGGTAATCGGCGATCCACGTTCCGTTTTGAAGCAGGTCATCGCGAAGACGATCTTCGACAGCAGAGATGATTGTTGGGCCGTGTTTAATCGCATGACGGGAGCGGAATTTCCTGTTTTGCGGCCTTCTTGATGTTATAAACCGCACACATCAGCGCAATCTCACGAAATTCTCGGTACCATGTCCGCGCTCGCAGGGCGACGCCAAGCGAGCGCTTGACAGAAGAGAAGACGGTTTCAGACATGGCTCGTTGGCCGTAGAGTTCGTCATCAATCCGCGCGTTGTGCGCGTGATCGTACGGTGCATGGACGCAGTGCTTAATCAACGGCCGAATGTCGAGTTCTCGGAGGTCTTCTCGAAGCCAGTTACAGTCATAGCCCTTGTCCGCCGTGAGAACGCGCAACTCGCCCGCGTGCTTGCGGGCGAGTTGCTCACAGATCTCTGCATCACTCCCTTCCCACGTCGTAGTACAGTGAAGATCGAGAATCGCTTGCGTCTCTGTATCGACGAGTTTCGTCACTTTCATCGTCTGAACGTGGTAGTTTGTCCGTCGGCAGTAGTGGCGACTTGCACGGGAGCGGTCGAAGTACGTCGCGTCGATCGTGCCGATCTCACCGGTCTCGTGCAGCTGCGCTGAATAGCGCAGCAGCACTCGGCACACACGCATTTCGAGCCTATCGAATGCTAGACATAGCGTGGATGGATGAGGGAGATCGGCCGGTTCAAGGCCGATCTCCCGGGTTATTCGTGGCATCTCCGTCAGGATGTCGATGGTCATCCGATAGGACGTCCCAAGGTAAATTCGCAAGCAGTGAAGCGGAATCAGCGCATAATCGGCGAATCCGCCGCCACCTTTCGGGGCGGCGGATTCATCCGTATCGTCAGCAACTCTTTTAGCAATCCAGACACAGCGTTCGGTGAAGCGGAAGATTTGGGTTGGCACAATTTCCGGTCTTCCGCTTCAATACCGTGATTCTAACGACTCAACTCGACGCCGCCTAGCGATTAAACAGAGCCGATTGTTGATTGGTCCTCATCAGGAACGACGGATAGCAGGCTATCGCCGAACATGCTGAGCCATTCTGCAAGTCCATCTGGCCCATTATCGAGTTCCGTCGGACGGTCGAAGAGTGTCGCATGTCTCGTCTCAAAGCCATGTGATTCGAGCTTCGTGGCGTATTCGCCGATACTCGGGAAGTACCATGGGCTCTCGACTTCATAGCCATGCTCAGCCGCTTCTTTACGGACTGCGTTGACGATAGCGGCGACGTTTCCTGCGCCACCGAGTTCGGCGACGAATCGTCCTTCAGGAACGAGAGCGTCAGCAATCGAATCGAGAACGGCGTCTTGCTCGGGAATCCAGTGGAGCGCCGCGTTAGAGAATACCGCGTCGAATGGGTCCTCGAATGCGAAGTTCCGAGCATCAGCATGTACAAACTCACACTCCGGATAAGTTTCGCGCGTGCCTTCGCAACCATTTCTTCGGAACTGTCGAGACCAACAACGTTTGCTCCCGAGTTGGAAATTTGCGCTGTCAGGTGGCCAGTCCCACATCCGAGATCGAGTATCCGTTCGTCCTTTGCCGGCTCTAGAAGATCAACCACACCCTCGCCATACTCAAAGACGAAGGAATGCTCTTCGTCATAGGCGTCAGTATCCCACTCATTTGCTTTTTCTTCGCCCGGTTTAGTCATACCACTATACTGGTCAAAGAAGCAACTTCTACCTATCGAATACGCCATCATCTCACTTAAATCATATATCCGTATATTCAGTAGAGCTATTATATGCTGAACAGGCGCAATACCACGGCCTTCAGGCCATGGATACGTGCCGTCACTCAGTGACCCATTCTACCGACTCCGACAGAGCCGGATATTCCACCGTTCTCAATCCAAATCTTTACAAAAGAAACGAATATAAGCGATTATAGAGGCGTTTCACGATGCTGGAAGTCCACCGCACCCATCGAGCGAAAATCCGCAACCACTCACAGGTCGCGGAGTCACTCGACCGGCACGGGTGGAGTGCCAGCAAGTTGTGGAACGTCGCCAACTATACTGTCAGCCAAAAATATTTCAAAGAAAAGCACGTTACTCCGATATGACCTCTCTCGACAACGTCTCTACCGAAGACCTCCGCCAGGTCTTGGCGGAGGTCGAGGGAAAAAAGCCATCACAACGGCTCATGGCGGCGATCAATTACCTTGAAGAAGACGGTGCAACGCTACAAGAGGTCGCTGAACGCTATGGATACACTGCTGGCTGGCTCTCGCGGTGGCTTGATCGACTCGAACGGCTCGCCGACGAGCCGTTCGAGGAGGTCGTCTACGACGAGCACCGTTCAGGAAGGCCCTCAAAACTCTCCGACAAAGAGCATGAACAGTTCGTTGAAGCGCTTCACAAGTCTCCAGAGGAAGTTGGACTTGACGCGCCTGCGTGGTCCGTTCCACTAGCTCGTCACTATCTCGCCGAGGAATTCGACGTTGAGTACAGTGAGCGTCACGTTCGACGATTGATGACCGAGGCCGGGCTGTCCTGGAAGACAGCCCGGCCGGAGTTTCACAAATCCGATGAGAGAGCACAGGAAGCATGGCAAGACGGGTTCAAAAAAAGCGCGACAACCTGGACGACGAATACACGATCTTAGCCATTGATCAGACGCGACAGGTTCTCTCGACACTGATTCACGCATGGTTTCCCAAGGGTGAGCGCCCGTCACTCCCGGTGACGGGCGCGTGGGACAGCATCAAACTTCTCGGTGCAGTCAGCGATACTGATGAGACGTTCTTTCTCCCCTGCGAAGAGAACTTCAACAGCGACACGACGATTCGTTTTCTGGACGCTCTCCAGACCGAGTTCGGCGAGAAAATCTGCGTTGTCCTCGACAACGCCTCGTATTTCACGGCGAACAGAGTCCAAGAGTTCGTTGAAGGTACTCCGATCGAACTGTGTTACCTTCCGCGGGGTTCACCAGAGCTGAACCCCGCGGAAGAGTGCTGGCGACAACTCGATCAATCACTCGGCAACCGCCTATTCGAAACGCTTGACGAACTTCGTGATGCTGCTCTCTGTGCACTGGACGAGATCAACGTGCCAGATGTCTTTACGTACTTATGTCCGTGAGTATACCATTCCCGAGAAGTGTGGGCGGAAACGGGCGAGATTCCCGACCACGAGGAATTGAAAGACGAATTGAAGACACATCCAAAATACAAGGGACTCCATTCTCAGTCCAGTCAGCGAGTTCTGGAGGAACTCGCTGAAGCCTTCAACTCGTGGTACTCCTCGGACGACGACCGGGACAATCCGCCCGGCTACCGCAAACGCAATTACTACGATGACGAAGGCCGCCGCGTCCACGAAGAGCACCCGCGCAGCACAGTGACGTGGAAGCAAAACGGTATCCGTCACGATACGAAGAACAACCGCGTCCGGCTATCGAAAGGTGCGAATCACAAGGAACATCCCCGAGCGTGGGAATATATCCTTGTCGAATACGAAACCCGTCCCGGCGTCACAGTCGAGAACCTGCAACAGGTTCGCGCCGTCTACGACCAGCAGAGAGAGCGGTGGGAACTCCACCTCGTCTGTAAAGACGAAATCGAGACACCTACCGCACCCGGCAACGAAACTGCCGGTATCGACCTCGGTATCAGTAACTTCGCGGCTGTTGCGTACAGCACCGAAGACGCCGACCTCTACCCCGGCAACCGCCTGAAGCAAGACGGCTACTACTTCCCGAAGGAAATCGCCACATGCGACGATAGCGGTGGTGAACGAGCGACAAGGCTTCACCAGACGTGGTCGGAGCGCCGCACCCACTTTTTCCACAGTCTCGCCAAGCACATCGTTGAACGGTGTGTTGAGAAGAGGGTTGGACGCATCAACGTCGGTGACTTGGAAGGCGTCCGAGAGGACGATGACGGGGAAGCAAAAAACTGGGGCAAGCACGGCAACCTCGACTTGCACGGGTGGGCGTTCGACCGCTTCACCAACATCCTCGAATACAAGGCGAAAGTTGAGGGAATCACGGTCGTGGAAGTGTCCGAACGCGATACGAGCAAGACGTGTTGCGTATGCGGTAGGGAAGACGATGGTCAGCGCGTCGAGCGTGGCTTGTACGTGTGTGAGGCGTGTGATGTGGCGTTCAATGCAGACGTAAACGGGGCGGAGAATATCCGTCTCGACCTGAATGAAAGTAACTCCGAATCTGCACCCGATTTGGGTGGGGATAGGAGTACCGGCTGGTTGGCACAGCCCGGAGTCTACCTTCACGACCTTTCCCGAGGATTCCAACCTCGGGCAGAGGTGGTAGACTGCAAACCGTAATATCCCAACCTCGGGATTCCTCCGCGTTCACGCGGAGGAGGATGTCAACCACCGCATCCTCGTCGACCATACCCCTTTCGGACTGCCACGCACGATCTCGAGATGTGCGATATCGACGGCGTTCGTATCGGGACGACGGCAGGCAGGTTCCTCGGAGAACTGAACGCGCAGCACGACGGCTGAAACTGACGTGAGCAATTCCGGTCGCCAGGATGGTGATGGGCAAGCTCTGTGCAATCCCTAAAACCGTTACCCAGAAGCAGTTGGCGACTGTGAACAAGCAGTCGATGCGACTGGCAGAGCAGTTGGATGGCTGGTCTCGAGCAGCGATCAGTCGACGGTTGAGTGAAGCCGTCGTCGGTGGCCTGGACCTGACAAGTGCGCTCGTCAACGTACTCGAGGAACTGCAGACGGCATCCGGGCACGTCATCCCCATTGGAAAACTCGAGAGGGTGAATCGAAGAGGTGAGCATCGAATGGCGTGTCGAAATTCTGTGGGATCCCTCACATGCGAGCATCGCGCAGGTTGATGTCATTGCGGATGGCAGTGGCCAGACACGCGTGACGATCTGGAAGTCATCAGACGCTCTGTGGATCGAGGAAGGCAAGCAGGTGTGCATTCACAAGGTTGCCCGGTACTGGCACGAGGGCCGTGTCTCATTGGCCGTGACCGGATGGACGACGATCCACTTCCTCGAACTCTGCCGTTGGTGGGAATCGCCAGGCCTAAGCACCTTTTTTGCTGGTGTTCGCGCAATCATCGCCACCTCCACGGTCTAGGCTGTTCACGGTCAGTGACCGTTGTCGTTCGAAAGGGCTCCGCTCTTTTGTGATGACGAAACTCTTTGATCCAGAAGTTGAGACTGAAGTTCCCAATGCTCGAGCATTGAACATGATCACCAATCCATATTTACTGCCTATGGAGTTCAGAGCGTCTCTCGGAACACTCGCTCAACATCCTACTCGGTTAACATCGAGATGAAAACGCAACTCACTGATCTCTACTTCTGTGAATGTGTATGCGTCACTCGTATCGACCTCGCAACAGTTCATACGACTACAACATCCGAACCGTCGAATTCGACGGCAACGTCATCCCCTTCGTTGACAGTGACACTGGAGTTGACGACTGCTTTGAACGTCTCTGAGAGGCCGCAGTCGAGGAAGATCGTCTTCGATCCTCTCTCGGATATGACCCTCTCTACGGTGCAGTCGATACTGTTGATAGACGTGCCATCAGACCGGTGTGGTTGGGTCTGGGTACGACGACCGCCGTCGCCTCTCGTGTTCTCTGTGATCGTCACGGATTCGGGGACAATACCGATGCAGACATCAGATTTCGATACGTTACCGTCATCGAGAACCGTTTGTTCCGGCTCGACCCACGCGACACCGGTATCCACGACTGTTCGGCCGGACTCAGTCTCACGTATCTCACCGCGTATGAGATTCTCGATGCCCACGAAGTCGGCGACGAACTCGTTCCGTGGCGATTCAAGCATCTCCTCATAACTACCTTGCTGGAGTACAGTGCCATCCCGCATCACGACGACCGAGTCGGCGACGACTGACGCCTCGTTCTGGTCGTGTGTGACATAGATGCAGGGAATGTCGAGGTCGGCGAGTACGCGCCGGAGTTCGTACTTGAGACGCCGGCGGATGGGTTCGTCGAGTCCCGTCGTGGGCTCGTCAAGGAGTAATGCGTCGGGTTCTGTAACGATCGCTCTGGCCACCGAGACGCGGCGTTTTTCGCCCCCCGAGAGCGTCTCCGGCGATCTGTCAGCTTCGAGCAATCCGTCGATTTCCAGCAGCTTACACAGGTCGCGTATCTCGTCGTCGGTGATCGCAGCCCCGTACTCGATGTTCTCACGCACAGAGAGGTGAGGAAAGAGCGTCGGTCGCTGAAAGACCATCCCGATATTTCTCTGCTCGGGGGAGACACCATCGAGCGGTTGATCATTGAGAAAAACGGAGCCCGAGTCGGGAGTCTCGAAGCCGGAGATGATCTCGAGGAGTGTCGACTTCCCGCTCCCGCTAGGTCCAATGACCGCAGTAATCTCGTTTCCGAGTTCGACGTCAACATCAAGCCCAAAGCCGCCGTAGGTCTTCGTGACCCCGTCGAGACGGATCATTCTTTGACACCTATGCTCTTTCCGGAATAGCGGATTCCGACGACTACGGCCAATCCGAAAGTCACCAGCACTGCGACAATCGGGAGAGTGGCGTAGACCCCTCTCGATATGAAGGTCACCCATATCTGCGTCGGCATTGTATGGGGATTGTACGCTGTCATCATCGTGGCACCAAACTCGCCGATCGAACGCGCGAACGTGAGGGCGACTCCCGCGAGTATGTGTCCGCTGGTGAGCGGCAACGAGACCCGGAAGAACGTTTCAACAGGTCCCTTTCCCAAGCTTCTCGACGCTCTCTCGTACTCCTCGACGGAGTCGAAACCCGCACGTGACGTGATGACGACGAACGGAGATGCCACGAAGGTCTGTGCAAAGATGATACCAATGTACGAATCGGTGAGCGTCAGTCCCAGCGAGTTGGCAACCTGCCCAACAGGTGTGAAGCTACCGAAGCCCGTGAGGAGCATCACACCGCCAACGACTGGCGGAAGCACGAGCGGAAGTATGACCAGAGAGTCAACGAGGAGTTTGCCCCTGAACTCCGATCGCGAGAGAAAGTAGGCCAGAGGTACGCCGAAGGCTGTGGCTACAGCTGTCGAGATAGGGGCTGTCGTGAGCGAATATCTAGCTGCCGAAATGATCTCTGGACGTGTGAAGTCAGCAACAGAGATTCCGTTCCCCTGAGCGCCCGCGAAAAAGGTCACAAACGGGTAGAGCAGATAGACGGCCAGAATAGCCCCGAGAAGACCAAAGACAGTGTAGTCACCACCGAAGACTGAGTTGAATCCTGTTCGGTTACTTTTGGTTTCGTGCATCCGAGTCATGGAAGGACTTCCTCCGGAACATCTCCATTCGTTCTGGGGAATCTATCATCGACTATGAGGCCGTTCTCGCTGAGGACATCCCGGTTCTGCAGGAGGTAGCTGAGGAACCGTCGTCCGTTCTCGGGATGGTCAGCGCTGGTGAGGACGGTCGCGTTGTACAGTACCGGCGTCCCTTCGATAGTCGTACCCTCGTCAGTCGTATACGTCGCTTGAGCGTAATGATCTGCGTACTCTGGGTTCGAGAAATTGAGTTCGTCGGGTAGCGAAACAAAGGAGAGACCGTGGTCGACTGCCATATTCTTATAACAGACAGCAGCGGCCCGGTCTCCCGTCTCAATTCCTGCCAGCAGATGTGCTTCCTGTGGATCGATTTCGAGTCGGTTGATGAGGTCCTGTGCTAGACCATCGACATCATAGTACTCCTCGGCAAGCTTGAACATCTGGACCGTCCGATACCCGAGCGGATCGAGATCGGGGTCGCTCATCGCTATCTCCGAATCCGCCTCACGTAATGCCCTGTACCACGGTGTCCCGTTTTCGAGCATCCGTCCGACCTGCGTGTCGGGGTTGTACGTTATACCAACGGAGTTCGAGGCGAAGACGACATCCCACGTCGTGTAGTCGGGTTGGAGTTCGTCACGGAGTAGGCCGGCATCAGCACTTGCGACCACGTCTGGCGACTTCTGCCCTGACGTGATGAACCGCATGACAGCATTCGAGCCATGGAATTCTCCCTGAAACGTTGTCCCCGTTTCCTGTTCAAACGACTCTCCTACCTTGTTCCCGAGAATTATCGAGAGACTTCCCGCTGATAATAACTCCATTTTACCCGTACTGTTACTGCTGCTACAGCCAGCAATCCCGAAGACGGTTGTCGCACCGACTGTAGTGAGGAATTGCCTCCGGGTGATACTAGATCGCGTATTCGTCACGTGCTAATAGAGAAGAAGTTAGGAAAAAAGCTTATCTCAAACACTACTGTTTGACCAATATGATCTCTGCAGACTCGACGATCCTGACTGACCGCCAAATAGAGGTGCTCGAGCTCCGAGAGCGAGGATTTACACAACAGGAAGTAGCCGAGGAATTCGACACGACTGGCTCGAACGTGAGCGCTATCGAACGCGCGGCTAAACAGAACGTTGAGAAAGCTCGTCGGACATTAGAACTCGTCCGGACGATTCGGTCGCCGGTTCAGTTTTCTGTTTCTCCAGGAACGAGTTTTGACGATCTGGTCGCCAGTGTGTACTCACACGGAGACGAGGCTGGCATTAAGATTGCGTACTGTCGCCCGGAGCTCTATACACACCTCTACGGGGTGCTTGAAGAGTGTACGAAACAGAACGAACTGATGGCGTCGATTGATATCGGGATTACCAACGAGGGCGAGGTGAGAGTCTTTTCAGAGGACCTCTGAGAGTGGTTCGGAACCACGAGTCTCATAGCCCTGTCACCGATTCTATGACACGCTTATACTACACTTGGGCTTGTACGTGTTTTCAGCCGGTTAATTGATTACGATCCCCTTCGGTGTAGTGTATCTGTACAGATGCTATAGGAAAATTGGAGTCAGATGATCGCCATCCTCGACTTCGCCCATCGTGACCGATAGGCACGTAGAGTGAGTTGAAATTTCATTCTATTAGGTATCAAAGAAGAGGATTTTAACAGAGCCTGTTATATCGATAGGAACGGAGAAACGACCCCAGTCAGTCCAATCACGGTCATGAGTATGCCAGCGGCTAGGAGGACGAGGCCACTACTCCGTTCCTCCTCTATCAGCGTGGCCTCCGACTTATCCGAGAGGATGAAGTCACCGTCGGGCGTCGGCTCGTCAATTACGTACTTGTGATTATCCCAGCCCGCCTCGGTCTCCCTGGCGGTCCCGAGGAGATAGACGTCCTCGCCCGGCTCGAGTGTGCCCTCGAGGTAGCGCCGGCGCTCACCGGTGCTCAATGGGCCGATGTCGATGCCATCCGGGAGGTCGAGTGCGGGCTCGTTCTCGACGTACGTGCGGATCTTTTCTGGCGGGTCGTCGCCGGCTTCGACTTTCCATTCTGTCTGCTCGAGGTTCAACCCGCCGTCTTCCGGGAGGTCGATCAGTACCTCGCTGGTGCCGTCGTCGATGAACATGGGCTCGGCCGTCTGGTCCTCGAAGATGGTCTGCCAGTTGCCCGGACCATTGCCGTCCGAGTGCAATTCCTTGACCTCGACGTGGGTGGCTAACGCCTCCGTCCCGTCGATGGGCGACTGCTGGAGGGTTGCGTCGTCGGTCCCGTGTACAGTCCCCTTGACCTCGACCGGTCCGGGTTCCAGATCGCGGATCGCCGTCGTCTCGGTCTCCTCCATCCGAGTGCTCTTTGCACGTTCCGCGCGACCCTTGTTCACCGTGATGAGCCCCACCACGACGAACACGAAACTACTGAGTGAAATGACGAAGCTCTCGACCATTAATTTTGCCAACTAATGCTGCATACTTGAAAACTTTGGGACCGTTCTTGCATGGACTGTTAGCCGCGATACTACCGGCGAAACACTCTCCCGAAAAGATTCTCCTCACTGACTCTGGTAAATCACCATACTGCGTCGGGTTCTAGTGTTTTGATGGCATCGTGAAAGCGTCTATCCACTTCGTCACTGGTAAAATTCTCGATGTCACAGTCAAATTCATCCCGGTGTTACACCTCGAGTGGCGCGATTTCTCACCGTCGATCGCCGTCGCCTAGCGATTCACCAGAGCCCCCTCACCTGCACCAGTCACGAGTCGTAGAACAGGAGAATTTACAGAAGTGCTAGGAGAATGCCCGGGGCTTGACCCCTGTCTCTTACCCATAACTCATCTCTACTGAGAAAAATCAACCAAATTCCGCCCGATATGAATAGATCAGTCAGGAAGGAATCATTATTGATACTGGCTTACGACTTTCAGAGGCTGGACAGTCTGTGACCCTGAACAAAAGCTGGATTCACGGAGAGTCTCGCTGAATGAGCGGCTGTGGCGCTCATTCAGCACCCAGTTCGTAGCCTTCTGCCCACATGCGGAGCTTCTGAAGCCCTTTCCACATCGTCTCCCAGCCTGGAGGAGGATCTGAACCGCGGTCTAAATATCCGCCAAGCTTCGCCACATGTACCGCGTAGGCTTTCCCGCTTTGACCGCTCAGTTCTGGAAATTTCGTTTCCAGAACTGCGCGTTCGGCCTCGCTTAACAAGATCTCTGGAGCAACTGAACTCTCTCCACGGGCTAGCTCTCGTAACTCCAAGACCTTCCAGGCAATCACTGAATACACGCTCAACAACACTTCCATACGCTCCCACGTTTGCAGTTGCCGTTCTTCGATTTTACAACCGCTCTTCAGCACCTTGTGCCAGTCTTCGATCCGCCAGCGAAGGCCGTAGTACTCGATAATGGCTAGAATATCGTCGAACGTTTCGACCGATTCAGTGGTGAGTAACACCCACTGAATCGGATCGCCAGTCCCATTGACTTCATCCACTCTCACCACATTCACTTTGACGGACCCTTCTTGATCCGGATTATTTCGCGGTGCGCGCAACTCACAGGTTCCTGCAGTGATTGAGACTTCGGCTGTTCTGGCTTCTCGTCCACCGCCTTGTTGAATCTCGATGGAGTTGCGACCTCGTTCTGCGAGGTCGCTACTCCAATCGAAGAGTTTCCCACCTTCACCACCTTCTGTCAAGACTCGTCGGTTTTGATTGGCTCGAACAACGAAACCAGCGTTAGCACTCTCCTTGCTCAGTTCCTCGTACAACGAGAAGGCGTCCCCACCTCGGTCATGGACAAAAATCGGACGCACGTCTTCGGGAAGCCACTCGGCGGCTTCCCTATCCCCACGCAACCACTTTTCATGCTCGTTCTCAAGGAGAATTGGGTCGTCTTTGCCGTTTGTGCTGTAAGTGTTGCCCGCCTGTTGGTCCTCGACCAGCACCTGCTGGTCGATGACCCCAGTCATCTGCTGCGTGTCTGGGCGAATACCAACGGAAGTGTGTAATTTGACGCCTTCTACGTCGATATCTGAGGAACTAATATCTCCAAGACCGTCCTTGGCTGGGTGGCGAGGAAAGGTGAGATACGTCGTGTCGGAGACGACCAACAGCTCGTCTCCGCCACTCACCCGTGATCGCTGTGACTGCCTGTGAGCAGAGAGAATCTCGGTCGGTTCCACACTCTCATTATCGCAAAATCGGTATGTAGCCTTTGTGGACGCCCAGTCCTCGCAGGAAGCCGGGATGGACTCGGCAGGTGAACTGCCGAGTTCATCCCCGAGTTGGACCAATCGATCGGTAAGACGCTTGTCTCCGAACTCCGCTGCCCGAAACTCCGTCCGAATCCAACCTGATACATCCATGTCACACAACTCTCCGTCATCGTCTAAATCAGGCTGCCAACTCCGTGACCCCCGTCCCATTTTCCCGTCTCAATTCGTCAGCTACGGGGTTAGAACTTGTGGGTAAGAGACAGGGCTTGACCCCGGGGTTGAATCCGATAGGCAGCCACACACAAATCATTAAATGAATAGTATGTGTTTACCCCGAAGGCTCAACAGCCGGTACAGCGTGACTCCGTGAGATCATCTCATTGCTGCTGACGACTCGGCGAAGTTCTTCGTAGGGATTGCGTCCCTGCTGGCGCCAGGTCGCCAGCAGAGACAAAATCGTCTTGTGAACGAACATACCACGATTGTTCCGAAGTGTGCCGATGATTTTCCTGAGAACGACTGGTTCACGCAGTGCGTTCTCAGCTGCGTTGTTCGTCGGGGAGACCGCTGGCTCACCGACGAAGGTGAGCCAGTGGTCGATCCCTCCTTCGATTTTCCCGAGGAGTGTTGCCACTGGTTCGTCGGTAACTGACCGCTCTACGAGCGATCTAAGCCCGTTCTGGCACGATCTGTGCATCTGTGCTCGCTGACGAGTACTCGGGTCGGTCTCCAGCCACGACTGGAGACCGACGAACATCTGCTTGAGATACCGGTAAACCGGCTCTGCCTCCCCGTAGTCACTAGCAACGTCTTCGGCTTCTCGGAGGAGATGCGCCCAGCACCGCTGCAGGTTACTGCTGAACGCTGGATACGCTGTCCATCCATCACAGATGATCGTTCCCGCGAAGTCCTCGCCGAGGACTTCCGCGGGAAGTAGTTGGATAGCGACCCGCCGTCAGACCGATTTCGTAGCAGTCTCATGAATGGTCTCTCAATGGTGAACCAAGTGTGTCGCTGGGGATTGGCGGATCGTCGGAATCGATAGATTCCGCGATCCGCACTGAGGACAGTACGCATCTCCGCCAGCAACTCGCAATTCAAAAGCTCGAGAACCGCCTTCTCCGTCGTCAACTCGCTGCACAGCAACGGCAGATCGAACAACTCGAGACTCGCCTCAAGCGGTACGAAAACCCAAACACACCACCCAGTAAGCAGGGTGGCGCGGCTGGATCACCTGGCAACGATGGCAGCGACCAAGAAGAGAACGAAGACCAAGGGGACGACGCTGGCGGCGACGCTGACGCCGCCAGCGACTCCTCTCCAGGACGTGACGAAGGTCACGAGGGAACAACTCGACCGCCTCCGGAACCAGAGGAGACTATTCGAGTCGATCAGGGATATTGCCCAGACTGTGAGCAGACTCTCTCTAACCCGGACAGCTACGTCTCACGCACGATTATCGACATACCCCTTCCCATTCCAACGACTGTCATCGAGTACGAACTCGGCAAACACCGCTGTTCCTGTGGAAACGAAGTCGTTGCCGAACATCCTGACTGCCCGGAAACCGGGCGGTTTGGGCCAAATATCATGGCCCAAACCGCCCTCGGAAGGTTCCATCAGCGACTTCCAAACCGAAAGCAGGCAGAGCTGTTTGAGTGGGAGCTTGATCTCCCCATCTCCCATCGGACAATCTACAACCTGACCAAGCGGGTCGCAGACCGGCTGCGACCCGCGTATGAAGACGTCAAAGCCAGCATCCGGGAGAGTGACGTCGTCTACTGCGACGAAACGGGCTTCCCGGTTGATGGAGAGCAGCACTGGGCGTGGACGTTCGTGACTGACGAGGACGTGCTGTTCTGGGTTGACGAGAGTCGTGGAAGCCAGGTGTTAGAAGACGTCCTCGGCGAGGAATTCGCCGAGGACTCGACGCTCAGCTGTGACGGCTGGTCGGCGTACCGGAGCTATCACACGAAACTCCAGCGGTGCTGGGCGCATCTGTTGCGGGAGGCGGAGTACGTTGCTGAACGGTATGAGGAAGCAGAGTGGCTCTCTAGGCAGTTGCACGATCTCCACGACGACTTAACGGCGTTCGACGAAGGGGACCCGTCCGCCTCCGCCCGCGAGCAGATGCGGGCGGAGGCGTCGTTACACCTAGAAGGGCTGATCAGGGAGGAGTATGAGTCACAGGAGGTTCAGAAGCTGATCGAGAAGATCAGGAACGGGTTAGGCCACTGGCTGACGTTCGTGACAGAGCCAGACGTTGATTCGACGAATAATCGCGCAGAGCGCGCTCTGCGCGAGCAAGTTGTCCTGCGGAAGATGTTCCGGACTCTCCGCTCAGCTGAAGGGGTCCAGATTCACGAGACGATCACAACCATGTTGGCCACGTGGAAACGGCGAGGACTCGATCCACCTGAACAGCTCCAGTCCATCCTCGGTGGGCAAGAACTCAGATCAGGATGAGAGGCATCACTTATCGATGAATCCTGGTCACGCTATCCAACTACCTCCCCGCAAAGCGCTCCGCGATTTACAAACGGTATCGGATCGCGGCGGATCGGATCGGTATTGACCCTCGTACTGATCGGACGGTCCATGACCGACTCTCGCAGTTGACATTAAAAGGGTTTCTTGATGTTGAAGAAAAGAACAAAGGGCCGAAAGGCGGATCATATTACCAATATCAGTTTTCAATTCGGCCAGAACTGGTTACTGAAGCTCTCTCTGAGGATTCCCGAGTTAGTGAACTATTCGACTAATCGCACCTAGCCATCGCGTTTGAGGTGGTACTTGGAATCCATAGACTCAACCTAATTGGCACCTTCGAACTACACACCGAATGCGGATCGATTTCGACGACGGGACACTCGTGCTCCAAGATGCGCCTGCCGAGGTCCCCTTTGCGGAGTGGGACGATCGCATTGATGAGTACCGCGTGCAGGCCTATCGGTATCGGGAACTTCTCGAATGGGCTGGTGGCTGGTCCGACAGCAACGGACAGACAATACTCCAAGATGCGTTACCACGTTCTATGTCTCTCCACGATGCTTCCCGAAGCTATCCAGAACTCGATCTGACACCGGCGCTCCACATCGAACCGCGTGACTACCAGCAGGCCGCCCTCGACGCCTGGATCGACCACGGCCGTCGGGGGAGTGTCGTTCTTCCGACCGGCAGCGGGAAGACGTTTCTTGGACTGCAGGCCATCGCTGACGCCAGCGTGAGTGCGCTTGTCGTGACACCGACGATTGACCTGATGAATCAGTGGCACGCCACACTTACCAACGCCTTTGGCGATCAACTCACAGAGCCGATCGGCGTTCTCGGCGGCGGCAGCCACGAGGTCACCGCGATCACCGTCACTACCTACGATAGTGCCTACCGCTACATCAACGAATACGGCGACCAGTTCGGCTTCCTCGTCGTCGACGAGGAACATCACCTGCCGGCGCCGACCTACCGGCAGATCCCCGAAATGACGATCGCACCGTATCGGCTGGGATTGACCGCTACCTACGAACGGCCCGACGGAAAGCATGAACTCCTCGAGGATCTCATCGGTCCGGTTGTCTATCAAGAGGCTGTTGACGAACTCGCTGGCGAGTACCTCAGCGAATACGAAACCATCCACATGTCTGTCGAGCTCACGGCAGAGGAACGGGAGACATACGACAAAGAGTACCGGACCTATCGCGACTACGTCGATAGTCACGAGTTCGACCTCTGGAAAGAAGAGGGCTACCAGGAGTTCCTCAAACGGACGTCCTACGATCCAAAAGGACGCCGGGCACTCATCGCCAAGCAGCGCGCCGAACGCATCGCCCGAACAGCAGAGAAAAAACTCGAGACGCTCGACAATCTGCTCAAACGTCACCACGACGATCGCGCGATAATCTTCACTGCGAACAATGACTTCGCCTACGAAATCTCTCAGGAGTTTATCGTCCCTTGCATTACCCATCAAACGAAGACGGACGAGCGCACCGAGATTCTCGAGCGGTTTCGGACTGGCGAGTACTCGATGCTGGCAACGTCTCAGGTGCTCGACGAGGGTATTGACGTTCCCGCTGCGAACGTGGGGATCATCTTGTCGGGAAGCGCTTCGAAACGGCAGTATGCCCAACGGCTTGGACGCATCCTCCGGCCGACAGATGACCGCCAGCCGGCGCGACTCTACGAGATCATCACAGCAGATACGATGGAAACGTACGTGTCCCAACAGCGCCGACAGGGGGTGACAACGAATGTTGACGGCTGATCTGGCTCGCTCTCGTACCACCGGCGATGCGATCAAGCCGCTGTTAATCGATCCAACGGACGAGAACTATCGAGAGACGGCACGCGAACTCATTGCGCTGTTCGATGCCCATCTCGGTGAGCCGAAAGGCGATCTCGAAGACGCGATCGACGAACTCACTGTGGCGGATACTGACTACAAGATCGTCCAGGGACTGGCGAAACTGCTTCTTGACGAGTGTGAGTTCGAAGTCATGTCTCCAGTCGAGCCTCATGAGATCCGCCAGCACTTGTTCGAGAAAGCGAACGAGCGGTATCCAGTTGTTCGCCAACCCACACTCGGTGACGACACACAGAAGATAGAGGTGTATAGTGCAGTTGCTGATGAGTTGGGTATCTCACTCGAAGCGTGCTACCGCGGGATGTATGCTGACCTCGAGGAGAACAAACGACTTGTCCAGATCGGCACGCGGACCGCTGACCAGTATGCCGGTGCTGGCGAGCAATCGACCACAACGACGACACTGACTGGCAGTAGTGACGGCGAGTACGAACACACTGATCTGACGGTCGACTGGCTGGTCACTCGCTACAATCTTGCACTCGCCCAGGCGGTCCTCTACGACGCAACTGAAATGCGGATCCGTGTCTGGGATCATTTGGGGACGGTATTCAGCTACGTCAAACTCTTCGGACTGATGCACCGGATCTATCCGATCGATTCTGATGGCAAGCATGTCGAACGAACTGACCGTGCCGATGGCTACGAGGCCATACTTGACGGGCCAGCGTCGTTGTTCTCCCAATCGCAAAAATACGGCATCCGGCTGGCGAACTTTCTACCAGCATTGCCTCTTTGTGACCGCTGGGAGATGACTGCCACAGTGCTTATTGATGAGACAGCAGGTGAGACACGGCAACTCAGATTAGACGACACTGACGGACTCGATTCACACTACAGTACTGGCAGGCGGTTCGATAGCGATCTTGAGCAGACACTCGCCCAGAAATGGGAGCGAGCGACCACGGACTGGGAGTTACTACGCGAAAACGATGTGTTTGACCTCGGTGATGAGGTGATGATCCCCGATTTCGCGATCGAGCATCCGGACGGTCGGCGAGCGATTCTCGAGATCATCGGATTCTGGACTCCCGAATATCTCGAGTCGAAGCTGAAGAAAATACGCCAGGCAGATGCTGAGAATCTCCTTGTCGCGGTCTCCGAACAGTTAGACTGCTCGAATAATGACTTCGGTGATACGAGCGAGCGGGTGCTCTGGTTCAAAACTGGGATCCACGTCTACGACCTGGTTGAACTGGCAGAAGAGTATTCGATTTGAGAACGGAACTCTCAGTGTGTTCTCTTGACTGGCAGGATTGTGTCACACGCGGTCGCGTCCGCGTAACTGGGAATCGGGAAGAGATTGATAATGAGGTCATTGGATAGATCACCTGTCGCGTGATCCGCTGCGCGCGACACTGCCCGAATCCAATCATCGCCCACCCTCAAGCCCCGTCCGGTGCTGATCTTCGTCCTCGATCCACCGGACGAATCGCTTTTCGACACTCGAGACACACCGTGTGCAGAGTGAATTCTGTGTGCGTGGGGCATCAACTATCTATGAAGGGGGAATTTCCTCACTGCTTACAGCTGATTTCTGTTTGAGCTGTTTTCTCAGGAAATACGGTGTGTCTTTCGTCCCCCTACGTTCCGTGCCGCTGGTCGAGCACCCCAATATCAGAATCTGTACTGTCTGGTCCAGCGGCTGCCTTCGCACGCTCGAGCTCACGGAGCTCTCGCTGAGCCTGGCGTTCGAGCAGTTCGGCTCGCCGACACCGTTCATCAGCGACACCGTCGACACCGTCCTCATCACCAACCGTGAAACGCTTGCCACGGTGATCGATCTGCTCGAGCATCAGTACCGATCCTCGACTTCGTCCACTGCAGCATCTCGAGCGTCCGCTTGGAGGTGCTCGTAGCGGACCTCGCAGCTGTCCGAACAGAACCGACCAGCGTATCCTGCTCGATCGCGAGCAGGTTCCGAACACGTCGGCATCCGGCACTCATCGCGGTCAGTCATCTGTCGATCCCTCGCTTCAGGAGCTGAGTTGTTTCAGTGGCTATCGACGCGATTGCTGTCTCTCTTTGTCTCATGGGTTGCTACGGTGGGCTCCTTTCGAGCCCCCGCACCCCTTTCGGGGGATACAAACCGTCTCGAGTGATCTCGTCACTCGACAGTCAGTGGCTGAACGTCCCATCTGGCGCAGGGACAAGTCCCGTCCGGATCTCGAGATCGACACGCCTCAGATGCTTGCAGCCGTTGTCTGGCTGACGCTGTTCGAAATCGGGGCACGTACACGTCGTTGCCTCAATATCGACCTCGTAGGTGTTCCCGCTCTCACTACCGACTTCGTAGATCGGGCCCACTGTCGCAAAGCAGACGTCCAACTTCTCGTTCAGTGCACGGCGCGTTCGTGGGTCCTCGATCGAGTAGCCACCTGCCTCGAGGGCAGTCGCCGGCTGGGGGTTGTCGCAGGGGACGGAGAACTCGTCGCGATGGGTGCGTTCTTGGCCGCACTTTCTGCAGCGCCAGTAGCGTGTCCGATATTCGTAGCCATCGCTGAGGTCGATTTCGTATGGTGTTGGCTCCGCGCCTGGCAGCCACTCGTCGATCGCGACGAGCTCATGTCCGTTCAGTCGGGCAACATCGCCTGAGTAGCTGCGATCACGGTCGCTCGTGTACTCGTTTGTTGGTCGATTTCGATGCGAGTCGCTCTGGAGTGGTTGGTCTATACTCATTCGTGGCCTCGAGGCACACTACGTTGCGCCTCACCCTCTCAGGCGCAGAAAAACCGAATGCGATCCGCTATGGGGTTCCGTCGGCAGCCTCGAGTACCCGCTTTACTTCTTCTTGGCTGAGTCAGACCTCATGTCGTCACGGTTCTCATGCTGTTTGAGATTGATGGTGTCTGTGATGCCTGCCTGTCGGACAAAAGCCGACAGCAATCGAGTTTGTAGTGGTGCTCGAGAGAGGTCGGGCCTAGTCTGTCCGAGGCCACCCGAGTTCTCGGACACTATTTTGACCGGATTTGCTCGAAAGCCCTGTTCAATATAGGTGAAGGAAGTATCGTGGCGACCATATTTCATTCACCTCAAATTTAACTGAAGTCTATCTCCAGTATTCGACTGTAGTGACCGAAATACCAGACTGTCTTCTCTTCTCTCCAAATTTCTTTATCAAAGTAGACATCCTAATATATGGTGCGATGAGTTCCGCAGATGAGTGTAGATCAATCGGGGTATGTGTAGACTGTGGTGCAGTATATGCCGCTACGACCACCTCAGATGGTCGTATCATTCCTATTGGAAGAAGACAAGGCTGCCAGTGTGGATGTTCGATATTTCGACCATTCTGTCTGTAATAAATTAGATCCATTTTTACACCTAATCATCAGTCTCGACTCTGCAGAAATCAATTAGCGTGAGAACATTTCCGCCTTATCGTAGAGTGAACGGGCTGTTCAGTACGTAGCTGTAGTTACCGATAGGCGAGATCGTCCGTCCGACCCTGCCCCAATTCTCGGACAACCACTATTGCTCTCGATGCGACACAACAACATCATCACCATCATCGTCACCGTCCCGCTGACCTTTTTGCTCTTCATCAGAATGCCAATCATCTAAACCAACTTGATTCAACCCGTTATCGAAAATTTCAATTGCTGCTGAATACTTCGGTATATCTTGCTCGTCAGCATACTTAGAGATAGTTTTGGCAGCTTCTACAAGATACAGAATTCGATCACAGTGTCGGAGAACCCACTCGGAAGCCAGTGTAGGCAGCTCTCTAATCTCCCCGAGAAGCAGTAACCCAGTGAATCCGTTCGAAAGTATGCGACACCCGCCATTCACAGTGACTGCGGCACAAAACATGGCAGCACTAAAGGCACCAACAAGGAGGAAAATTTCCGCCAGCACGTAAAGGCCGTCGCTAGCAGACGTTGAAAGGTTCTGTAGCTGTTCAAGTACGCTCAATACGAGGGCCAGTCCGACTACGAATATTGGGAAGCCGATAATAAAATCCACAACTGGGTGATGGTCATGTGGATCAAAAAACGATATCCACTTTAGCAATTCAATTTTGTGGACAATAATGGTTAACATACTGAAAAAGAGGATTTTGACTGGTGACTCGAAGAAGGTGTTAATCGCAATGGTCAGAAGGTCTGTGGTAGGAAGAGAAAGGGAGGCCGCTCCAAGAATAATCGTAACGATGATTGCGACTGAATAGGCGAATACGGAAAAACTGGAGATTGCGGCTGTTTTTGAATGTATGAAGAGTTGTTCAATGTGCTTGCGGGCGAAACGAAGAGACCCGCCTGAAATTATCATGGGCCGATATTATCGTTTTTCCTAAAGTAATTGTCGCTGAAGGATCAAGAAACATATTCAAAGTGCCGGAGACGACAGGAGAGTACGACACCGCTCAGGTCGATCGCGTCGCGACGAACAGTCAAGCGCTCAGTGCAGCGCTCGAGTGGCTGGCTGTAGACGAGCCGTAGCTGACCCACCGATCATGGGTCCGTATCGCCGCATTCAGGACAGTACTCGAACCACTTCTCCGGATTGTGGCTCCGGTGTTTGCATCTCCCGGGGTGTTTCTCGAGCGTAACCAGGTTCAGGTCCGTGTCTGGGGGTCCACCAAAGAAGATATTCGTTCGATCGCGCCGACGTCCCCGAAAATTCGTAAGGAGGTGCACTGGACAGTATCGACACTCCCGAAGTTCGATCTGTGGTTGATCGCTAAAGTCTGACCAGATAGTCTCTGGTGACTTCCATTCGTGGAACCCTTTCGGGCCTCGGCAGTACTCGATCTCGGGACGGGCAGCAAGTGCCTTCTCTGCCGTTGCGACCCGATGTCTCTGCCTGAGCGTCTGCTTCATTTCGTTGAAACCACCAAAATTGCTTTTTCTGACGATGGCTTTTCGAAGCATCTTCAACCAGAAATACGACGGTAAACCAGACTCTATGCCATACTCGTAGCTGTCTGTCTCTTCATCATACCGTCGTCGGATATCACACTCTTGCCCAATACACAGCTCGTACTCATCGACGTCGTCTAAGACGGACGATGGAACTGATCTCCAAATGTGCTCACCCTCATACAGATAGTGCTGACAGTCGATTTGATAGCGTGGATTGTTCTCACGCGGGGTATATCCCCTCCCGTCATCGGACTGGAACGCCTCTTCGACGATAGCGTACTCTAAGGACTCTGTTCCGAAGTCACTCGTCGATAGCCACGCGATCGAGTAGCCTTCTTTGAGATAGTCGTACGTTGCCGCTTCAATATTCTTCTCGTTATTCTTGTGCTGGACCTCGATCACGATCCCGTGCCCAAAGTACGCGTTCTCGGATTCGAACCCGAGGAGTACGTCCGCCCGTCGATGGTCGTGGCCTAGGTAGCTCTTTTCGAGATCGATCTGCTTTTCGATGTCACATTGGGTTGGTTGTGAATCAAACCGATCGGAGAGGGCTTCAGCCGCCAGCGCAACGCAACGAGCGTGGGTGTCCGACTCACCTGCCCCGGCGGTCGGACAGTTACTTCCCCCGCCGGAATGGGAGTGAACGAAGTGGCGAGCCTCCCCTGTTCGTTTCCGAGTATGCATCGAGTCGCCGCAGTCGGGACACGTTACGGACTCGTTGCCTGCAACTGCGGTCGGTGCGACGATCTCGCCGTTTCGGATCGCCCGGAAGGGCATTGGATACCCCAGAAATGAGGTTTCAGATATATTAAAATAGCGCTGTGGAATAGACTCTCTACAGTGTGAACGGTAGGTCCTGAGGTGTCCCCCACGTTATTTGAACCAGCGGCTGGACATTTGACCGAACTGCCATCTGATTCCAGAGCTCTGGTGAAACAGCCCAATTGAACCCCGTTGGAAACACTTCGATAGCACTCACGAAGTGGGCGTTTAGCGTTTCAGCGACCTTCCAGATATTCTCAACATTTATTGGGCCCTCTGGATACCACAGCCCGATCGAGTATCCTGACCCTGGATGTCGGCAGAAGGCAGCTTTGACTGGACCGGGTTGTTCCTCATGTACTGGTACTGATCGCCCGGCACCGACATGCGTCAGGTCGGGGAGTACTTTCCGTAGATTAGTCGGTTCGCGATTACCTTTTGGTCCGAGTGTTCCCTCAATAGCCTCAGATAGTTCCCTAGTTGAGCTCCAATTCACACAGTATGGACGCTCTTTCTCTTCATTTGCTGCCATCTGATAGACTAGATCCTCTTCAATCATCTGCCCAGAGAAATCAATTTCTGGCGGCTGATCACCATCTTCTGTAGAATTCAGAAGGAACTCTGGTTGGGCTGATAGCGGGCAGTCTTCGAAGTGGTCCTCTGTAAATCTATCAATCGGCTTCTGCAAGTACACGCGCAAGCGTGCTCACGAACTCAGGATTGATCTGGTGTTCCTTCCGGTTGGTTCCCCGGATCTCAACCCAATCGAACCTGTCTGGAAAAGTCTCAAGTGGGAGTCTTCGCCGTTGATTGTCAACGGCGAAAACGAGTATCGGAGACTCCTTGATGAACTGTTCGATCAACTGACCGAGAAACTGAGTTTCGCTGCATCGTGGATTGACAATCATCTCAGTGGATTTCTCAATAAGATTTGCTAATCACTACACCGGTAGTCACTGACTGGGGACGTCGCCTTGTGAGTGGCTACGCCGTCGCGTCGGCGGCTGACCGCCGCCGACAGCGACAGCTCCGTCTTCGATTAGCGTTGTTCAACCGCTATCGACGACTCATCACGACAGAACAGGTGACTCAGGTCAGGCTGACTGGCGATGCTTTGTGAGGTACTGAGACTGGATGTCCGCGATCATCCGGACGGTGTTCCGCAGTGAAACAGACTGATCGTGGAACCTGGATTGACGAAGACGGCCAGTATGCTGATCCGAGAACCGAATTCATATTCGATCCTCGAAAGAACACAGATACAGGTCTCAAAGAAAGAAGTGGACGAAATCAAGACGTACAAGAATACGGTATCAGAGATGAATCAGAAGAGAATGGAAGAGAGCAGACTTCTCTCCCATCAGAGAACTTTAACGAAAATTCGGATGAAAGCAACTCGAATTACCTGATGAAGGATGGAGAAATAGTTGGGTAATCTGCATCTTGATTGCACAGTGATCTTAGACAAATAGCTATGGGGAAAGACAGGGTAAAACCACCGATCAAAAAGATAAGAATATAGAATAATACTGTCCAAAATCCCTTCCCTAACCGCCTTATCGCATACATAACTAAACTGCTACTAATAGAATCTGAGATCGAGAGGTCGGCTACCTATTAGCAGTTCTGTTATCCCAGTTCATCGGCACATATAAGGCCCTAGAAAAGCGTTTTTCAGTTAAGGAAATAAAATATGAGTTCCTTTGATATCTCTAATGTTCCTGACACGCAACAAGAAGAAGGAACCTCTGTCTTCGAAGAACGGTCCTTGGAAGACATACAAAATGAAATCCAAGAAGCATACCTTGCTGACGACCGGCAATGGGTGATCGGTTACAGCGGTGGCAAAGACTCAACAACCGCCCTCCAACTGATCTGGCATGCCATCGCAGACCTCCCTAAAGATCAGCAGAACAAAACCGTCTACGTAATCTCGAGCGACACACTGGTTGAAACCCCGAAAATCGTCAACCATATCACGAGCACTCTCGAGAACATCAACGAATTTGCCGAGAAGAAAGATCTGCCGTTCAAGGCCCACAAGGTCACTCCGAAGGTTGATGACTCGTTCTGGGTGAACCTGATCGGCCGTGGCTACCCCGCACCCAACCAGACCTTCCGATGGTGCACGGAACGTCTCAAGATCGATCCAGCTGACCGATTCATTGAGGAAAAGGTCTCCGAGCACGGTGAGGTCATCGTCATATTAGGTGCCCGGAAGTCCGAGAGTGCAACTCGGAAGCAGGTTATGGAGCTTCACGAGATCGAAGGCAGCATCCTCTCTCGCCACTCCAAGTTCGCGAACGCCTTCGTCTACACCCCGATTGAGGACTTCACTGTCGACGACGTCTGGAGCTACCTGATGCAGGTCGACAACCCATGGGGAAAGAGCAACCGTGACCTTGCCGCTCTCTACCAGGAAGCTGATGACGAGTGCCCGATGGTGATCGACACCAAAACACCTTCGTGTGGGAATAGCCGGTTCGGATGCTGGACCTGCACCGTTGTCAGCGAAGACAAAGCGATGCAGAACATGATCGACGAGGGCGACGAGTGGATGGAACCCTTGCTCGAGTTCCGTGACTTCCTTAAGTCAACCCAGGACCCGGAGGTCAAACCCCAGTTCCGACAGATGAAAGGCCGGCGGCATGGCAGAGTCCGCGAAAAGACGAACGGTGACGGCGGGATCATCCCTCGAGCCCACAAATTCGAGTTCTGCAAAGACCTGCTGCGGAAGCTGCTTGAAACCCAGAAGGAAGTCAACTCACGGCTTCCTGATGATGAGGAGGAGATGGTGCTGATCAAGGAAGAAGAACTTCGGGAGATCCGCCGACTGTGGCGGAAAGAACGCTCGGACTGGCGTGACTCAGTGCCCAAGATCTACGAAGAGGTCATGGGCGAAGAACTGGACTGGGTGAAAGACGATCTCGGCTCCTTCAGCGAAACCGAGGAAAAAGTTCTGAAAAAGGTCGCGGAATCACACGATGTTCCGCCGGAGCTCATTCAGCGTCTTCTCGACACCGAGCTTCAGCACCACGGCATGAAACGCCGGGCCTCGATCTACAACGAGATTGATAAAGTGCTGAAAGAAGACTGGCGTGACCCAGAAGAAATCATCGCCGAAACAGAAGGCGAAGACAGCGTCGAAGACTGGCAGTACGAAGGCCCTGCAATATAGGAGAAAATATCTACAGCGAATCCATGAAACTCAATAAAATCGTTATAGAGGATTTTGGTCCGTACCGCGGCCGCAACGAGTTTGACCTAACTACAACACCGGAATCCCCGGTCATCCTGTTCGGAGGGCTGAATGGTGCCGGAAAAACCACGCTCTTCACCGCGATCCAAGTCTGTCTCCACGGCCGCAGTGCCCTTGGCCAACGAACCAGCGAGAAAGAGTACAAAAAAGAGATCGAGCAGAATCTGCATGACTATGCGGACGGGTCCGCGGAATCTGCAAAGATCCGATTAGAATTCGACTACGCTCACTTTGGCGAGGTCGATCACTATACTGTTGAACGGTCGTGGCGTGACCGTGGCAAAAGCATCGTTGAGAACCTGGAGGTCAAACGGAACGGGGAGGCACCAAGAGATCTTGACGAAGATCAGTGGCAAGACTTCCTGAAGGAACTGATCCCGCCAGGTGTCTCCGAACTGTTCTTCTTCGACGGCGAGAAAATACAGGAATTGGCGAGTGCTATCGAAGACGATGATAACTTCGAGGAGTCACTGTTCTCGCTACTCGGCCTCGAGATGATCGATCGATTGGATGCTGACCTCTCGATTTATATTCAGCAAAAGCTGAACGAAAGCGACGTAGGAGGCCTTAGCGACGACCTCAATAACCTTCAAGAGGAACAAGAGGAACTTCGTGACCGGAAGAAAACCCTGAAAAAGGAGAAAGCGGAGAAAGAAACCGAACTTGAGGAACTCGAAGAGAAGATCAGCCGGAAGGAAGACAAACTCTCCCAAGAAGGCGGATCTTTCGCGAAGAAACGGGAAGACCTCAAAGAGAAACGAGCTGAGATCTCGGCCAATGTTGAGAACTTAGAAGAACGGATTCAGGGAGTAGCCAGCGGTGCTTACCCATTCGCCTTAGCACCTGACCTCTGTAAAAGCGTACAAGAACGGCTGCAGAACGAGGCGAAGGCTCAGAGGGAGGCAGCAGCTCAGGATAGGCTGAAGGATGAACTGGATGCTGTTCTATCTGATGACCGGATCTGGGAGGAAGCAGATATTGATCCTGATGAAGCTGAAAACCTCACCGATCAGATCCAAGAGCAGGTAGAGGACCGGCTTGTCGACGAGGATGCAGAAGTCCAGCTGGTCAACCAGTTCTCAGAGGTTGAACGCCAGCAGATGTACTCCGTGGTGGAGAAAGCCTTGAACGAGGTGCCGCCAAAGCTGGGTGAACTCACGGTTGAACTGGAGGCTGAAATGCGGCGACAGCGGGATATCGAGCAACAGTTGGGCCATGCTCCTGATGAGGATGTGATCTCGCCGTTGATCGAGGACCTGAACGAACTCACCGAGCAACGCGTGGAGCTAAGCGGTGAAATCGAGGAATTGGAAGAGGAGCTTAGCGTCACCGAGAACAAGCTCGAGCAGGTGAAACGCCAGATCGATAAAAAGCTGGAGGAGAAGTCACGGATAGAAGACGTATCTAACCGTGCAGAGTTAGCATCCGATGTCCAAAACGTCTTAGAGGACTACCGGATGGAGCTTGCCAAGGAGAAACTGCAGCATTTAGAATCTGTGCTGAGCGAACGCTATCTTACTCTCTCCAACAAAAGCGAGTTCTACAGCGGGATCAATATCGATGAGGAGACCTTGACGATCTCGATTGAGACAGATCACGGTGACTACAAGGATCAGTCCCAGCTTTCTGCAGGTGAACGCCAGATCTTCGCCACCTCACTGCTCTGGGCATTAGCGGAAATCTCCGATCGACCGCTTCCCTTCATCATTGACACTCCACTTGGCCGTCTTGACCAGAAACACCGCGATAGCTTGGTGGAGAACTTCTTCCCACAGGCCTCGCATCAGGTGCTCTTGTTCTCGACGGACACGGAGATCGATAATGAGCACTATGAGGAACTGTCTGACTCTGTTTCCAGAGCGTATCATTTGGACTATCAAGAGTCGGATGGGTATTCCGAGGTATCGAAAGGATACTTCTGGACAGAACCAGCTCAGCCTGCTGAATTAGAGGAGGTAATACAATGAGTCAGGAATTCAACCGTATACAGATCGGTAGCGATGCCACGTTCCGGCTGAACCAGTTGAAAGGTGACTTCGATATTACGCCAAACTACCTGTGTAGGATCGGCCTCTGCTACTCACTGAACGAGCCACGACCGCCAAACCCGAAAGAGTACGATTCCGATGGGAAAGTGTTCAACCGGTACACCCTGCTCGGTGAGCACGACGCTCTGTACATGGCGATGGTGAAAGAGCGGCTTCTACAGGAGGACAAAGATCCAGAAGAAGACCTCTACGACGAGTTCGTGGCCCATCTGAACCGTGGTGTGTTCCACCTGTATGGACGGTTGGATGATCCCAGTGACCTTTATGACCTGCTGCCAGAGGAGATTAAAGACGATACTGGAGTAATCCGGAGTGATAGCCTTGAGTGACGTTGAAACTCCGATCTATCTTGATCACCACGCAACAACACCTGTTGATGAAGAAGTGGTCGACGAGATGGTGCCGTACTTCACCGAGAAATTCGGTAACCCTGCCAGCGACGACCATCTCTACGGCTCACAGGCAAAGAAAGCAGTAAGCCAAGCCCGCGAACAGATTGCTGAGACAATCAATGCCCGAAAAGAGGAGATCATCTTCACAAGCGGGGCAACTGAGTCGGACAACTTAGCGGTAAGAGGAGTTGCCGAGTACGCCGCTGAAAACGATCAAGGCAACCACATAATCACCTCTGTCACCGAGCATGAGGCTGTTCTCGAGGTCTGTGAGAGTTTGGAAGAGGAGGGCTTCGAAGTCACATACCTTCCTGTAGATGAGCACGGCCAAATCGACCCTGCTGATATCGAGGACGCGATCTGTGACGACACGATTCTCGTGTCCGTGATGGCGGCGAACAACGAGATCGGGACGATCACACCACTCGAAGAAATCGGCCAAATCGCGAAGGACAACGATGTCTACTTCCATACGGACGCAGTTCAGGCACTGGGATACGTCCCGCTCGATGTAGAAGAGCTGGGTATCGACCTGATGTCGCTGTCCAGCCACAAAATCTACGGGCCGAAAGGCATCGGAGCTCTCTATGTTCGTCGACGTAATCCGAAGGTCAAACTCCAACCGCTAATTCAGGGTGGCGGTCATGAGCGTGGCTGGAGGTCGGGTACGTTGAACGTGCCAGGGATCGTCGGATTCGGGAAGGCGGTGCAGCTGGCAGAGAAGAACCGTGAGCAACGGATCGAACATGTCGAATCGCTCCAAACACAGCTCTGGGAACGCCTCAGCGACGAACTCGATGATATCGTTTTGAACGGTGATCTGGATAACCGGCTGCCAAACAATTTGAACGTCAGCTTCCTCGGTGTTGAGAATAAAGGACTGGTGCAGAATCTGCAGCCTGAAATCGCTGTCTCAGCAGGATCAGCCTGTACAACAGGCAAGGTTGAAGCCTCCCATGTATTGCAAGCTCTTGGCGGCGATGAATCACGTTGGCACTCTACGATACGGTTCGGCCTTGGGAAAGATAATACAGAGGAGGAGATCGATGTGGTAGCCGATCAAGTGATCAATGCGGTGAATCGTCTGAGAAAACTACAAATAAACTGACCTCATATTTCAAACCGGTATACAATAATCGATGGTAGATACCGGTGAGGCCGACGAAGAAACAAGTAGTCGTGACGGCCTGCAAAGTCTTCCACTTGACCGGAGTTACCGGACGGGGAAAAACGATCTTCTGGAAGAATTTTACATCCCGTGTTTACAGCGTACGAAGCGATATGACCGTGCTGCAGGGTACTTCGACAGCAAGTCGTTAGCGAACGCTGCTCGAGGTATCTCCCAGTTGATCGTGAATGGCGGGACGATGCGGATGGTGGTGAGCCCGCGACTTTCAGAGGAGGACATTGAAGCTCTCGAGGAAGGAGTGAATGCGGAGAACCAGATTTTGGAGGATTCGCTTCACCGCGGTCTAACTGCGGACCAGTTCTCAGATCATCTGAAACGCAACCGGTTCAAATGTCTGGCATGGATGGTGAAGGAGGGGCTGCTCGAGATCCGTGTGGCGTTCATGCGGCAGGGTAAGGATATCAATCCTTTCAGTCACTATCATGAGAAGAAAGGGATCTTCACCGACGGAAACGAGAATAAGGTCGCTTTCTCCGGATCGATCAATGAAACCGAGCTGGCGTGGACGGATAACTACGAGTCGTTCGACGTCTTCTGCAACTGGAGGGATGTCGACGAGTTCCGGGTACACGACAAACAGCAGGACTTCAACGACCTTTGGAAGAACAATGATCCGAAAATCGTTGTCAAAGAGCTCCCTGAAGCCATCGAAGACGGACTGAAAGAACACAGCCCAGAGACGATTGACGGGAAGCCAGCCTTAGATGTATTCCACAAGGAAGGCTCTGAGACAGTCGATAGCTCTGACGCAGGCCGTGATCTCTGGCCACACCAGGCCGAAGCGATTGACTGGTGGATCGACAATGAGCACAATGGGATTTTTGCGATGGCGACAGGGACCGGGAAGACGTATACAGCACTTCGTGCAGTCCGGTTACAGGCCGATGGACGTCTCACCCTAATCGTTGTTCCGCAATCCCCGCTACTTGATCAATGGGCGGATGAAACACAGGACGTGTTCGGAGACGATGTCAGTATCCTGCAGTGCCGTGGTGAGACCAACTGGCGGGATGAAATCGCCCGAATCGTCAACCCGTACCGGATCAACAACGAGGAACTGATCCACAACACACCGAAGCAGGTAATCCTCACCACGATCCATACAGCGTCAGGTGAGGCCTTCCAGCGGTACATGGACTTCATCCCGCCAGAACGATTGCAGCTTATCGCTGACGAAACCCACAACTATGGAGCCCCAACGTATCAGCGTCTATTTGATATTGATGCTGGCCGCCGGATCGGTCTTTCAGCAACTCCTGATCGGCAGTGGGATGAGGAAGGTACGAAGGTGATCCGGAACTACTTCGGGAACAACGAGTTCGAGTTCAAAACCCAGGACGCGATCGATAACGGGTATCTTACCGAATACGAGTACCATCCGATCATCTGTGAACTTGATGCTGAGGAGTACGAAGACTTCGCTGACTATACGAAACGGATCGGACAGGTCAGCGGGCAGCTAAGCGGTAAAGATTCTCCAGCACCGGATCTTGAAGAGCAGCAGGAAACCTTGCTAAGGAAGCGGGCCAAAATCAAGAAGAAGGCGAATTCGAAACCGGACCGGTTCAGAGACTTCCTTCAAAGTGATCATCCTACGCCTGCGATCATCTTCTGTGAGGACAACGAGCAAGTGGATGTGGTAAAATGCGAACTCAAGAACGAGCAGAAATCGTTCGCAGTCTACGTCTCGGATATGTCTGACGAAGAGCAGAATAAGGCCTTCTACAAGTTCGAAAAAGGTGTGATCGACTATCTGCTGGCAATTAACTGTCTGGACGAAGGGGTGGATGTTCCTAACTGCCCGACCGGTGTGCTGATTGCCAGTTCAACAAACAAACGCCAATTCGTTCAGCGTCGAGGCCGTGTGCTGCGGAAGGCTGAGGGGAAAGAGAAGGCGGTGATCTATGACATGATCACGCTTCCAGGCCTGACAGCTGAACAGGGTGATGCAACTGCTCGGAAGGTTATTGAACAGGAGTTGAGAAGAGCAAAAGTATTAATTCGCTCTGCTGAGAACCGTCGTCAAGTCGAACAAGAACTTCACTCTCACTTAGAGCCATACGGCTTTGGACATCTTGCTTACATCAATGAGTACTGAAAACGCTGAGATCCACGACGATATCGAGGAATTGATTCAGAAACAAGCGGAGGAATACGGAATTCCGGAAGAGCTGCTGCGAGAAGTGTTTATAGAGGAGAAGAAAGTGGTGAATATGGAGAACCGTCGTGGAATCCATGAAGAGGTGAAAGAAATTATTGAGAAATATGCGGAAGACTGGGAAGAGTAATCTGGTTGGTTGAATTCAGATCACTTCAACCGGAAAATGAAAAGACAAATGTTTATTGTACTTGATCAGTCAGGTGGTAGCAAATGAAGATTACCTCGGTTACGTTTAAAAATTATAAACCATACTATAGCGAGGTGTCTGTCGACCTCGAGACAGAGGACGACAACCCTTTAGTCCTCATCGAAGGCCAAAATGACAGAGGTAAAAGTGCGTTCTACTCTGGCCTGAAATTCTGCCTCTACGGTTTTGAGGGAACTCGAGCAGAGGTACATGAGCAGCAACGGTTAGCGATTAATCGGCGAGCAGCAAAGGAAGGGATGGGTGAGACAAGTGTCACTGTTGAATTCCTCCATGATGATGATCTCTATGAGATTGAGCGAGTGATCACGTTTGATCAAGTAGATGATCCAGATGAGCGAAGCCCAGAAGACAGCTATGTCACTGTCAAAAAGAACGGTGAGCTGGAGCTGGGTAAGAACGCTCAGCCACACGAATACAACGAGGTAATCAACCCCATTCTCCCAGAGCAGGCCTCGAAGTTCTTCTTTTTTGATGCAGAGGAAGACCTGCAGAAGTATATGGAGCACACTGAGGAGGTCAAAGAAGCGATCGAGACCGTCCTTGGTATTGAGGAAATCCAAAATGCTATCGAGGACCTGGATGATCGCCGGGGAAAATACAATGGAAAGTTCCTTGATGCACAATCGAACGTCGATGAGCATTCAGATCTGAAGCAGGAGCTTGAACAGATTATATTCCAAAAGGAAGAGTTAGAGAGTAAAAAGGAGGATCTTGAAGAAGAACTCGAGTTGGAAGAAGAGCGGTTAGAGAACATCAAAGAGGATTTAGAGGACATTGAAGAGATAGCGGATAAGCAATCCCGGCTGGACGAGGCAAAACAGCAAATCTCTCGTAGTGAGGGAGAACTTGAGACAAAGCTTTCCCGTCGAAAGGATCTTCTATGCCTAGCAGGGCCACTGATTGTGTCTGGTGGTGCATCTCACGTTCAGCAGTGCTACGAGTTCAATTCGATCGATGGCGGCGAACAAGTGATCGAACATATCATAGACACTGGGGACTGCATCTGTGGAAAGAAACTCGATGAGGACGAGATAGAGGATCTGAAAGATCAGCTTCAGGAGTTCGAGTCTGGCGGCAGACAACGTGTGCTCGAAGCTAAGGACAAAGCTTCAGAAATCAACCTGAGTGTCAGCCAGAAAGAAGAGGAGTTTACCATGGTTCAGACCCGGATCTATGAGCTCAGACGTGATCTTCGCTCACTCCGTGAAACCCGAGATACTCTTGAACAAGAGATCGAGGAGATTACTGAAGATGACCATGAACAGCTGAAAGAGCAGAGAGACCAGACAGAAGATAAGATTCAGGATCTCAAAGACGAAATCGAGGATGTTGACCGAAGGATCGGCAAGTTAGAGGGTAAAGAAGATCGGAAGGAACGTCGTATCGATAGTCTTGGTAAGGCCTCGGAAGACGAGAAGTACTTCCGGAAACTCCGTGACCTAACTACTCGCTCACGGAATGCGATGCAAGATCTCAAGGAAGAGTTCGTGGAAAGCCGTCAAAAGGCAGTGGAAAACCGCACCTCAGAAACGTTCAAGGAACTAACGAATAAGGGCGATGTCTACGAAGGAATCAAAATCACTCCAGACTACAAGCTCCAGGTGAAGACCGACTCTGCTACACGGGATGTCCAGGAGCAGGCACCGAGTGCAGGTGCCACACAGATCATCGCCTATTCTTTCATCGCCGGCCTGAACAACTACACTGCTCGCAAAGCACCGGTCGTAATTGACACCCCGCTCAGCCGGCTTGACAAGGAACACAAAAATAATCTGATCCAGTACTATCCAGAATTCAGCGACCAGGTTATCATCCTCTATCAGCCACGTGAACTGGAAGAAGATGACATAGAGTACTTGTCGAACTATGCATCCAAGCGTCTGAAAATCGATCAGAAGGATGAGGACCCAGAATCGTCCGTAATCACTCCCGGCGAAAAACAGACCACTCTCGCATAATGTCTCTCGCAAAACCCATCAAAAGTGCCCGACTTGACCTGTACAAGTCTATCGTCGATAACAGCGATGACTATCCCTTCCAGCATCGTTACGAACTCTTCACACTCGGTGCTGCGATCGGCTTTCTTCAAGAAAAAACGTACGAACAAACTGAGGACAACTACAGTCAGGAATTTATCGCGGTCCGAGATATCAGAAATGACGAGCATCGGAAGGCGATCGAGTTCATCTACTCGCTTGTCGAATCAGAATTAGCCAACTCTGGCGATGTAGATGAGGATATCAGTGAGAAGAAGTTGGAGAATAAGGCCTGGAAACGGATGCTCGAGTACGCTGATGCCGGTGTCGACTATGTCGATAAACAGGTCGATATCCAGGGCGACTTCGACCTTATCCGGTTCGTGAAAGAGCATGAGGAGAAATGGCCTGGCCGGATTGAGGATGCTCTTGGGGAGCCACCTGAGGATGAACAGATTCCGCATCTCGGTTGAATAGAAATTCTCTGCTTTAGGTGTTAGTAGGGCAGATCCCTGTCCTGGTTTTGAGGCCGCTTAGCTGTTCAACGATATCGGTCCAGATCGCTTGGAATAGACTGATCTTTGCGTAGCTGTCGTACTGCTTGGCCTTCCGCTGCTCGATGTACTCTACCTCTGATTCCGAGTATGCGATGTCCATGGCGTCAGCTTGGAAGTAGTTGACATCGTTCTGCCGGTGGTCCATATCGACTCCAAGCCCTTCTGGTGTGATCATGAGAACTCGGTAGTCTCGGTAGTATTCGATCCGACACTCCGTGAAGTTGTCTCCGTGTTGTTTCCCGGCTTGCTCCAGGTAGGTTGGGAGGTCGTTCCAGATCAAGGTGTGCAGCGTTTCTTTGAGATCATCAGGACCGGTGACTTCGATCGATGGCAGGGTTTGAGAAATTCGAGTATTGTCGGTCTGTGCAGCGTCTACCATTGCAGGAGGTGACCTCTCTAAATCTGGTATGGCCTGTTGTGTTGTTTATAGACTGTGACGGTTGAGTGGATGAACCGGCCGTGTATCTTCAAAAACCAGTTCATGTAAATATATTAATAGAAGTGCGATGGTGGGGCCGGACGACTTCGAAGAAGTAGTTCTCACACGCCATGTGAAGCACGATAAGCCGGTCAACAACCAGAGAGTGAAGAGCGTTGTTGAGGATGTTGGCGGCCCTGTCTACAAGGATAAGCAGAAGCAGGGCTATCACCTGTTGGATGGCTCAACTTCGATAGTGTTCGTTCTGAAGGGAAGCAAGGCGGTTGTGGTGACGGCGTATCCTAACTTCAGACGAGACTACAATCACAGCTCACGTTTCTCCCGCATAGGATAATATGCGACGATAACAGGAGTATTATTGGAGTAGGTTGGAAACAGTACAGATATCATGCACGACCTCACTGGATTCCAGCGAGATCTGCTATACGTCATCGCCGGACTTGACGAACCACACGGTCTCGCAATCAAAGACGAGCTCGAAGAGTACTACGAGAAGGAGATTCACCACGGTCGGCTGTACCCGAATCTGGATGAACTTGTCGACAAAGGCCTGATTGACAAAGGAGAGAAAGACCAGAGAACCAACATCTATAACGTCACCAGTCGAGGCCGTCGCGAACTCGAGGCCCGACGAGATTGGGAAGAGCAGTACGTCGATCTCTGATCACATAGAAGGCACAAATTGGCAGACGTCTCCGGAATCAAGGTTTTCACAACTGCAATCCCTTTCATCTAGAGAGTCCAGATCACCCCAGCTATCGGCACCGGTGGCTACCTTCGCTAATGCCGTAACATCATCTTCATCAATTAACTCATTAGCTACCCTCTCAGCGAATTCAGTGATGGTTGCGAAAAGTCCGTCTTCCAAATGGAGAGTCAAACTCCTAAAGAGGTAGGCGAATAGTCGAAGGCCGCCAATCTTCCGAATATAGCCGAACACGAACTGTTCAGTCGTCTCGACTGCTGCCTTTGCAACACGGCTGACAGCACCCCACTGGATGAAGATAATCTCAACCAGCAACCCAGCAAGGCTGAGCAGTAGGTCTCCAGCTAACTCCTTTCGCTCATCTTCAGATAACGGGTCATCTGCTAAGGCACAGGCCTTCTCTGCTACCGTGACTATCGATCCAACAACCGGTAGTGCTGTTGATCCCCATCTTGCCATCTTCTCCAACCGGTTCACGAACCCCGCCGACAGGCCCAAGTTGTAATGCTTGTTAACGGCGTCAAGCAAACCACCGATGAAAGGCGAATAATCCTCGATTTGGTCAGCGACTTGGGCCAACTCCTCAATAGATTCACCGGAGGGGGCCTGATGGTCTATTCTACAAACCTCCTCAGCAAACGATTCGATATCATCAACTGTGTCCTCAGAAGAATCTGGAGAAAATTGGTTTGTCCAACCCTCAACCGTATCTCGGGCCTCTTCACGTGCTTCCATTGAGGTATATTCTAAAACACGGATCTGAGTATCCAGCTTCCCCTCTGAGATATTCCGATTGGCGTTTACATTCAGGAACCTTCCGCCGAGTGCGTCTGACCCGTCGATGATGAAGTAGTATGAATCATCAGTCAACAGATATCGGATGTATTCGTTCTCCTCTGGCCCAAGTGGAACAGCGTCTCCGAGCACACGATCCGGATCAAAGGCCTCGCTATTATCCGGACAGTTCTCGTAGTCGGTGTCCAGAACACAGTTTTTAGGATTTGCAGCATCTTCGAAATCGTCTTTGGCACTCTCAGTGATTAGAAATAGATCTACCTCCTCATCTTCCAACATACCTTCTGGAGGACTAATTTCGCATTCGAGAACGAAACACTTGCCAGAGTCCTTTTCACTGTCGGAAGGAGGAATCTTCTGTTTCAGATGATACTGGCCCTCTCCTAATTCAGATGTTCCACGCCATTCTGCAATCGTGTGTTCCGCGGGTAGAGTTGTTTCCTCAACTCGCTCCGGCTTCGATAGCTCCTCATTCTCCGATGAATCATCATTATTGAGTCCTGGCAAGTCAATATCCGACCCACGAGGATCAAGATCCGACAGATCTACATCAGCATCTTTCTCTGAGCACCCGGCCAAGACTGTAAGGCCAAGAGATGAACCAGCCTTGAGAAGATCACGTCGATTCATATATCTATAGGTAACAGGCAGTTCGGCATAAGTTTTCATGAGAGTACAGTTGGCCGATACGATCTTCGGATAGGCCGAGTTGCTACAGCGAGATTTTTTCTAAGGCCCGGTCTTTCTCAGAGATCGCCCAAAACAGGGGTGGGTGCGAAAACCGGGTTCGAGTTAATCTGACTTCTGGTCCTGCGTGATTCGAGTGACTCAGTGGGGGACAGGGTAACGGCGTTTGTGCTCGGTTCCCCATGGTCAACCCCGGGATCCACCTTGGAAAACACGATCCCGGTTCTACAGCTGGTTCTTCCTGGTATCGAAGGCCGGGTTCTCTGCGGGGACAGGTTATCGACGTTATCTTGAAAAACGTGATCTGACCATACTCAGACAAGGCCTGCGAAACGGCTCAGCGGAAATGGAAGTCTCAGTATGTAAAATTCTATGGATTAGTTCTCTGCGGCTGGCTCAAAGTCGACAATAAAGGTCTCCCCGTTCTGAACCCGGAATAGGACACCGAACTGGTTGCCTTCCGGATCAGCTGCCGGGTACAGGTGCCCTCCAGAGTCCAAGGTGAGTACGGGCGGCCGGTAACCGAATGGACCCCAGTCTCGGTACTCCATCGCTTCCTCTGACATCGGAGTCAAGTCAATGATCTTGGAACCTGGAATGTCATCCCATTTCTCAACTCCCTTGGTTTGGAAGACACCAGGCTGGTTGCCCTCAACGTCATTGACTGGGATCAGCAGTGATCCATCACCGAGTTCGAGAACAACGGATTCACCGGATACGTCAACCATCCAGTCCAGTGCTTCAGGTACGCCACCGGCCAGATCTTGTACGTTCAGGATTACCTGACCCTTGATATCGTTCATATCTAGTCAAATGGACACCTCCGAAATAAACGTTTGCTGGCAAATACCGAGAGCAGATCTCATGACAAACCGTCTTTCAGCAGGCGATGATCAAGGCCCTATAATACGACATCCTGCAGTTCCTTGGTTTTCTATTCAACGGGTTTACAGCGTCCTTCCTGCTCGGTCGTTCATAGCCTTGGTGGGCCATAGTCTTGGATATCTTGATAATATCTCGCTCTCACACTATTTGTCGACCTCAACTGGGACAAGGTCTCGATGACGGAATGTGAGTGTGAGTGCCTTATCTGTCTCTAAGGCTCTGAGAGAGTATGAATACGCATCAAGCTCTCGTCCAGTATTTGAATCGAGATCGTCAGTATGAATCTCTGTAACTTCACATCTGGTGTTATGATACCGCTCATCTGGGTCGTCAGGCCCAAGATATATTCGAACCCTCTCTCCTTGCGAATATGGTCTTGTGGCCGGTTGTGGGATGTCGCTCACTGGCTTGAGATGATGTTCACAGCGGTATCAGTGCAATGACTCTGCACTAAAGCGCAGCGAACTCTTCGCCGGAGCCGGGAAGAGACTCGATGATACTCCGATAGGCACCGAATTCGCTGATAATCGTCTGTAGCGCGTTGACGACATTCGCGATATCACGGTTGAGCTTAACCAACACAAGACCCAGTAAAGCATTGCCCCTTCTTCGTTCTTAGCGACCCAAACGGGGACTAGTTCTCCGAATTGACCGGACCTTTGTACTTTGACTTGACCTTGTCGCCCTCCCGCCACTGCCAGTAGTAGTAGCGATTATCGTTGATCTCCTTAGTCGTGATTGTGGCCTTCGACGGGACATCCTCAGGGAGGTCGTCGGTTCGTTCTTCGATCTTGTCCTCGTCCGATTCTTCGGCGAGACGGGCCTCTCGTTCTTTATGTTCAGCCAGCTCTTCGGCGTAGCGAGCAACATGTCGGAGCTGTTCTGGAGCGCACTCATTGAGGGTATTGGTCAGATCTGTCGGAAGGTCTGCTGGTGGGGTCGGTGGCTTGTAGGACATCGGCTGTCGCCCTCGTGTTAACCAACACGGTAGCCGAACCCATGGCTTTGTTGGTTAATCCACTGTCCACTCTCGCTACAATCTTCCTGAGGAGTGTGAATGGCGAACGATTCGACAGAGGTATGATCGGATATTCATCATCCGAATGAAGTGAGGTCATATACTTAATCCCCTTCTCGAGTATGACATCAAACCACGCGAAGCCATCGACGCACTCGAGCTTGAATAGTTCTTGATAAAACCTCACTCAATTATGAACAAAACCTGCATTTGACGGATACTATTAAGCGGATGACTGTCGAAATAAGGAGACAGAACTGCAATGGCTCGCGTCGCAGATCCACGACCACCACTTCCGGAGTGGATTCTCGAGTGCTACGACCGGCTGTGTACGCAGGCATGTCAGCCAGACCAGAGAGAAGACAGTGTTCCACTGATCGACTACGACGATGCCACCGACATCCTGATCGCCGATGCAGAGTTAGCACTCGAGCAACGGGACGTCGAGCACGCACTTACTCGCCTCCTCGAATGTGGCTACTTCTACGAAGTCGAGGACGAACTTCGGGTTACGTCGCCAGAGGAGCAGTGTTAACGGCTCTTCGAAAAGCTATCTATTGATAGATCAACGCACTATGCCGAGCTCGAGCCACTGCACTCGACTCGAGTCGGTCTTCCACCTCGCCGCCCCATTATCGAAATTGGCCAGAGGAGACGCCTTCGCTCAGCTGGAGATCTACCTCATACTTGTCGAACACGGACTCGAATCCCTCGTCGACGACCTGCTGGACAAGCTCCGCGAACGAACTTCGATTTTCTGGATCCTCAACAAGCGACCGAAACGTACTCTCGAAGTGATGTCCGTGCGAGGGTCGATCACGACTCGAGGTTTCGTGAGCGGCTTCGTGTAACACCACGAGATACAGGTCGTGCATCCAGACTGCACGCTGCCTGCTCGTCACGGCGGAGTCGGTGATCACGATGTACGTCCTGCCGTCAGTCCAGGCATCGGCACTTGCCTCACCGTAGTACACGTCTCGCTCAATCCCAAGCTCTCGTGCGAGTACTCGAGCGAAGCGAAGATACCGCTGCTGATCAGCGTTCAACTGCGATTCGTCCTCAACCCGATGATAGCCAGTCCAGACGCCCTCTGACTCTGCTTGTTCGCCAACATCGAACGTCTCCGGCACCGTTATCGATGTGTCCTCGTCAGTGGCGAGATCGCGAAGTCGCTGGGTCGCCGAATCACTTGTATCGAGGACGACGTAACCACGCTCGACGAGTTTGTCCGCGCCTTTTTCGGCACCGCCGACCCACCCGATTTTCGGGGCCGCCTGGATCTCCTTGAGGCTGATGCGGGACTCCGTTGCTAGCTGGAACAGCTTGCGATCGGCCCACTGCTCGTCCGATGACTCGGACGCCATCGCTTCGATCATTACCTCTCGACTCTCGGCAGTCAGCCGATCGTCCGAGACATCCGTATACAGCTTATCACGTGCCTGCTCGAGTGCGTCGTCGATCCGTTGCCACCGATCACAGCCCGACTGGATATCGTTGCGGGCAAAGTTCAGCGTCAAGTTCCCCTTCGAGACGACGACCCCGCCGACTCCGTACTCCCGTTTCGTCGTCACATACAGACCGTTGCTGTAGATGTCGAGCCCCTCGTGGGGTGTGTACTCGAGTGCGAGAATCACATCTTCAGTTTCGCGTGTGAGCGATGGGTGTGGCGAGTCCACCACCGCCTCGAGTGGATCGCCCTTGTCGACCGGCTCGTCATTGATCACGACCGTGACGCCTGTCCGGGACTGCACGTACGCGAAGCGTTTGCGAAGATCGCGAACGTAGCGCCGCCAGCGGTAGCTGTCCGGATTTGGAACCTCGTCTTCGTAGTGGTCGATCTCGACGAGCATCCCCTCGAGATGATGCTCAGCATCCACGAGCTGGCCGTCACGACCGCTGACGTCTGCCCACGGCCTCGAATCGCGTCGATTGCGATAGTCAAAGCACAGTGCGGTGTTGTGACTCCAGATACGAACGACTCCCTTCGCGATGATCGCACCCTTGCCGATGCCCCACTCACCGATCGTCTCGTCATCAGCTCGCTGTTTGCTTCCCGCACCAAGCACCGACAGGTTGCGTCGTCCCTCGGTCGACTCGAGATCGACACCAGCACCGTCATCGAGGATAATCGACCGCTCGGGTGAGATGCTGACCAGCACACGGGATGACCCCGGACTGTCGATGCCGTTTTGGACGGCTTCACGGATTGCGTCTGTGAGATCCGCCATCTGATCTTCGATGAGATACGTTGCGACCCGCTCGTCAGCCGTCATCGTCACGGTCTCGTCAGTCGATGGCTGACTGGCCGGCCTTGAGGCAGTCGCTTCATTCGTCGCGAACTCCGATAACGTCGGATGATCTGTCATGGTGTCCACCCATTTGGCACCATACAAACTGCACCGAGCGGCTACTGGGAAATTGGACCGACTGTTAGTCTGACTCGGCGAACGCCCCTACTATGACACCTTGATCACGGCAACATCGGATGGTGTCACTATCACACGGCGCTCACCAATCGAGAATCGAACCTCGAGATCAGTCTGTGGGCCCGTCGAGTCTACAAGTCGCTCAAGGGCTTCGGCGTCGATCATCCACTGTAGTTGGTACTCGTCTCGATCGAGGCCCTGTTCCTCGAGTGCAGTGATGATCTCGAGTAGAAGCGGTCGATCACTCACCATCGGTCACCTCGTTGATGACGTCGATGACCTCCTGGGCGGTCGAACTGATCCGCTCAAGCCGGTCGAGGATCGTTTCGGGCTCGTCACCGTGCCACGCGGCGAGGTAGAACGCTGACCCACTGGTATCCAACTCGAAGTGCCGTCCAACGATGTAACCGACTGCTTCGGCCTCGAGCTCACGTTTTGATCGCTCAGCCTCGTCGTCGACGCCACTGTGTAACAGCGCATGCGCGTACTCGTGAACGAGCGTGACGGCGAGGTCAGCCTCGTTCTCACGATCACGGACGGCGACGCGTGGCTGCTTTTGAGGGCGGTACTCACAGATTCCCTTGGCACTCCCATGCGACCAGTCCTGGGGTGACACGACCTCTACGTCTACTTCGAGTGAGTTTGCTGCCTCGAGGAGTGCGGGAACCAACTCTTCAGCCTGTCCTCTGGCTTCTGTCTCGAGGTCGGGCAGTGGCTCGCCGTCAGTCTGCGAAATATCAAAGACGGGTGCTGGCCGAAAGCCCACGAGTCCTTTCTCCCAGCTATCCGGCGGTGTCTCATCGAATTCACAGTCACTGCGCTCGTGGTACGACGGGGAGTTCCCACAGTCAGGGCACTGCTTTGCAATGATTGGTGCCCAGATCCAGATCGCTGTCTCCCCTTCTTTCACGTGCCGGTCAAACTCGTTTTGCCACGTTCGATAGCCGGCAACGCGCGTTGCCTCTGGACACTGAAGTTTGATCAACAGCGTGTTTCGGTGCGAGTAGTCATGGAAGCGACTCTGGACGCCCAACCACTCTTTGAACTGCTCGCTCGAGACGGCGTCATCAACCTCATTGACGAGGTCCTGAATCCATGCTTCGATCGTACTGTGCATCTCGTCGTGCCGGGTGTCCGAATCATCGAACGTTTCCCGGGAGCTGCTGCTCGTAGCCATGTTCGATCACTGCTTCTCGAGTCGGATCGAATCGAATCGAACTCGAGAAGACCTCCGCCCCTCAGGGGTCTCACAAAATACGCCGAACTCGAGCAGCTGGGGTGCTGTTAGGAGTGGCGCTCATTTCGATAGATCGTAACGTCATGCCCGCTCCCTTGACCCACTGATCGCTCATACATCTCGCTGAGACGTTGGTTCTGGGCTGTTGCTTCTTGCTGTCACGCTATGTTACGATCTACCGGGAAGATCAAAGTCCGATAAGTAATTCAGTTTGACTGTTTAGTCCGTCGCGTGGTACAATACTTCGTCCAAGATGAATTGCGTCGCCTCACGGTGAAGTGGTTCGTTGTTATTCCCGCACTGCGACGACATTAGGCAGGATGGGCAGCCTTCTACTCGCCCGCACGAGCAGTGTTCCACGCGAGCAAGCGTCTTTAACGCGATTTCCTCGAAGTTCTCGTAAATACTGTACGAGAACCCGACACCCCCTTCCACAGCGTCGTGGATGAACCAGACCGGAGATTCGGTCTCTGGGTGCATTGGCATACTTAACCCACCCATGTCCGAGTTATCCAGTCGGAGTTCCAAAGGAGCCATCTTGATCATCCCGTGTTCTGCCCCGTGTAGCCCACCGGCGACAGTGAATCGTGCTGGAGACATCCCAGCGAATTCACTGTCCTCGGACGGTTCGATGTACTCTTCGTCGTTCACAGCAGCTTCGACTTCCGGGAGCATCCGGTTGGGGAGTTCGATCCACATGAGTTGCGTTTGGAGCGATACTGGCGGCAGGTCGATCGGCATCATGCCGCTGGAGGCGTGCCCACCGTCAATATCCATGCGTTTGTACTGCGTGTACGCCACATCCACCGTCCCCATGCCTTTATGGATGGAGAACCCACCACCAAGATCGCGAGACTTCTTCACTTCCAAGTCGTGAACGCGTTTATCGCTGAGCGTGATGGTGTATTCGCGGGTGTTGACCTGCTGCACCTCAACGTACGGTTGGTACCGGTCTTCGTGAATGTCAGTGACTTCGTACTGCTGCCCATCATACATGATGAGTGCGCCAGGGTGGTAGTCACGGTATGCCCGTTTCTTCTCGATGGGCTCCATGTCAATGTCACCGTTCGTGCACCTAACATCGTACAGCTCATCGGTGGTGGCATACATCGAGATATCGCTCTGGGGGCGTGGTGCGCCGTTGTACTGTGCGCCACGGTCCAGATTACCAACCATGCGGCCGGCATCCTGCCAGACGCTCACAGCGCGTTCTAACCGGTCACGCGGACCGAACCACTCCACGTCGTCCTCGGTGAGCGGGGATTCGTTCGCCGCGCACAGCACGTGCCGGGCGTACACGGCGTTGTTCTCTAGGTCAACCACCGCGTCTTCGACGTCATCGCTAAGCAGGTAGTCCGGGTCATCAAGGATGTACTGGTCAATGGCGTCGTTCCGCGGGATGAACACGGACAGCGAGTCTGACCCGCCGCGACCGGCTCGCCCGACTTGCTGCCAGAATGACTGCCGAGTCCCCGGGTACCCCGCGAGTACGGTCGCATCAACGCCCCCGATATCGATCCCGAGTTCTAATGCGTTCGTGGTGATGACCGCGTCCATCTCACCGGATTTCAATTGATGTTCAACCCCTCGCCGCTTCTTCTTGTTGAGCCCGGCGTGGTACGGTTTCACCCCGAGGTACTCATCTGATGGGTGGTCGCCAGCGGCGGTACCAGCTTGTTTCGCCCCGATTTCCGTGCCTTGGCGTGATCGGGTGAACGTGAGCGTCTGCACGTCGTTCAATCCGAGGTGGGCGGTGACGCGAGCGGCTTCCGATCCAGCGCGTTTCCGCATGTCTGGCACGACCTCATCTTCAGAGATGTACCCATGTCCGTCGTTTTCCTTATCCACGGGTGGTTGCCAGAACGCGATTTCGCGCCGTCCGTGCGGAGACCCATCGTTGTCGATGACGGTGAACTCTGCGCCTGTGAGGGACTCGGAGTGTTCTTTCGGGTTCCCGATCGTCGCGGTGGAACATACGATTTGCGGGTCGGCGTCGTAGTGGTTGAGCATGCGGCGGAGTCGCCGGATGACCCACGCAACGTGCATGCCGTGAACGCCGGTGTACGTGTGTGACTCGTCGATGACAATGAGCTCGCAGTTTTCGTAGACATTGTTCCACTTGACGTGGTTGGAAAGGTACTCATTGATGCCGGCGAAGTTCGAGATGACGACGTCTTTCTTGTCGCGGATGATGGGCTTCCGTCCGGATTTCGTATCGCCGTCGTATGTTTCGGCGGTCGCATCTACGTCGAGGTCATTGAACAGGTCGTTGACGGCCTTCTCTTGGTCGGTGCTGAGTGCTTTCGTTGGGTAGAGGAACAGTGCCCTAGCGTCAGGATTCTGCTGTTTGAGCAACGCGAAGTACAGCGTGTAAATCCACGTCTTCCCGCTAGAGGTGCTGGTGGCGACAGTGACGTTATCGCCATCTTGCAACGCGGCCAGGGCGTCCGCTTGATGGGAGTACAGGTCGTTGTCGAGGTTGTCCGCGAGATTAGCCGGGAGAACGCTTTCTGGGTCTTCGAACAACCCGTCTGAAGCTTCTTGGACGGTGCGGGCGACTAACTGGTCGTCGTAGTCGGGGAAAGTTTGAGCGAGGGTTTCTGGATCGAGCGAGTCGGCCAGCGCATAGCGCGGTGTTTGGGATGACATGAGTGACGTGTGTGGTTAGAAGTCGCTGAGCGTTCCTTGCGCAGTTTGTACATTTTCGTCGTCGCTTTCGGCAGCATCGCCGGTGGTAGCGATGCCGTCCAGCCGGTCGGCGTCTTTGATTGCATCGAAGACGTACGCCATTGACCGGACATCGTCTTCGCAGTATGCCTCGTGTTTCTTCCAATCAGGCTCGGTTTCCTCACACGGGTTGGCTAACCAGCGTTGCATGACGTGTGCGACTGCACCGCCGGTCAGCCCGGTATCATCGGTTTCCCATCCAAGCCCTTCGGCGACATCTTCTAATTTGTTCGTCCGACCCGGGAGGATGGCGTTGTTGTTCTTAACAGCCCACCAGTACGGGTCAAATTTCCACGCATCTTCCCATGCGTCCACGTATTTCGAGCAGTGTCGCTGGATGTGGTCTTTCAGGACAGGGAAGTCGAATCCTTGCCCGTGGTACGCAACGATTGGGCGGTTCGAGGCGTTTGCGGTGTACCACATCATGAAGTTCTCCACAGCTTTACCTTTCGCATCCGGATCTCGTGTGGTGAACGTCAGGTAGCGATCTGAAGCGCTGTCAAGCACGCCGATGAGCCACACGATCGTCGGGCTAAGGCCGTCAGTCTCAATGTCGATGAACACCGGGTCAGCGCGAGGCACGGTCGCGTCGGAGGTACGGTGGACGTCGCCATCTTCGAGCGCGGTTGCACTGGCATGGACTTTCTGTGCAGTTTTTCGCCCGAACCCGTCCATGGATTGCAGCTCGTGTGGGGGCGTGTTCGCCACGTCTTCTTTGGAGGTGAACCCGGCGTCACGAAGCGTGTCAGCACGGTTCGGTCCGATTCCATCCAGTGCTTCCAACCCAAACTTCCCGGCGTCGATATCGCGTGATGAGACAAGTCCGTTCCGGTGCAGCGTGAGGAGGGCGATGGTCGTGGTTTTCTCGACGCCAGTCCCGTCTGCGCCGGGGACAACGCCTTGCACGGTGAGGTCTCCCCAGTTGTTCCGGTAGTCGGGTGGAGCGTTCGTTGTGAGGTGCGTGTATGACCCTGCAATGTCGTTGCTGTTGAGTGCGGCTTCGTAGTCGACTTGCCCATCAAGGGTGGTCGTTAGGTCCGTCAGGTCGATGTCAACGGTCAAAAGGTCGCTCAAGAGGAACGTTTCTGTGTCTGGATTCAACTCACCTGTGGCTTCCAAGTCGGCAAGGGAACTGAGATCCTGCGTAGATCCGATTGCTACGAGGAGCGGGTCGGCAACGTTGTGTACCCATGTCCCTGTCTGGTTTGAGGGCGTGACCACCGGAACATCGTACTCGGTGCTCCGGCGGAGCAGCGAGTGATGGTACGGTGCTGTCGCTATGACGATGTCGGGGGAGAGGAAATCGATTGATTCGCTGAGTTGGTTTGGTCGCATCCGCTCGCATGCGACTTCGGGGTAGACTGCTACTCTCAGAGGACCACTCATCAATTACTCTTACGTATTTGTGTTGCTTCTTAATGTTTGGTATTATTGTTGGTTACTCGTCGTATAAATAATGCCATGGGAAGATCAGAAGGAATTGTAGTTGCGACGATATCTAATCAACAGACAGCGACTGAATTCTTCGCTAAACTAGAACACATGGTCCTATATCATAGGCGTGGTTATTTTTCATCTCAGTTTCCATGCTTAGTTAAGCAATACGGGAGACCAACAACCTCCACAGCTTCAACATCGGGCGCCTTTACCACCGCTTGCCCTTTGCCGAAGTTCGGAAGGTCTTTCTTGAACTCGTTTGGAATCGAGGGAACATCGTCAACGACCTCTGCCTTAAGACCGAGGAAGATGTTGGTGTTGATCTGCTTGATGACGTCATCGTCAATGTCATCTGGATTCTGTGTAATGAGGCAGAGGCCAAGCTTGTACTTCCGACCTTGCTTGACCGCAACTCGTGCACGGCGGAGGATGTACTCCTCGCGGAGACTGTCGGCACTCGCAAAGTAGTTATGTGCCTCGTCAACGGCGACGAGCATCGGTGTGTTCCGGACCGCCCCGTCAACCTGATAGTCGTCAATCTTGTTCTCGATTATGTACGAGAGGAGTGATAGAACGGTTAGACTGTCCTTCCCGCCGTTGAGGTGACTCGTCGGGATAACGGTGACCTGTCCCTCTCGGAATACTTCATCGGAGATGTCTGGCAAGAAATCAGTCCCCTGATCAAATACCGCGCGGAACGTGTCCCGGTCGACACGGCGGTTAACTGCACTCCATGTCCCGCCGCCGATATCGTTCTCGGCGCGAAGCCGGCTTTCTTCGTTATCCTGTTCGTCAAGGAATTCGAGAAAGTCCACGTACGTCGGTCGGTCGACGCCACGGGCGGGATAGCCACCCTGCTCGAAGCAGGAGAAGTACGCACTGAGGCAGTCCTCGATTGCCCCTCGAGTGACCTCTGTTGGCTTGTACGGCATCAGCATCTCCGGCTGACCACGAACAACCTCAAATGGAATCGTCAATTCGCGGCTCTCCACTGTCGATGGCGCGTTCGTTCCCTGAACCTGCGGGACGAACACTTCGAGATCATCGACACCACCATGTTTGATCTCGTGTTTCCGGAGTTTGCGCTGGACTGCCTCGTCGTTTACGACGGCCTCGTTGTCCTCGCGCATCTCCCAATACTCGTTCTCTGGATCGAAAATAATCGGTCGTGTCCCAAACTCGTCTAGAGTCGTAACTGACTCCTGTGGAAACAGGGTCACCTCTGGTATCCACCCCGAAGTGACCCATGCACGCCACAATCGACGCGCAAGTCACGGTTAGTATCGACTTAGACAAAACGCTACCGCTTGCCACTCTCGCTGAATCTTTTACAGAGCTTCACCTCGAGGCGACGATCCTCGAGGAGCTTGTCAAAAGCCTCGACGAGCGCCTCGTCGAGGCGTACTGTGGGGAGAAGCACGCGCGCGGAAACGGCGATCGCCGTTTCCAGCGCGCCGGAACCTCAACACGAACAGCTGTGACAACCGCAGGAGAGCACGAATTCACCCTTCATCACGTCAAAGATACCGCTGCCACCGGTGACAATCCTACCTACTTCCGCCCTCTCGAAGATCTCATCAAATTCGATGGGCAGCGCATCTATCAAGAGGATATTTCACTCCAGAGTACCGAACTCGCTACGTCGCTCAGCTTTCGTGATGCCGTCGCCCACGGCGACGGCTTCACTCCGATGCCTTCGAGAACGACGATCAACCGCCGAGTCCGTGAGTACGGCAGCAAACTCGGTGACTTCGTTCGTGATCGGCTTCCTGGGACGAATGCAGACACTGTCGTTCCTGACGGAACGAAGTGTCATAGCCAGGACGATCACTGCACGTACCACGACGTCAACGTCACTCTCGGACAGATCACCGAAGACAACGCGGAAACCACGCTCTTAGACGTCAATGTTAACGAGCCGTGGGACGATACAGCAGAAGATCTCGAAGAGAACGAGGCGATCACTGACGACGCGACGGTCGTCAGTGACGCCGAGGAATCCCTCGTCGACGCCTTCGAGACCAGCTATCGATCTCATCAGCTCGATCTCGTTCATGTCGGTCGAACGCTTGGATACAAGCTGTGGAAGGACGGTACCTTTTCGCTCGAAACGCGGAAAGCGATCGCCTCAGACGTCACAAACGACTTGTTCCATCTGAAAAACTCGGTTGCGCTCCATGCACCGAGGAATGAGCGTTTGGCGATCCGCGAGCGGATCGCCCAAACGCTCGAGAACCTCACGAAGGAGGCGTGGCGCTTAGAGCAACAGGACTCTCCAAAAGCAGCGGCGTACCTCCGAAAATGGGCAGAAGCAACCGTCACGTTCGCCGAACTCGCACTCGAGGGACAAGAGGTTCTGTGGACGTCGAACGTGGTCGAACGAGCCATGGGCGAAATCTCGAAGCGGTGTAAAAACCAGTGGATGAGATGGACAGAGTCCGGCTTAGAATCGCTCCTCTGGCTCAATCTCGTGAGATATGCCGAGTCCGAGCAGTTCGCGGCGTTCGCCGACGAACTGCTCGAGCGTTCAGCCAAAACAGCCATCACATTGGAGGTGTCAGTTGACGCTACCAGAGGCGAACTCTAGACGAGTTTGTGACGGGACCAAATAATCAGGTTGAGTCGACGCTGCTGCTCTTCTCCGGTGTCATGGTGACGAATTGGATAGCGCTTCCCGGAGACGAACTGGCGAAGTACGTTCTTCGTGAAGTGCGTCTTTCCTTTCCCTGTCGAACCGGCGATGAGGGCGTGACGGAACACGGCGGGCTCACCGTCCTCTACCTCTCCCGTTTTGGGGTCAATACCCGGATTGTGGAGGTAGTAGGGGAAGTCATCGCCGTCGACGGTCATCGCTTCACCGCCGATCGAGAGCCACCCAGCGAAGATACCGTCACCCGGAATATTGAGCCCCGTCCGCAAGCAATCCTCGTCACGAGCGAGGCGAGTCGGGGAGTTCGGCTTTGGGATTCGGTTAACGATTCCACTTTCGATGTCGTCCGTGCCCACGTTTTTCAGGATCGCGAGCGGTTTCAACTCCGCAACTTGGACGTACTCAGACTCGTCAAGGTCGACGTACGCGCTGATCTGGTTGTGTGCGTCGGACTTGTCGTCAAGATCCGTATATGGTTCGTAGCGGAGCGCGTCCGTCACCGCGAACAGCTCCGTACCGGCGTCAGGATACGGGATCTGCACGTAGTCGCCAAGCCGGATATCGTCGCGAGCCGCAGTCCTGATGAACGCATTAATCTGATAGTCACGTCGGCTAACGTGGATCTCTTCGCTCGCGAGGACATGACCGAGCTCGTCGTCAGCAGGAGCGGATACACCATTGGGGACGGACCGTTCTGGAACCTGGGTGTCGCCGGTCTCGTTGTCAGTTACTCCTTCGTCTTGGTCGGGGTTCTGTTCGTTCTCGTTGTTTGCAACCGGATCACTGTTCAGGATGTCGTCGATATTGTCACTCATAGGTACGGGAGTCTTCGAGGTGGCTCCAGCGGCCGTCGCGGTTGTAGTCGAACGCCGGTTCGACCGTCTGGAGCGCACCGCGGATTGCTTCGCGGTTATCGGGGCTGATGCGGGCGATGCGGTCGGCGCGTGCGACAGCGCGCGGAACGTCGCCTTGACGCGCGACTTCCTTGAGCGCCTTCAGCAGTACCTGTTCACGGCGCTCGTCGTCGGCGAGGAATAGCACTGGCGTCTCGATGCGGAAGACGTTACCCGTCTTCGGTGTCCGCACATACGCGAATGCGCGTCGATAGTCGGCCGGCCGACCGTGCTCGAGATCGTCCTCGACCGCCTCGAGCAGGGCGAATGAGTTACCACGTAACTCTACGCGCTGTTGGACGAACCAGGAGGTGTACGTGAGGTGGTTCAGACTCGAGTCGCGAAGCACCTCGCCAACGAACTGGTGGTCGCGGAGCCACGGAACATCTCGAAGCGTTCGGCGTGGGCCACGCAGATTGTTCTGGCTGATTTTCTCGCGAAGTGACTCCGTGAGTTCGCCCATCGAGGACGTTTTGACGACGCCGAGTACGGGGACGTCTTGCTCATAGCAGGCGTCGACGACTGCGACGTAGTTTCGGATCACTTCCTTAGGTAGATCCCAGTTACCAACAGGTGCACCCTGCCCTGCACGTTCCAGAAGCGTCCAGTAGATGACGCTGAGCGGGTACACCGAACCGTCGAGGAACAACGGGCCGTCGATATCTTCCAGACAACGACGGGCGTGACGCCCCTCTGCGAGTCGCTGTACCGTGGACGTGAGGATCGAGGTGACGTTTGTCCGCTGTCGCATCACCGGAATGCGGACGATTTCCCCCTCGACATCACTGAGTTCGATCCGCTCCTGCTGGAGCCTGACGTCGTCGTCTTCGAGGTAGACCCCAGTCACGATAGTCCCACGCTGTTCAGGTGTCCGGTCGGCGTCGGCACCGCTCACACCGATTTTCGCATGGGCCGTGTCGACGACGAGTCCGTTGTTGTACTCGAGGGGGCGGGTCGTGCTGGCGTCGACGCCATACGTGGGATCGCCCCACGGGTCGTCAGTCCATGTCCCGAGTTCGGTCTTTCGAGTTTTGAAGTACTCCGGGTCGCCGAGTGGATCAACCGTCCCCCCATCATGGGTGAGAAGATCGAATAGGTCGCGAGCATGCGTTGCCTGATCATCTACTTCTCGGGGAACACCGGCATCGACGCGCTCGGCGAGTTGGCGGATGACGTCGAACGCGCGCTCGTCCATCTAGTCGTCACCCGTAGTGTGGCCGCCGCGTCGGAAGTCAACCCGACTGGCGTTCGTCTCCTCATCGATCGAGACCTCTATCTCGTGTTCCGCCCCCTGAATGAGGCGTTCGTCGTGCGAAACGACGAGTACCTGGGGAACGTCCCATTCGGAGATGCTGTCGAGCATGTCCTCGAGTCGCCCGACGTGTCCATCGTCGAGGAATGTCGTCGGCTCGTCGAGGATGAACGGCGGGAGGCGGCCGGCATTCCCTTCGCGCATCTCTGCGATGAGTTTGTAGATCCCAGCACGAAGCGCGAGGTTGACGATTGCCCGCTCACCGCCACTGGCGTTGCTCGGGTGTTCGAGCGTCCCGTCATCACGCAAGAGCTGGATCGCGTACGGCGTGCCGTCCGGCCCCTCTTCGAGAATGCGAACCTGCTGGTAGCTGCTGTTCTTGTAGATGTCGCTGAAGATATCGTTCGTGTACTCGTTGACGTATGCGAGGTACTGCTCGCGGAGGTCGGATTTGGCGCTCTGGTAGATGCCGATCATCCGGTCGAACTCGTCGTGGCGGGCCTGTGCCCACTCACGTTTCTCCTCGGCGATGTCGAGTCGTTCGTGGAAGCGCTGGAGTCGCTCGAGTTCATTTTCGAAGACGCGCCGATCCTCCCTGAGAGACTGTACCTCGTCTTCGAGGTCCGCAACGGTTTCTTCGCGCTCACCGATCCGCTCCTCGACGTCCTCCAGTTTTTCGCGCGACTCCTCGATATCCATCTCACCGATCTCTGACTCTAATTCCTCGATCTCGTCCTCGGCGTCGGTGATCTGTGTGTTGAGGTTCTCGATAGTGTCCTGCGCGTGATCGATATCCTGTCTGCGGCTTTCGATATCTGTCTCGAGGTCGTCGATTTTGTCGTACGCGTCAACCGCGTCAGAAACGAGTTCCCGCTGCTCCTCTGCAGTCGCTACCGAATCTTTGGCAACTTCGAGTTCGGATTCAGCCTCGTCGACGGCTTCACACTGTGTCTCAATCTGCTCTTTGAGTTCTGCGATGTCCGCTTTGGCTTCTGCAATCTCTGCCTCGGTGTCGCCATGCTCGCGCTCCAACTCCTCGAGTTCGGATTCGTGATCCTCCAGCTCGTTCTGAAGTTCCGCAACACGGTCAAACGCTTCCAGTACTTCCTCGCCTTCTTCGATCTCTGAGTCGAGATCCGCGATTTCCGATTCGAGGACATCGATTTCGGTTCGGAGTTCGTCAGTGGTGGATTCAGCGTCCTCGAGGTCCTGTTTTGCCCCATCGAGATTCTCTTTTTTCTCCTCAATCTCTATCTCAAGATCCTCCAGTTCATCTGAGAGGTCATCGACACGTTCGGTTTCGACGTCGACAGTTTCCTCACGGAAGGATCGAAGTTCGATCGCCCGCTCTCGAAGAGCATCCAACTCATCGCGACGATCAGTAAGGTCGTCACGTTCCGCCTCCGCTTCCTCGAGTTTTACCTCGAGTTCGTCCAGTTCTGTGTCGATGTCCTCAAGCTCGTTTTCGACGTGCTGAGGCTCGACGTCCTGACCACATTTCGGGCACGTTGCGACGCCATCAAGCGCCTCCATCTCTTTCCGGTCGTCCTCGAGCGTGGATTTCCGTGTCTCCAGTTCAGTGACCCGATTGTTGGCTTCCTCGATGGCTGTCTGTATCTCAGCTTTCTTCTCAGGGATCAGATCATCTATTAGATTCTGGAGTTCGTCGACCGAGGCCGACAGATCGAATTTCTCGAGATCCCCCTGGAGAACATCAACATCGTCCTCAAGTTCAGTCTGAGCGTCCTCCAGTTCGTTACGTGCGGTTTCGAGGTTTGCCTCGACGTTCTCGATCCGGTCTTCGAGGTCGTCGATCTCGCTTTCAGCAGTATCAACGTCGTCAACAATTTCGTCGACACGCTGCTCAGCAGCATCCAGGGACGCCTCTTTTCGAGCCAGTTCCTGCTCGAGATCGTTTTTCTCAGTCGTGAGGTCGTCCACCTGCGACTCAACGACGTTTCTAGTCGAATCTTCGATAGTGTCTGGGCACAGATCCGGGGAGAGGAACAGTTCCGTCGTCTCGTCACGCACCTCCTTCGCGTCAGTGAGGTCATCTTCAGCGGCGTCCACTTTGGACTGCGCCTCTTCGATTTTTCCTTCGAGGCCATCCAGCGTCTCGCTCAACTTTTCTCTCTCGTCAACCAGTTCGTCACGCTCGTCGACCAGCCGGTCACGTTCATCCTCAGCTTGCTCTAGAGTGCTCCCAGCGTCAGTCTTCGCTACCTTCCTTGTTTCGACTACGTCCTGTGCGTCGCTGAGCGTCTGTTTCGCCTCATCCTTTCCGGATAGGTCGACATCGATTGGATCTGCCGTATCGGGAGTTCCGAGTTCACCAATCGCTGCGGCCGTTTCGTTGATTTCCGCTTCGAGGGCGGCGATCTCCGATTCAGCCTCTTCGATCGCTTTTTCGGCTTCCTCGATGGCGAGCTGTTCGTCGGCCCGGTCGTCAAAGAGGCAATCGCGCTTCGATTCAGCCTCCTCTAGCTTTTCAACTAGTTCGTCGTGTTGCTCAATCGTCGATTCGAGATCGTCTTTCGCATCCTCCAGTTGCTCGAGATAGCCTTCGACTTCTGCCAGTTCGGCCTCCTTGTTGCTGATGTCGTCCTCAACGTCGGCGATCTTCGACTCGTACCCTCTGACGTCGTGGTCGAATTCCTCGTCAATCGTCTCGCGGTGATTCTGTGCTGCCTGCTCATTCTCGGTAACAAGGCGATTCGCCGCGCGGCGCGCCCCCTTCATTCGAACGCGGTACCGGTCGATCCGGTCAAGACCGAGGAGGTCGTCGATGAGTTCTGCCCGAGCGCCGTCATCGAAGAGACGGTCGACCTCTCCTTGTTGCACGTACACAGAACTCGAGAAACTGTCCTCGTCCATTCCGACGACATCGATGATCTCTGAGCGCACGTCACGAATACCAGAGACCGGACCCTCAAGCGCGGGAGACTCGAGTGTAGCCGAGTTCGATCCCTCAGTGTCGATATTCCACGTTGAGGTATATGGCGTTCCCTCAACCTCGAATGTGAGTTCAATCTTCCCCTCACGCTCTCCACGTCTCACGATGTCGTCAAGGTTGAAGTCGTTCGATCCAACGTTACGAATCTTCGAGAGGAACAACCCACCGAAGATGGACATCAGAAGCGTCGTCTTCCCAGCCCCGTTGTCACCATGAACCAGCAACGTTCCTTCTGCGAACTCGACGCTTTCTTCGCTGTAACTCCGGATGTTCTGGAGTTGTAGGTTCGTGATCTTCATTCGTGTGCCTCCGCTGTTGCGTTCTTCTCTGCATCTGGGACGTCAACGTCTTCGAACGTCCGCTGCTGTGCTTCGCGTAGCGGGCTGTCCAGCTCGTCAGCGACCCGATTCACGTTCGTGTCCTGCGCGTCACCTTCTCGGACACGCCTGTCGATTTCAAGGGCCACCTCTGTCAGGTCTTCTTCTGCGAGCTTCTCATCGATAGCAGCGTCTAGCCCTTGCAGCGACATCGCCTCGATCGATTCGACATCGAGGTCAACGCGGCCGCGATTGTCGTCGACACTCACGACCTCAGCACCGGCGTCGCGAGCCATCTGTGCCACCTCCATCGCGGTCACAGAGCTCCGATCTCCCGTGAGTTCGATCTTTGCGACGGCGCCGTCGAGGTCATGGCGGTTGACCACATCGCGGGCATGCTGGGCGCCGTCGTGCTCCCCGAAGTTGATGGTAAATACAGCGAACGGCCGCGTGTCGACTTCGAGCTGGCGACGGGTGATACCGCTGTTATCGACGTCGATAAGCTGGACGACGCCAGTCTCTTCTTGATCCTTCCCACCACGTTCAGTAGCACTCGCGTACCAGACGTCCGTTCCGTTGACCGTCGTACTCTCTGGCTGATGAAGATCGCCGAGTGCTAGTCCATCAATGTCGATGTCGACACGATCGAGCACTTCCGAAGCCGGGTAAACTCGGCCCTTACCGGAGACCATTGGTGAGAGGAGTTCGTGCATACAGAGGATTTTCCATGCTGCTTCCTCCGGCGGCTCCTCAAGTTCGAAGTCGACGCTATTCCAGATGCTCGGGCGCACCGCGTCTATCCCGTAGAGTGCAACGTCACCGACGAGCGTCGGTTGCTTCCCCAGCCGACTAGCGGTGCTCGTCCGCCGTAGGAGATCAAGCCACTGCTCGTCATTTTTCCGTTCGTGATTGCCGACAATCCCATAGAAGGGGATATCGTTCTCTTCAAGCGATTTGATAACATCGGCAGCACGGACGATTGTCTCGAGCGATGGGACGGGATCATCGAAGAGATCGCCGGTGTGAATCACGGCGTCGACATCGCGTTCGACGGCAATATCAATCGTACGTTCAAAGGCATCAGCAAAGTCTTCGCGACGAATGTCCGAGCCGTACTGTCGCTTCCCGAGATGAGTGTCGCTGATATGGAGTAAGCGGGTTCGTGACACGTCTCAGAAGATATTATTCATAATATATAAACCCACAGACAGCGGAGCGAAAGTGAAAGTGGGACAGGGGTGCATGGCACACAAGAGAAGTCCTTACCGCCTTGTGTTAATTCGTACGTATGACCGTCAGCGCACGCTTTTCGGAGGACACAAGTCAAGTTTGGTGAGTTGAGCGAGTTCACGGCCACGGAGACTCGAAACGAGTTTGGGGCACAGCCAAGGAATTGGCAGGGTGCCTCCCGGTCGTCCTGCAATCTGACACTGGCAGTATCGAGTTAGTCATCGTCGTCCTGTGAGCGGAGTTCGATAGCCCGCTTCTCGAGCAGGCGGAGGATCGGAACACGTTGTTGGTGCTGGTTTTCGTAGGCGATGCAGGCTCGAAGCGTCTCCATATCATTGATCGTCGCAATGCTGGCGTCAATCAGCCGTGTGTTTGGTGCCTCGAGCCGCTGTGCTGGAGAGAGTTCGCTCGAGTTTCGAGGTTGCTCTGGTGTATCGCTCATTGGATGTTGCCTCTACCCCTGTTGGGGCACGAAAAACTGCATTGCTCTCTGGTTTTTCCGCAAGTGAGAGATGACCACTTGCTACGGTAAGTACAGGGGAAGCACCGACCGTTCGGTGCAGCGGTTATACGGTTCGAAGGTCATCTGTCGCCTGTGACCGGATGGCGGCTGCTGCGACTTCGTCGGCTCTCCTGATGAGTTCCGCTTCGATCGTCGCCGGCTCGACCGGTGTTCGGCTCGTATGGGAGAGCACGATGTGTGCCAGTTCGACTGGCAGGTCCACTGCTGCAACGACGTAGATGCCGTAGTAGGGATGTCCGAGCAGGTTGTAGACCGGCGTCTCGGCCATCCCGTCGAATTCGGCGAGTTTGCTCACGTCGTGGATGAGTGCACCAGCAACTACCGTATCCACTGATAGTGATTAGTTCGAATCTTTACCGGTAAGATACGGCCAAATGCTGGGTTCGCTGATTGTTTTTACACCTCGTGAGATGTAGTCTTTCAGCGACGAGAGATCAGGGACGAGTCGATACTTGAACCACTCTTGCAGCTGGTCCCAACACCCTTCGACGGCGTTCAATTCGGGGAGTTTTGACGGGAAGTACCAGACTTCGAGATCGTCTCCGCGCACGCACGAGACCGAACTGTCTCCGACAGTTTCGGTCTCGCGCTCACCACTCACGTGCTCCCAGAGATCCCTCGCATAGAAGTAGCCCGCTCGATCCAGAAACACCACTAACTCCTCACCGAACCGCTCGGTTAACGCCTCTAACAGCCGAATCCCATGGTTCCGTGTGAGATTCTCTTCTGTCCAGCAGAAGAAGCTGTCACCGTCGTCGGTGACAGCGCCCAGCACGGTCACTGAATCCCACGACGTTGCAACCTCTATTGTCGGATTTGAGCCAATCGGGTAGAAGCCACGTCGTTGGACAGTTCCGACGTGTTTGGTGAACTGATCGACAACAACGACGGTTTTGTCGGTTAGTTCGGGTCGTTTTTTTCGACTGTTTCTTGGAACTCGGCTTTCTCTTCAGGGTCGGCTTCATGATGTTGAGGCCGTGCTGTCCGCAAGGACAGCCCGGCCTCTTTCAGCAAGTCGTACGCGTAGGTTTCGTGGTATTCGACGCCGTATTCCTCTTTGGCGTGATGAAGCAACAGTTTCGCTGACCACGCTTGCTGGTCGTAGCCGAGTTCGGTCGGCGGCTGTTGCAGTTGTTCGAACAGTTGCTCACGGTCTTCGCCCTCGATTTTTGCTGGACCTCCTGGTCGAGGAGCGTCGTACGGTGCCTGCTCGATCGGTTCTTCCTTGAACCGATCGAGCCAGTTGCGAATCGTTTTCTCGACAACACCGTGGCGATCAGCTAGTGTCTCCAGTTGATCGCCCTGCTTACGCCCAATCGCCGCGAGAACACGTTCTCGCGGCTTCCCTTTGTCGATCTGGTCCTTTAGATCATAGAGTTCTTCGAGCGTGATGTCGTCGAGCCGATCCATTACCAATACCAGTGTCTCTATAGGTAAAACATTTCCCTAGACACTATCAGTCGGTGATTGGACTGCTGAACAACTTAGCAATGAAGACGACGATCCGGACGCCGGCCGCGTCGAGGTGTCCTACCTGGACGTCGGGAAAGGCCAGAGCGTCTTGGTCCAGTCGCCGGACGGTAACCTGCTCGTCGACGCCGGGTCGGCGTCGACCTCCAAGATAAGCTACGACGGCTCACTGAAGAAGCAACTCGAGGAGAACGGCGTTAACACCATTGACAAACTCGTCCTGACGCACGGTCACGAGGACCACGTCTCGTACGGGGAGTATCTGCTCGAGGACTTCGACGTAGAGGAAGTCTACTGGAACGCGAAGGCCGACTCTAAGACCGCGCGTAACCTCGAGAGCGCGTTGGAGGAGGCCGACACGGCCGGCGAGCTGGAGTTCCACTCAAGCGTCACATCAGGTGATGGCGATTCACTCGAGCCTGGGTCGAGCGTCGATGTCCAGGTCGTCCACCCTGACGCGCCCGTCGGGAGTGATGTGGACGCCGAATCGGTTGCCCTGACCGTTGAGGCTCAGGAGAAACGCTTCCACATCGCGAGCGACGCTCGTGACCCGTCCAACGTGAAGGCGGATGGCGACGTAGACGTTCTCACGCTCCAACACCACGGCGCCGCACCGACTACTGAGTGGCCGAATATGAACAGTCCCGGCTGGATCAGCGGTATGGGTCCGCCGGAGCACGTTGTCGTGCCAGCAGACTACTCGAAGCAGCATCCGACCACAGAGGCAGTGGCCAACGTCGACGAAGTCAGCGACACGCCCAACTTCTATATCACAAGCGAGCACCAGTCCGGCGGGGCAATCACGTTCGTGGTCCAGGACGAGGAACTGTCGGTGGAGTACGACGAGGCCAAGTCGACGGATCCGGGCGATTGGGTGGAGAGCGCGAATGGCGTCCCGCGGCTCCGGACGCCCGCGCAGTCGGTCTCTGCTGCCGCGGCTGGCCCGCCCCTCGCGGGCTAAGGACGCCGCTTGCTCTTTTGTCCGACGCGTTCTTTTCCGCATGAACAGAACCTCTAAAAGCGGTCGGATTGATCGCTCTATATGGGCAACATCGAGGCGAGACCGTTTATCGTCGACGAATTCGAGATCCTCCAGTCGTGGATCGAGTGTCGAATGTACGACCCTAGTGACGAGCCGTATCCCAACATCGTACTGATGCACTGTGGGCACCCGTGTCTCCCGTTCGACGCTCGGTATCGATGGTCGTACGTGACGTTTGACGTTTCATTCTCCCGTTCCCCAACCGGGACGAGCGTCGACGTCGGTCCGACTCGGTCTGTGGCCGAATTTGAGACGACGTTCGAAAAAATAACCGACAAGGGATACAACGCAGCGTGTATGGGTGCCCAGGGGTACGAGTACTATTTTACCATAATGAGCGATTGTCTGCCAAGTTGGATCATCGAGAGCGATGGTGTCTATGCGACCGTCGAACTCACCTACGACGAGGAACTTACGAAAGCGGAAGAGGAGTTCACTGACGAAGAGATCGAACGCAGGCGCGAGGAGTTCCGGGCACTCTTCGATGACTGGGACCTGGAGTACGGCCCGGACGCGACGCCGCGTCCGTGACGGATCCCCGATCGTCAACCTCCCCTCCGGCCCGGTCCGTGGCGGGCTTTGATTTCTAATCAGCGAGAGATCGTACAGGTTTCGAGTGAGACAGCGAGATATTGATCTCGAATGATTGCTCTTGGATCGCTTCCCACTGTCGGCTTTGAATTCGACTTGCAGTCGAGTCAGCAATCCAGTCGGGGACCTGCCACTCGCCGTTCTCATAGAGACAGTGGATCCCTGTATCGTTCGTTCTCCGCATAAAACAGCGATCGAAGCGCCGCTGACCACCAGGCACAACACAATATTCACTGGTTGAAATTTACCCCTCAGAGTATGACTACTGCTTCATGCGCTGTCTTCGCAGCCTTATGGACGGCGACTTCGACCACAAAGAACAATTCGATGAAGTAGCGATGAGCTTCCGCGACTTGGACACAACGCCAGGTAAAATATCCATATATAAAAATACATATAGATATTACATAAGCTGATGGCGATTGCAGTCGGATCAGTGAGTGTGGTTCGACGAAAACTCCTGACAGCAGTCATAGTCGTAGCGCTCGTTGCAACTGGGATGACGGCCTCAGCGGGGGCGGTCACGGGGCCGTCGGTCGAGACGACGACCTCGATCAGCGAGTCGACGACGGTAACGGTGACGAACGTCGTCGACGGCGACACAATCGACATCGAATACCAGAACGGATCGAGCGATACCGTTCGACTACTGGGTGTTGACACACCAGAAACGTACGGGTCGGTCTCGCCCGGCGAATTCGAGGGTGTGCCGGACACGCAGGCGGGCCGTGAGTGCCTGCAAGCCGCGGGTGAGAACGCGAGTGCGTATGCGACTGACCAACTCGCTGACCAAACGGTCACGCTGCAGTTCGACAGCCAGGCGGACCGACGCGGTGACTACGGCCGTCTGCTTGCGTACGTACAGGTCGACGGTTCGAACTTCAACTACGATCTCGTGGAACGGGGCCTCATACAGGCAGATCGACGGACCACGGGAGGCACCGACGCGCTGGAAGGCGTGCCGAGCGAGGCCTTCGTCGCGCATGATCTCATCGTCGCTGCGTTCCTCGAGTGCTTGCTTCACCCGGTCCAGATTTCGTTGGAACTCTTTCTTGGTGGTCTCCCAGGCCCGCTCGAGGAGTTCTTCACCTTTGTCGGACGTAACGGGTGCAGCTGTCGGTAGATCGCCCCACCGTGCTTTTCCAGCCACTGTTGTCTCCTCTTTGTCGAAGGTGACGTAGTAGTCGAACGCTGCGCAGGAATGCGGCTCCGCGCCAACCAGTCGGTCGAACACGGTCTTTCCGGTTGACAGTGCCTCGTCTGCTGTCGATGCCTCTACCAACGAATAAATGATCATATGCATCTGGGATACCTCACTGTGCCGACGCTCTGGTCAGTGTTCGCTTGGTCTTACCCAGTGCGCTGGCACCCATTACCGGCGCATAAAATCAAGATGAGTTTTCAAGCATCGAAACCCCTTGTTCAACCACTGAATCCGTAATAAATAGGCTTGTTTCTGTTTGTAGTGCCCGCATTAGCTCGGCTGCTTTTGATTTCGTAAGTTGGTCACGATGATACGCAAGAACAATAACACCGATTGAACCGTGCACTTCGATACTGAGATCGTTAGCAGCATCTCGCGCTTCAAGATCATCAGTCAACAGAACAGCTGAGCGGTCGGACGCAACCGCAAGAGCGGCAGTTTCACCGGGATCGAGGTTCAGATTCACTGTGAGTTCAGTCGGATCAGCCTCGACGAGTTCGTACTCGAGATTGCTGAGTGCAGGTGGAACTGTACCTGCCTTGAGTTCCTCGTACACGGTCTGAGGGATGAGCAATCCATCGACTGCTGACAGCACGTCAACCGCACCGATTTCGTCGAGATGAATGAGTGGGCCTGTATCAGCGACCGCGACGATCACGCACTCAGACCCCACTGAACATCGTCTTCAACTACCTGGAGTTCGCGCTCTGCACGCTTGACGCGATCTCGCCCAACGAGGTCAATTGCCGTTTCCCGATCGATTTCGTCGTTGACATACCGCGAGAGAACCAGATCGATCCAGAGATCTTCGACACCGCGTTCCAGAGCCTGTTCAAGGATCTCCGACTCGGCGACATCTCGTGCTTCTGCGATCTCTTGGACACGTTCGGTGAGATCGGTGGCCATGTCTACACAATCGGCTCGGGATGACTTAAACGTCTATGGAGAGCCTGGGATGTGGGGAGCGAGTGAGAAGACTCACTTCCTCCAAGAGCGCCGTTGCTGTCTCGATTCGTTCCCTGTCTGCGTCAGTCAGTTGATCGCCCTCGAGATGGTTGAGTTGACTGAGTGCACGATGCAGTCTGTATCCTGGTGTGTTTCGTGGGTCCATTGAATGCGCCGCAGCCGATCGCGGCGCAGACAAACATGACACGATAGCACGGGCGACCGTTCTGTTAACCAACAGCCACGCTGCACCATCGCCGTCTGTTGGTTAAGCCCTGACGCGGAGCAAGTCATTCTGGGCTCGGCCCATAGCGCGGCGTCCCGCAGACCTGGCACTCCCAGATTGCGTGGCCGGTCCAGGTTTCGTCGGGAACCGATTCATGACCGCTGAATCGATGATCAGTTGTGCGTCCGCACTGGTGACACTCGAGGCATTCTTTGGTGGGAATGCCACTATCTTGATGCTCAGGTTCACGTTCTTGAGGTGCCTGCTGGAGGGCAATTGCAGGAACTAGCCACGCATCATCACCGACATTGTCGAGCACCGTCGCAAGTCGCTGCTCATCGCGAATGCCGGATCCACCCTCGTCGTAGAGATAGGTTGTTGGTTCGCAGTCGCTATCCACCGCTGATTGGTCAGTCCACGCTGTTCGATCATGGGCCGCTGCGAAAAGCTGCTCACCGTTAGTGGACGAGATCCGTACTGCAGCAGGAAGCACGGGCCATCGGTCGGTCAATTGGGCTGCGGGCTCGTCTTCGAGATCGTAGATGATCGTGCAGTCGTCGACGGTTGATTCCGTTGCACTCGAGGCAAGGAGCGTCGCAGCGGCCGCGCCTTTCGCGACGGCGCCGTAGAACGTCGACGACTCGACAAGCATGTGGACGACGCCAAGCAGTGTCCACTCTGTTGCTGGTGCGTCTGTCTCAGAAGAGCAGTCTTCGAGATGATTCGCGAGACAGAACAGGCATTTGGTTCGGTCGGCTGGAATCGGTGCGCCACAGGAGCGACACTCGGTATCCGTTTCCGTTGGAGTGTCCGGATATCCAGTCGTCACCGTCGCGATCCGCTGTCGATCAGGCTCACTGTCAGTACACTCTCTGAGTCTCTCATCTGGGATATGTGACGCTTCACCGGTCGGACGAAGCTCCTCAAAGTCAGAATCTCGATCAGTCATTGATTGGGTAGTGAGTTGCTCTGTTGCAGCGTCGAATAGCACCAGTTTCAGCCTTGTTCTCGGCTGATTTCCGTGAGGCTTGTGGGGAATTGGACGCCGTCTGTCGATATGAGGTCGAAAAGACCGATCATACGGCAGTGTAAGAATCTTGCCAAACAGCACGTCGATAACCCTGACGAACCCGCTGCGCCGGACGGCGCCAGCGGGTTCGCCGAGTGGGCTCAGATCGCGTTTATCCTCTTGCATGCGGAACTCGACAAAGATTTCCGAGAGACTGAAGCATGGTTCAATGACTCCAGAGCCATCCGTGAAGAGCTCAACATCGACAAATCGCCGGATCACACCACGCTCTGTCGATGGGAGCAACAGGTCGACATGCGTGAGCTCCGCAGCCTGCTCCGCCGCAGTGCGGAGCAGGCTGGCTGGTCGGGAACAGCAGCAATCGACGCCAGTGGCTTCCAGCGAGATCAGACCAGCTATCATTACCGGAATCGTGCTGGCTTCTCGTTTCATAAGCTGAAGACGACGGTTTTGGTCGATACAGAGTCACTGGCGATCAAAGACGTTCATTTCACGACGAAGCGCAAGTGGGACGGACACATCGGCTTGCAGGTCTATCGGCGCAACGCCGAAGACCTGCAAGAGTTCCTTGCAGATGCGAACTATTCGTGGTCAGATCTCAGAGAGGAGTGTCGCGCTGGCGCGACACGACCGCTAATCAAACACAAGGAGCACAATGCGCTGAAGAAAGCGCATAACGCTCGGATGGACGAAGATCTGTACCATCAGCGGACACTGAGTGAGACTGCGTTCTCACTGCTGAAGGATGACGGTGAGAAGTTACGCTCTCGGAGCTGGCACGGCCAGTTCCGAGAGCTCACGCGCAAGTGTATCGTGCATAACCTATCGCAGGCGGCGAGTTAGGGCTCGCCGCCTGCTCTCTTTCTCTGGACGTATCCGCCAGAGACATCGCCGTCATCCACGTACGGATTCTCACAAAGTGACCTAATTCTGATGGTTGCAGAATCAACGAACTGTACTCCTCCCACATCATCCAGATCTCAAAACCAGCAGTACAGGAGATCTAACGCCATTAATCTGGATGTCAAAATTCCAATACTGCCGCCGTCTTGCGTTCAACAGAGCATAGTGAGTTGTATGATCTCACGTCTCGATGCAGGTTCCAGTCCGGTAGAGAAGATCTTGGGAATAAGTTCACTTAGACGCTATTGCTGGCGAAGTCCTGCTTCTCGAGCTTCACGGTTGCTGGCACAATGGATACACGCTGGCAGATCACCATTAACAGCGAAAACCCGGTAGTAGTTTTCCGTGACATGAGAGCCACAGCCATCACATTCTGGCATTATCCAAATCTATGTTGTTACTCCAGTAAATATCTTGTTCCAATACTTGTGTAGTTTTTCTCAATGGCATTCTATCTAAGTGGAATTGACTCTTTTCTGGGCCTGGTATTGTTGCGGTTCGATAAGGAGACCACAGTCTTCACAACGAGTTTCGACTGCGTTGGTGGTCACCCGTCCGTTGCAGTTGGGACACGGACTGGCGCTCGAGGCGGGCTGGACGTCTTCGTCGAATGTTGTCTCGTAAATCTCTCTGAAAGCCATGATGTTCACGAAGGGCAATGAACAGTTCTGACTACCCTTCACCCACTTGTAGGGCACAGAAACTCACCAGTAGATAGCAGCGTCATGAAACAGATTCATGCTGTGGCGAAAGCCCGGCAGCACAACGGCCACCGGCCGTGAGCAGCCCGGACCGTGGAGGTGGTGGGAGGTGGCGGTGACTGCGTTCACACCAGCAAAAAAGGGGTCTGCTTCGGCTATTCCCACCAGCAGCCGCGCTCGGGGAAGTGGATCGTCGTCCAGCCAGTCACGGCCAGTGAGACACGGCCCTCGTGCCAGTTCCGGGCAGCCTTGTAAATGCGCACCTGCTCGCCTTCCTCAATCCACGGCGCGTCTGAGGACTTCCAGATCGTCACACGCGTCTGGCCACTATCATCTGCGATGAGCCCGACCTGTGCGATGCTTGGATGCGAGGGATCCCACAGGGTTTCGACACGCCCTTCGATGCTCACCTCTTTTCGAGCAACCTCCTCGAGTTTCCCAATGGGGATGACGTGTCCGGGCGCCGTCTGCAGTTCCTCGAACACGTTGACGACCGCACTCGTCAGGTCTTGGCCACTGACGACGGCCTCACTCAACCGCCGGCTGATCGCCGCTCGGGACCAGCCATCCAACTGCTTCGCGAGTCGCATCGACTGCTTGTTCACGGCCGCCAACTGCTCCTGAGTAAGTTCTGTACGAGGATCCGCCCGCTCCGGGTCCACCATTGGGTCCACGCTCGCCGCCCGTTTTTGGAATTCCAAACGCCGCGCTTTGCTCTGGTCCGCAGCGATCGCTCGTGTCCGCTTTGCACGACCTTCCTGCAGCCCCATCTCGGCCTGGGCACTGATCAGTTCAAGTTCATCCTCTCGTGCTCGAATCCGCTCTTCCTGCTCGAGGGTGGCACCGTAAATTCGCTCATCGCTTGTATCGACGATCCCGTCTGGGTGGTTTGCATCCACCTTTGCTTGGACTTCTTGCTCGACCGTTGCCTCGAATTCCGGCGTCTCGTCGACGACCGGGAAGCCGTCTTCATCGACTGTCTGCTCGTCCGCCTGTTTGAGTGCCTGTTCATCGACCGTAACGACCTTGCTACTCGAGTTATTACTAGACATTGGTACACACCAGTACCGCTGAAGGCGCTCACGCGCCTGCCACCGCGATGCTGTGACATCGCGGTTTTCCGACGACATCGACCGACTAGATCCATCTGCGCGCTCGCGCTCGCGCCTTCGCGAGCGCCCATCTGGGCGCGAGCGAGAGCGCGCCTGAATGCGGTGTCCCAACCAGCACCGCGCGGCGTCCTGCCGAGCGAAGCGAGGCAGGGCTCGAGGCGCGAACGGTGTGAGCGCCTCGGCGACCCGCCCGGAGCGAGCGGCCAGCTTTAAGCCGTTTCTCGTGTCCGGCCCGGACTGCGGGTCCGTGTCCAGCGCGACTGTCGACGAGAACGCGCGCCGCGGTGTGGCGCGCGACAGCGCAGGCGGCACCAAGCGCTGGAACGCGAAAGCCCGCGAGGGGCGCAACCGAAAACGCGCTTAATGCTGGCGCCGAGACCAGATTCATTTTAGCCCGGAACGGTGAGCGACGCCAGGAGCGAACCGCAGCCCGGAATGGTCGGTCGCGAGCGATGCGGAGGGCGGCACGCGGCGAGCGGGGCGGGCCGAATACCAAGAGCGGGCAACCAACGCAACAGCATCCCGATCAGTCCACGTGGGTGGGGCTGAAAGGGGCTGGCGCGCTCGAGGAACCCCGCCGACGCAAGCACCGCAACCTGTGAGGAGCGCAGCGAGGTCTTCGCGAGTGAAACGAGCGAAGGGCGGCGAGACGCGTGCGTCTCGCCAGGCGCGGGACTCGAGCGCGCCAGGGGCTTTCACCCTATTATCGAAAGCGATGGTTGCAAGCCACTTACCGAGACCTACTCCTTCACAGCTGTTTCAGTGACCCATCCGCATACTACAGATGCATAATAACCGGAAAAACCAGTCGACCAGTGTATGTAACACAGATGGTTTTTTAGCCGCAGTAACCACAGTTCGGGATATGCGTCGTGCCCTCCGGTACGCTGTGTCACTACTTGTTGGACTGTTAGTTACGGCATCCGTCGCAGAATTCGCTGCGACAGATCACTTGCTTACAATCTCACTATTACCGCTCTATGTGGCTGTGAGTTCAATGATGATAGCACATCGCCGAACGTTTATTTCTCTCTCTCGTGAGGCCGCCCCGGCAAGGAAGCGTGGAGCTATTGTTGGCGGTGTTAGTGCGTTCACCGGCGGATTCCTCCTACAGAACTCGATCCCGGCAGGTGCCGCTGGGTTTGGGTTGATGTTTCTCGGCATGGCGACTACCGTTGCTGACTTCGACGACTTATAAGAAGTTGTGTAGGTTGATTCGGTCGCTGTACCGAACGATCTGTGGGTCGCCTGTACTTACCGATTCGGGAGGGCAAAGCAAGAATCCAGATCACTTCCGATTTCGATTAGTCGATGTACTGGGATTCCCACTCATAACGATCCTCGATCGCTTGCTCTCCCTCGTCTGTAATTGTGTAGTAGTTTGTGCGCCTGTCGAGTTGTCCTTTCTCGACGAGTTCCTTATTCACGACCGTATCGAGATTCGGGTATAGCCGACCGTGATTGATCTCTGAACTGTAGTACTGCTCGATCTCGTCTTTGACATCCTGTCCAGATGGCTGGTCAGCGCCCGCGATCACGTACAGCAGGTCTCGTTGGAATCCTGTAAGGTCGTCCATGGCCTAGCCATTCAGGCGAGATGATATTTGTTATTCTACACGTACGTAGATGTAAGGTAATCCAACTAATCGGTTCTTTATACCACTAGCTGACTCTCGTTCCATTCACGCCATCCTGAAACTATGGTTGTAATAGAGTACTCGGGAGATCAGATCTAGCGCGCACGATCAGCGGTCGTAACCGTCTCACTCCGAACTCGAGAGTAGCTCACCGACGTACTGCTCTTCCCATTCGCGACGGGCCTCGAGTTCGCGTCGCCCACGCGCTGTGATCGTGTAGGAGTTCGTCCGACGATCGACCTTGCCTTTCTCGACGAGCCCTTTGTCGACGACCTCGTCGAGATTCGGGTACAGTCGTCCATGGTTGATCTCGTTCTCGTAGTACTCCTCGAGTTCATCTTGGACCGCGAGGCCATGTGGCTCGTCTTGGCCGGCGATCACGTATAAGATGTCACGCTGGAATTTGGTGAGATCGTACATGTTTGAATTTATGTATATGTATTGAGTGATGAAGCTTCCGAGATTAGGAGGTGGTACAGAACGCACGAGACGACTGGATCGACTCAGATTAATCGCATCGAGTCGCCTGGGTCATCGCCAATGATGTCCGCTAATCCGTAGACAGAGATTGCATCGGTATACCCCTGCGCAGTGACGGCATTTTTAATACCCTCTCTGGCAGGCTGATCATCAGTGAGGACGATCACACCGCGTGTTGAGCGGTCTCTGACGTATTGGACGACTAGCCCTGCAAGGATCGCATCGGTCTTTTCGACCTCATGCTCAGGCTGGTCGGTTTCAGCAGCAATAGTACGCATGGCGATATCGCTGGCTGCGACAGCGTCGCCATCTGTTGGTGCAGGTGCATCGATGATTTCGGCCCATCCCTCGTCGATGGCTGTCCGTACGCGCTCTGTATCTGAGCCGCCGAGTTCCCCAATAACACGCTGGGGAAGTTTCACCACAACGCCCGCGTTACGGACAGCACTCCTAAATCGTGCGTATTGTGGGTTGGTAGGGTGACCGATCGCGAAGACGATGTTCGCATCGACAAGGACATCCTTCTCAGCCGATAGTGGATTTGCATGGCCCATCGAACGAACTCACTCGTGCGGCTCTGACTTCGCTGGGGCACCATCTGCGCCGTCAAGATCAGGAAGCTCCATCTGGTCGGCGACATCGGGAAACAGATACTCGAAGAAAGGGTCGTGTTCTCTCCCAACAGCGAGTGCAGGCTGGAGCGCATAGATGACCATCATCGACTCGGTCTCTCGAACATCGATATCGGTGGCGACCATCCGTTGGGTTGTCTTCCCCGCGAAATGGAGCCCTGCACCCCTTAGTGCAGCGATGAGTTTTCCAGTTCCGTAACGGTCCAAGAAGTAGTCGATATCGTCGTCAACCTCCTGGAGTGCAAGCGCATGCAGGACTGTTGGTGTGATCACGATCGGCGCGTACTGCTCGACAATGATGAGGGGCTCAGCAGTCAGCTGCTGCGGACGCGTCGATTCATCTCGATCAACGAGCCCAAAGTCAACCAGCCGGTCGACGTATTCATAGGCCGTCGATTTTGAGAGCTCGAGAGCGTCCATGATCTCCGGCGGTGAAACCGGCCCCCAGTAGCAGACATACACGTACACACGGGCGAGTGCTGGCTGGTTGAGCAGCTGCATTACTATCTCGAGCTTCGGCGCATTCTGGGCCAGCGCCTTTGGCTCGAGCGTTTCCTCATCCAGAATGTCTGTTGGTGGTGGATCTAATGCATCGATCCCGCCGTCAGGACGAATTCGATCGTCAGCAGTCATAGTCACTTGTTCGAAGTTCATGGACTTCAGACTTCCGGCGACTATTTGGCAGCACCACAGACTCTTTCAACGAACAGTCATTCCACTCTGTCAGTCACGATCAAAAGGCGGCGTTGGGTCACCCGGTGCTTCCAAACAGTGGTTCGAAGCCAACGCCGCTGATAGAAAATATAGATAGTCTCACAAAGATGTACTGATATGAGTGAGATGCGGTCAGATTTACTCCCAAAACGCTTCGATTCGATCGTCTAAGTCGCCAAGTACGTCCGAGAGTATATCTCGCCAGTCTTCCTCATACTCTACATCATCCCCTGGTGTCGCTGCATCTGGAGGCGGATGAAAATGTGAGCGAGTATTGTGATCATTTGGATGGCGGTCCCACCGACACTCCCAGCGGTCTCCGGTGTCGTATTGTTCAGAGTAGTGGATGTTGAAATCGTCTGTCTCGTACCAGCGAACCTGAAGATACGCACGCTCGATAGCAGTTGGAAAGTACCCCATGTCGTATTCAGCGACGACTGAACTTGGTGCGTACTCCGGCTGAAAGACGGTCTCTGAAAAGCGATTGGTTCGTTCAAGATGCTGCCCAATTTGTTCGAGAATGTCGGTATCGATGCCACCGACCTCTGGGACAGTATCGTCGTCAACTGGCCGGCGTTCAGGCATCGACTTTGGCACCGCCACTCGAGGGATGGTCGTTCTGACGTGCTGTATCTAACAGCTCTGCGCGTTGTTTGAGCGTTTTCCACTCACTCAGTGCTTCCCACACTTCTTCGACCGACGCTTCCTCGGTGCGATCCATGAGAGACACGTCTTCCGGACTGTCAGCATCGAACTGGGCACGATGCTCCTCGATTCGTTTCATCGTCTCTTTGAGCTCTTTGACGATCTCTGCCTCAGAATATTCGTCTCGGATTTGCTCAACTCTGCGCCACTGGAGATACGATTCGTTGCGTTCGTATCTCACAGGTCGTCCCGAGATCTCACGCGTCATTCCCATCGAGGTGAACCATTCAAGGTAGTCCCTTGCAGTCTCAGTATCGCAGTCTGCTTGCTCTGCAATTCTGGACACTTTTGTTGGAGTCCGTAACTGTAAAATAACACTGAGCAATCGTTCTCGTGTTGGACCTCCTTTCAAGACCTCTTCAGGAGAGTCCCATTCGGTAAAATCAGGTGGACTCTCAGTTGAATCACGAATGTCGTCGGGAGTATCAGTCAAGTCCATCAGTGTTCACCTACATCCAACTAACGATATGATCGGCCATATATCTACCGCACGCTGAATTATTTCTGCTTCGTTCAGCGAGTTACGTCGCTCTCTGTTCAGAACCATCGACGTATTTTCTTGCTCAACAGGAATCTCCAGCATGTTCTCACATTCGCATCCAGTACTTACGCAGTCTTCACGATGTGCTCCTCAAGATCACGTGTCCAGTATGTCGCCGGGCCTCCGGGACTACACCTCGAACACAGCTGTAGCGAGCCCTCGAGATGGCCGAGTTCGACGCGGAACCGCGTGAGGGCTGCAAGCGCGTCGACGACGAGCCCACAACCATCGCAGGTGCAGTGATCGCGCTCGTTAGGGTCCGGCTCCGCCTGGATAGCGCAGTCGACACAGATAGGGTGAGAGACTCGCTCGTCTTTTCCCCAGGTATGCGCCTCACCGGCCTCAGTGCCAGGCAGGGCGTCGCAGAAGGCACAGCCAGCGAGCGTCTGCTGCATCACTCACCCCCCTTGTCGGCGTTGTGGGCCGCCATCCAGCCTTGATGGAAGACAGCAAGCTGAGTGCTCGAGTCAAAGGCGGTCCCACTTGGCTCGTGGACGAACACCCGCTTGCCAGGGACCGGCGTTACCACACCGTTATCGATGAGTTCAGTCACGAGCTGTCGGGCGGTTGTCTCGCCGAGATCTGCGGTCACGACGCGAGTTGTATCCTGATCACGGGCAACGAGTTTGGCCTCGAATCGGCTGTAATCGTCCGCAGTGTCGTCAATCGGGTTTGGATTAGTCATTGGAAACCACATGGAGGCACACCGTTGAGCGCGCCTCATGCCTCACGGCGCCGATAAACTCTCTGCTGGAAGCACAGTCAAGTCGAAGACATTGCGTGATGCGTATGGAGTCCGTGATCGATATTCAGCAGCGGGCTGGAGTACTGGCGACTGCTGATTACTTTTCGCCGGGCCGTCGACCCGTTCGAAGTTGCCACGTCGGCTTCACCCGGAACGTATCTGGTTCTTCAACAGGATGGGAATGACTCTGGTTCGTCGCCAGTGATGCGGGTCGTGCGAGGCGATTAAGCAGTTCCTCACGGACGTCCTGCCGAGACATCGTCTGCTCGTGCCAGCCGAGCCGTTCGTGATAATGACGCTTCCTGAATAGCTGGCCAGTCGTCTCGGCGGCGATGTACTGCGTCAATTTATACTATCGGACGTAACTGTGTGAAGATTCTCGCCACCCCGGGACGGCGAGAATCTTTCACGACTTACGTCCGGCAGTATTACTTCCCCAGACGTTCGACGATCGATACTCGGCACCGACGTCTGCATGCGTGAGTTCGACGAGAACACACTCGACGAACGAAATGAGTGACTCACGACTCCGGTCGTTCGGAACCCGTAACTCGAGGCCGGACCAGGGTGGTTCTGTGGGCTGTCGGTGAGCTGGTGTTCGATCAATACCACGGTCTCGTGGGTGCTGTCGCTCAGAAGTCATTCGCTATCTCGGGGCAGTTCGACCGCCCCGCACCCATCCCGGGGGCGAAAAACACGACATCCAGTCGCAACGGCACCGGTAGCTCGTTGCTTTGTTTCTTTATTCTGAACGGCTCACGAAACTCATGACAAGTACAGGGAAGGGGTGATTAGTATCTATCCGCCACAAGTTGCAGGAAGTGAAGTACCTCAGGGACAAGTTCCGAGGTACTTGCCCTACTCAGCCTGTCTAAAAAACGACACTACTGTCGTTCGGTATCAGTGGTTTCCAATATTGAGTGCTCCGACGGCCTCAGCCGGTGTGACATCCCACGTGACGAGTCGGTCCGCAGCCAGTTGCCACGCATAGTTGGCAAGGTCGGGATCGACATCTTCGGTCTCGTAGCTGAACTCCGCCAAAGCGACCGCAATCAGGAGGTCCTCCTGTCGATTGGAGAGCATCACTGTCGTTGGCCGCGGCTTTGGATAAAAAGAGTGGGATGTTCTCCCACAATTACGGGTGCTTCGTTCGGTGATGTGGCTTCCAGTCTGGCGTTGACGGTACTATCCTACTAGACGGAACACTCAAACACCTCCTTTGACATGAACAGGTATGGACCGAGCGATCCTCGTAGTCTTCGTGACGCTCCTCGTTGTTCTTGCAGGATGTGCAGGAGGCACCGAAGGAGCCGAGGACGCGATCGACGATTCTCAGATTGGGGACGCCCTCGATGTGGTCGAACTGAACGTTGCAGATGTATCGCCCGATGAGGAGTACATTGTCCTCCAGAACACTGCCGATGAGCCCGTTGATTTGTCCGGGTTTGAACTCCGAGACCGAGAGGGTGGACAGGTCGATGGCGGCCTCTCGCCGTTTTCGTTTCCAAGTGAGTTTATCCTCGAGTCCGGGGAGACTGTGAAGATAACGACCGGTGAAGGCGACTCAACGGAGACCGAACTGTACTGGGGGTACAACGTGAATATCTGGCGAGGCGATGGCGACGTGGTTCGGCTCGTCGACACCAGTGGCCAGGTCGTGCTCGAGCACGCCTACGGCGATATCAATCGTAATGAGTCCGAGTCGGACAGCGATATAGATGGCGGCACTGGTGACGAGAGCGATGAAGACACCGTGAGTACCGTCGAGGGTGAACTCGAGATTCACCACATCGACGTTGGCCAAGGCGATTCGACCCTCATCATTACACCAGCGAATGAGACGATTTTGATCGACAGTGGTGACTGGCGACAGGACGGCAGTGAGGTCATCGCCTACCTCGAGACCCAAGGGATCGATCGGGTCGACCATCTCGTCGCGACACACGCTGATGCCGATCACATTGGCGGCCACGCTGCTGTGATCGAACACTTCGAGACGACTGGTGAGGGGGTTGGAACCGCGTACGATTCGGGCGTCCCATCGGAGTCTGCTACCTATGGGAATTACCTCGATGCCGTCGATGAGTATGACGTCGGTTTCTTCACCGTCGAAAGCGGTGATGAACTGCCGATCGAGGGTAACGTCTCTGCTCAGGTACTGAGCCCGCCTGCCGGAGATTCCGGGTCCGACGTCAACGACAATAGTGTGGTGCTAGCGCTCCAGTTCGGCGATGTTCAGTATTTGGCGCCCGGCGATGTCGATACTGGCGTCGAACAGCGGCTGGTCGACGAGTGGGGAAGCGACCTCGAGAGTGACGTGTACAAAGCCGGCCATCACGGGTCAGCGACCTCCTCGAGTGACGCCTTCGTAGACGCTATCGATCCAGAGATGGCCATTATCTCGAGTGCCTACGACTCACAGTACGGCCACCCGCACGATGAAGTACTTGAGCGGTTTGCCAATCGAGATATCGAAACGTACTGGACGGGCGTCCACGGCGATATTGTGGTGCGAACCGATGGGACGTCGATCGAGGTAGAGACGACGGAGTCGTTCTCGACGGACGCCGAGGATATCCTCGCGGAAACGCCTGAATCTGATGATGGAACGAATGCACTGATATCACATCCGCTTGTCGCAGGGAGCGTCGCCAGTGGGATTGATGGAGTTGTCTCCCCTGTGATGGGGTGAGAACGATGGATGGGACCTATACCGGTGTTGTCGATCGAATCGAGGACGGTGAGATCGCCGTGATCTTGCTCGAGGAAGACGAACAGGTGATCGAGCAAGTGGATGTCCCCGTCAATCGACTGCCAGAGCCTGCTCGAACGGATGGGGGCGTGCTGTCAGTGACGCTCGAGGACGACGAGGTGGTATCAATGGAGTACCGGCCGGAAGCCACGCGAGACCGTCGTGAGTCCGCTCGGGAGAAACTAGATCGGTTGTCGGAGCGATTGTCCGATCACGAGGAGTGAGCGGACTCTCGAATGGCCGAAGGGGAAACTCTCTGACCGGGTAGAGGTGTATGTTGACCTATACGTTATTAGGTCCTCTAGATCCGTTTCACGACAAACGTGTCGTAGCCACCAGACTCGCCGGTTCTTCTGTCAGATGTCTCTGGACGGGTTCTCGAGAGCCGATGCACCAACTCAATTCGAAGATCAGTGCGGGAAATTGTCTCTTCGTGCCAGCCAAGCCGCTCGTCGTAATAGCGCTTCAAGAACGTCTGTCCATACTCGTCAGCGGTGACGTACTGCGTTCGTTTTATACCCCACACGTGTGATGATCGGTACTCCGCGAACACCTCCTCGTGTGTGAGCTCGACGAGCACCCAGTCGACAAATGAGACGATCGCGGCACCGCTCCGTTCGTTTGGAACAGTGAGTCGCCGGCCATGCTGCGAGAGAGTGAGCGTATTGTCTCGAGTCGACTCGTGGTCTGTGCGCCGTGGTTGTGGTCGGTCAGAACTCATGATCTTCGACGGGGGATTTTGGATCCCCCTCACCCTTCTGGGGGGTGAAAAACCACCTGTGGAACCTCTGTGCTGGCGGTCAGTTTGTCTCTCTGTACTGGTATTTATCATAGGGATCTGCCATATCTGCCTGGACCAGAGGAGAGGTATCGTGCAGCCGCCCGAACACTCTCTCAGAGACAGCAACTCGAGAAGAAGTGACGCATGCGAGGGTTCAAGTATGATTCCGCAGCCACGCAGCGTATGGGACATCAGCAAGACACGGCACGTGACTTCCATCAACAGGACTGGGCGATCATCGTCGAAGCACTTGCGACGTTTGGTGGGAATCCGAATCAGGTTGAGACACCCCGAAAAGAACGGGCGTGGGAACTCATCGAGATCATCGCGGCCGAACACAGAATGCGGGCAGCAGAGATGATCCGACAAATCGATCACGAGTGGCCCCAGAAAGCGTGACATCCCCCTACGTCTGAAGACACAGGAACCCTATGCGCTGGGGGGTTCAGGTTTGCAGTTCCACCGAACCTCGACATGGGGAGAATCCGTGGGGTTCGTGATCTGTGGCGGGTGGGACTGCTGGGAGTGCCAGGTCCCTGGTACTCCAATCCTTCAGTGCAGGGGGAAATGCGTGCGGGGGAGCCGGTGAGTTGTGGTGGCTCTCCCGGGTGATGGTGCCTCGACGAGTGGAACGAGCTGTCCTCGAGATCGACTACGGAGTGGTCTCGGCGAGGGCGCACATTTCGTCCGCCGCTGTCGAGCGACGAGCGCGCATGGCCGTCGGGGGGAGCAGTTCGAACGCGATGTGGCGGAACTGCACGAGTCTGCACGACTCGTTCGGACAGATGATGACGTCAGCGTCGGCGTCGATCGCGCTGCCGGGGACGGCGGGAGCGTGCTCGGGGAGGATGCTGTTCGCGCCAGGATCGCGTTCGTCGTCGTAGAGGGTGAGATCGGTATAGTAGTAGATCTCCCTGTGCTCGCAACGAGGGCAGCTGTACGCGAGGATCTGACCAGCGGGAGCAGCAGCAGAAGGTTTCACAGGCAATCACGTGAAAGTGCATTGTCCGGCCGTGTAACCACATGACCGAGCGAGCTGTGCACCGAGTCCGGGTAGTCGTCGGGGTGGACATGCGCGACCGGCGATGAGCTCGAGTAGATGGCGACTTCAATCCCGATCGCTTCGATGGAAATCCGTTCCCAGAGCGGGCCGAGGGTGAGAGAGAGAGAGAGATCGTCACTCATCATCGGTGACCGGTTGCAGCCTGGCGCCGTGCGTTCAGTGTACTTATCGAGTGTCGTGACGAGTCGGACCGTGGTGTTCATGGCTGGGGCTTCGATCCGCGTGCCTGCTTGACTGGGTGTCTGCGCGGACATCGACTCCGAACCTCCACCCCTGTCGGGTGGGAGAAACGCCGCCTCGGGTCACGAACGACCCGGTGTCGGTGGTCCGTGTGCCGTGGAGTGTTCGACCGTGAAGTACTCGCCTGTCTCCCGGTGATAGGAGACCTCGAGGTGGCGGTCTGTCATCTGGCGCTCGAAGTCGTCTCAAGAATCGTCTTCGTCGAACAGGGGTGCCTCTGGATCGTGGAACCCCATCATTGATTGCTACACCTCATGAGGATATCATAAAACCCTTCCCGCGGTGTTGAGTACACCTGCTTCTCTTGTGAACCGACCGATACGTATGGCGTGCGTATCTCGCCTTTTCTAAGCCCCGTTCGTGACGATTCATTCGGTGGACACGAGCGGCTGGTTATTCACTTCGGAACGTAGACGAGCGGTTCGTACCGGTGGGCGCGGTACCGATCGGCGTCATCGGCTACCGAGAACACGCTTTGCGGCCAAGTACCCAGTAGCTCGTGGATGCGCTCGTACGATAACAGGCTCTTGCCCTGAATGACGAGTTCGAACCGCTTGGCGAACGTCTCTGGGTTCCATACGGAATCTTCGTCGAGATACTCAGAGGGCGATTCTGCGATACTACTGTAGTGAGCCTGCGCGAACCGATTGTGGTAATGGACGACGAGGTACCCACCGGGTTCCACCGCGTCGTAGAGGTTCACCAGAGCGCGCTCAATGTCTCTGACGTAGCAAAGCGTAAAGAAACAGGAGACGATATCGAACCGCTGGCCGGGGTCAAACGCCGGAAGAACGGCTTGCTTGAACTCAACGTCCAACCCAGCTTCGCGTGCATGATCACGGTTCTCCAAGAGGACTGCCTCGGCAGAATCGTACCCGACCACAGTCGCGTCAGGGTAGCGCTCGGCGACTTCAAACACGAGGTCACCGGGGCCACAACCGACGTCGGCGTACGCGTCCAGCTCGTCGGATAGTTTCGCAGTGAGGAATTCTACGAAGGGCTCCAGCACGAGATCTGCACTCGGACTCGTGTCTTCGCGTCTGTCCTCGCCAGCCTCATCCCAGTACTCGTCCCAATCAATGGTGTCCGTGTATGTTTCTTTGGCCATTGTTTTGTAACCATGATTATTTTAGTGCGCTTCAAGCCGGTCAACCGAAACCCAGAGTTCCTAGCAGGAGTTGAGAATAGCAGGCGCTACCAAGAAAAAACTTACCAAAATAGTTTACTTTACTTCTTGCTTACCAATTCTCTCCGAGTCGTCTTATATTTTGGTCGTGTCCCAAACTCGTCTAGAGTCGTAACTGACTCCTGTGGAAACAGGGTCACCTCTGGTATCCACCCCGAAGTGACCCATGCACGCCACAATCGACGCGCAAGTCACGGTTAGTATCGACTTAGACAAAACGCTACCGCTTGCCACTCTCGCTGAATCTTTTACAGAGCTTCACCTCGAGGCGACGATCCTCGAGGAGCTTGTCAAAAGCCTCGACGAGCGCCTCGTCGAGGCGTACTGTGGGGAGAAGCACGCGCGCGGAAACGGCGATCGCCGTTTCCAGCGCGCCGGAACCTCAACACGAACAGCTGTGACAACCGCAGGAGAGCACGAATTCACCCTTCATCACGTCAAAGATACCGCTGCCACCGGTGACAATCCTACCTACTTCCGCCCTCTCGAAGATCTCATCAAATTCGATGGGCAGCGCATCTATCAAGAGGATATTTCACTCCAGAGTACCGAACTCGCTACGTCGCTCAGCTTTCGTGATGCCGTCGCCCACGGCGACGGCTTCACTCCGATGCCTTCGAGAACGACGATCAACCGCCGAGTCCGTGAGTACGGCAGCAAACTCGGTGACTTCGTTCGTGATCGGCTTCCTGGGACGAATGCAGACACTGTCGTTCCTGACGGAACGAAGTGTCATAGCCAGGACGATCACTGCACGTACCACGACGTCAACGTCACTCTCGGACAGATCACCGAAGACAACGCGGAAACCACGCTCTTAGACGTCAATGTTAACGAGCCGTGGGACGATACAGCAGAAGATCTCGAAGAGAACGAGGCGATCACTGACGACGCGACGGTCGTCAGTGACGCCGAGGAATCCCTCGTCGACGCCTTCGAGACCAGCTATCGATCTCATCAGCTCGATCTCGTTCATGTCGGTCGAACGCTTGGATACAAGCTGTGGAAGGACGGTACCTTTTCGCTCGAAACGCGGAAAGCGATCGCCTCAGACGTCACAAACGACTTGTTCCATCTGAAAAACTCGGTTGCGCTCCATGCACCGAGGAATGAGCGTTTGGCGATCCGCGAGCGGATCGCCCAAACGCTCGAGAACCTCACGAAGGAGGCGTGGCGCTTAGAGCAACAGGACTCTCCAAAAGCAGCGGCGTACCTCCGAAAATGGGCAGAAGCAACCGTCACGTTCGCCGAACTCGCACTCGAGGGACAAGAGGTTCTGTGGACGTCGAACGTGGTCGAACGAGCCATGGGCGAAATCTCGAAGCGGTGTAAAAACCAGTGGATGAGATGGACAGAGTCCGGCTTAGAATCGCTCCTCTGGCTCAATCTCGTGAGATATGCCGAGTCCGAGCAGTTCGCGGCGTTCGCCGACGAACTGCTCGAGCGTTCAGCCAAAACAGCCATCACATTGGAGGTGTCAGTTGACGCTACCAGAGGCGAACTCTAGACGAGTTTGTGACGGGACCTATATTTTGTGCTCAGAAGGTATGCTATTCTGATAAATCTGTCCTCTGTACTTATCGAATCAGGGTGCCTGCATAGTAGGTGCGAGAGCCGTTCTATGATACCCTCTCACCACATACCAAGGAGTTGACATCCTCCTCCGCCTGAAGGCGGAGGAATCCCGAGCGTTGGGATATTAGGGTTTGCAGTCTCCCTGTTCTCTCGGGGTGAACCGTCCGCTCTCGCGGTCGAACAGGAAGACTCCGGGCTGTGCCAACCAGCCGTTACTCATATCCCCCGTCGGGGGACTCTGAGTTATCTTTCGTCGGATGTTTACGGCACCGTTCACGTCTGCGTTCATCGTCGTTTCACAGGACTCGCAGACGTACAAGCCACGCTCCACGCGGTTCGATCTCGAATCTGCCCGCAACACGAACACGTCTTCGACGTGTTCTCCTCGTCTACGCGGTCAACGAGGATGCCGTATTCCTCGGCCTTGTATTCGAGCAGGCGGGCGAAGCGGTCGAACTCCCATCCGTGCAACTTCTTGTTCCCCGACTGACCCCAATTCCGCGAGTCGCCGTTCCCGTCTTCACGGATGTCGCTGAGGTCTCCAACTGCGATCTCCGCCACGCCCTCTTCGACACACCGTTGAACAATGTGTTTCGAGAGGGTGTGGAGGAAGTGGTCTTTGCGCCGGGAGAGTTTCCGCCGAGTCTTCAACGCCCGCTTCGACGGCCCGTTCGCGCCTTCAGTCTGGTACTCCTCGCGGGTAAAGTCGGTAGTTCCCATCGTTACTCCGTATTGACTTGATTTTCGGCAACGTGAGCGACAGAATTCGTCTCGCTCGAAAAGAGATCGACGTAGAAGGCGGTCTCACACCAGTGAGAGCGCCGGCTCTGACCCTCCAATTCGAAGCCGTCGCTCTCTGCGGGGGCTACCGCTGGACGCGGGCTCAATCAGCCCGCGTCCAGTTGACTATAGACCTCGGGAATTCCGACGCCGTTGGTTGGTGCCTCCCACTTCCGCAGCAGTGATTCGTCGAGGGTATGGTCGATCCACTCCCGAAACACTTCGAAGCGGAACCAGGCCGGCAGTGCTCGCCCGCCGCGCCGCGGCGTGGCGAGCACTCCCCACCGGACGATCAGCCACAAGTTCCGCAACAGGAAGCCCACAAGCACAAACAACAACCGAACAACTGGATCGGTTGTACTCGTACGCGCACGTGCTTCTCTCATCGTTCGGAAGGCTGTCTCGATCGCTGAGCGTTTCTGGTAGAGAGCTTCGACTTCCTTCGGCGTGCGATCGGCCAGATCGCACGCCACATACGCCCGGACAAGCAAACCGTGCTTGCCACGGTTTCCCTGTTGGTAGGAGACACAGACCGCGAGCGGGAAGCGCAGTTCCCGCTCGCTTCCTTCGTACATCACATACTCCGTCCAGTAAGAGACCGACGTGTCTAGTTTCTCAGCCATCTGTTTTCCACGACGGATGACGGGGAGAGCGACTGGTGCGACTGCATCCAGTCGCTCGATCGACGTTCCGTCGTAGAATCCGCGGTCAACGAGGAGGCCAGCGACAGGGAAAGGAAGGGCCGCGACGTGGTCGAGCAGTCGCTCGACCGCGTCGCTTTTGGGTTCATCACCTCGGACAGGAGTAACCGCGACGACGAGCGGCTTGGCTCGGCAAAGGACAAACCCAACAAGGTAGCGATGGCACTGGGAGGTGCCATCGCGGGGTATTGTATGACAGAGCTCTCCGGCATCACGGTGTGGACAGCCGTGGTAGTGGATGTCGACGAAGTCGAGGCAGATGATCCTCGGGCCGGGGCCGAGGATCATCGCCGCTTGCTGAGCGAGGAGGTCGTTAACGACGGCTTTGAGTTCAGCAGCAGGAACGGTATGAAGCTGAGCGAGTGTGTAGTCGTCGGAGTACGTTCCGAGAGTGCTGTCAGTGACAGCCTTGATGGATTTCTGATCGACAGCGGCTTGCAGGAGTGTCTGCCGGATGATCCCGGAGTCGAAGCCATAGCCTTCGACTCCGGGGATCGGGATCTCAGAGAGGAGATCAAGCGCTAACTTTTCGAGGTCAGCGGCCGTAAGGACAGTGTCTGGGTGGTACAACAACTTCATCAACACCCATCCAGACGCTTCCTGAGAATCTAACCCTGTCAGTTGTGGCTATCTTCTGACTCGATGGGAACTACCGAAAGTAGTGCTTGTCCTCTTTCAGGGTATTCCCCGGATACAACTCCGAGGGGCCGTCCTCGTAGTCGATGGCGAGGTAGTTGCTGATCCCGAGGTCGATGCCCGCCGTCTTGTCACCGGGAGCTTCCTCAATGGGAATTTCCTTCTTACAGACGAGGTGTAGTTCCCACTCGCCTCCGTTCCAGACGGCACGCACCTGCTGGATGTTCTCCACTTGTACGTCGGGTCGAGTTTCGTATTCCGCGAGGATGAAGTCAGACCGACTCTCTTTCAGGGTGAAGCCTTTCGAGAGACGGAGTTGACCGTGTTTATCGTCGTGTTTGATGCCTTTCTGTTTCCACGTCACGGTGGAGCGTGGGTGTCGGTCACCACGTTTCCGGTAGCCCGGTGGGTTGTTTCCGTCGTTGGAGTTGTACCAGCCGTTGAACGCTTCAGCAAGTTCTTCGAGAACTCGCTGTGCTCAAAAATCGGAGATTTTTGGCATCACGAAAGACTTCGTCTTTCGAACGAACTTGACTGAGAATGGAGGTCACTGTAGCGTTCGTGGTCTTTCAACTCCGATTTCAGTTCGGCTTCGTCGGGTATCTCACCGTCGTCATCCCACCGTTGTTGGATGTAGTAGCGTCCGACGTTCCACAGTTTGGATGCTGAGAACCCGCAGTGGTCGAGGTCGTCACGAACCTGCTGGTGGTTCATGATTCGGGCGACGTAGGTGCGGGTCGTCTCCAGCATCGTACTGTATTCATAATTAATTATGGAATAGAATATATTAAAGACTGTGTTTGGCGTGGAATATCCGGCCTTGTTGGTGTCTGTGGAATGTGTCACTGAGTGACGGCGCGTATCCACGGTCTGAAGGCCATGGTATTGCGCCTGCTCCGCGTATAAACCACCGTGCAGCTGTGGGTTCGGGCCGTCATCCCTAGGAATGCAGTGGATCAAAACAGCGGTCGAGGTTGTGGCTGCGCGCGCAGCGACGCTCGCGTCGCGAGCACGGAGCGGTGGGCGGGGTGGCGGGCAGTGGGTGCTGGGAGCCACACACCGGCCAACTGTCTGCGACGCCAGCCCGAGGGCCGCTTGCGGCACACGCAAAAAAGGGCCGAGCGAACGCCTACTTGTCGTCCTGCCGCCCGAGCGTCACCGCGATTGCCCGGTCCATATCGATGTGGTTGATCCACGCGTGCTGGTCGCTGTCGACCGACCACGGGGCGATTGTCGGATCGTCTGACTGCCGCTTCCGCCGCGTCATCGGGCCGTCACCGCGGTCGAGGATGGTGATGTCCGTGTCGCCGACGACTGCCAGGGTCGCCTCACCCTTGTAGGCGTTTACACGCACCCGTTCCGCGCGAATCCGGTCGCCCACCGCGAGCGTCGGTTTGTCTCCCGCCGCGAACCAGACTGTGAACTTTGCCGTGTCGCCGGCCTCGTCCTCCACCAGTCCCACTTGATACTGCGACCGGTGCTTCGGCGTCCACAGCGTGATCACTTCCGCTTCGACCGTCGTCGCCCACTGCTCGTACGGGTCGATCGACCCGATGGGCTGCTTGATCTCGGACATCCGCTCGAGCGTCGCCTTGACGGCGATCGTCGCGTTCATTACGTCCAACCCTTCCTGAACGTGCCGAGCGATGCACTTCCCGAACGACGCTCGAGACATCGCCGTCTCGCCCTGGAAGTGCTCGGCCAGCCGTGCCGCACCCTTGTTCACCTGGGCGAGTGTCTCCGTGTCGAGTGACGCCCGCGGGTCAGAGTCGTCAGTCACGGACGTCGTCGTGACCGGTTCGTCGGCCGCCGGATCAACGCGCCTGACACCGACTGTCTCTGCCGGCGGGCCCTCCCACGGGTTGTTACTTTCTGAGACAGAGCGGCGAATCGGCTGCCGCGTCCGCATATCTTCGCGTGACCGCGCCGCCCGGTCGATACCCGCGACCTCTGCTGCGATCGCCTTCGCACGATTCCGCTCATCGGCCTCGAACTCGCCGCGCATTCGCTCCTCGGCCTCGAGCGTGTACTGTTCGGAGGACACTTCTGCGAACGGCGCTTGCAGGTCGCGTCGGGGTTCTGGGACGTCCATCTCCGCGAGTGCCTGCTCCCAGTAGGCTCCGGTGGAGACGCCACGCACCAGCTCACCGACATCGCCGTCGACGACGTCGCCCAGCCGTTGGCCGTGCTCGATCGCGCTCACGTCCGCGTATGTCCCAGCTACCCGGCCACCCGTTCTACGCAGATGGGGAGGTCTCTCGTCATTCTCCTCGATCTCATCTGCGTCCGACGCCTCGTATGGGCTCGCAGCTGCCCGGTACTGTGCATCCATCCGTGCCGTGCGTTCGCGCGCGTATGTCCCGGGAACGAGCTCCTGATCCCGGCTGTCCTCGACCGGTTCGTCGTTCGGGGTCGGGGGCCGTTTGTCGATGTCCACACCGACCACGTTCGCGCCGTTCTCCAGATGGGGACTGCTGTAGAGCAGATCCATCTCGAGTTCGTCGTATTTGTCTGGCTGTCCAACCGCCGATGGGCTTTTAGGCCCGGAGTTGCGACTAGTCATTGCTGTTCCATGGGGAGTAATCCCCGTTCGGGCGCGCTCTACCGCGCCCGTTTTCTGACCGACGACCGACGGGTGTATCCGGACACCCTTCGCCCCGCGGTGGGGCAAACAAACCCACCGCGGGCGCGCCTGAGCGGCCGACGTTCCGCACGCCGACCGCCCGGCGCCGCCTGCCGACGGCCCGACACCCCATCACGGGGCACCTGACGCTATGATTTCAATTCCCTCAACAGTTGGAAGGGACTGTGCGTCTTGGCCGCTGGCGCGGCCGATTTCGAAAGAAGGGACCCGCGGCGCATCTGGTCAGTGCGCCGCGGGTAGTGTCTGCCGGAATCGAGGCCTGCGCCCAGCGCCACAAGCTGGAAGGCGTCTGGCGGGTGCGCCCCTGACGCGGGCGGGTTCGGGAGAAGGGACCCGCCGAAGGCGGGTAGTGTCTGCCGAAGGTGGCTGCGATCAGGAGAGCGCACCCGCCAGAGGTATCCGGCAAGTGGTCTCCCCAAGACGTGCAGTTCATATCCGACAAGTGGGGGGATGGTTTCCTCTTATGCGTTCCTTCCGACACGGTGAGTGGTGCTGAGGCGACCGATTCCGCAGAGAAGGGGCCCGCGCGAAGCGCGGGAAGTACTCTTCGCGGAATCGTGGCCCGCGTCAGCACCTCGAGCTTGTCGGAACGACGGTGCTCGCGCGTGTGTGATAGCGCGAGTGCCGTCGGGTACCGGCAGGGGAGCCGGCTGCTGCCGTGACCTGGTCGAGATCAGTGGAAGGGACCCGCGCGAGCTTGTGAGCGCGGGTAGGGTCCGCTGAGATCGTGCCAGCTCACGAGCACCACGGCGGCTTCCCCCGCCCCGTACCGTGGACGCTTAAGAGGAAAGAAATTAATCTTCCTCGGCGGCTTCTGGCGGGCAGCCCGTACCGCCAGAACGAAGCCCGGTGCGGGGCTCTGCCCGCCGAGGCGCGGGAGTCGCGAACCCGGCAGATGCGGCCGATGAGCAACGTGAACCAGCCGCGCACGGCCGATTCCGGAAGAAGGGACCCGCCTTCGGCGGGTAGTGTCTGCCGGAATCGAGGACCGGGCGCGGGTAGGTGAACGCAGATGGATCGGCCGCATATGGCCGGGCTGCGTCGCGCGTCGCCGCGTGCTGAACCGGTCGATTTCGTGTGGAAGGGGCCCGTGCGAGCTTGCGAGCGCGGGAAGGTGTCCGGGCGAAATCGTGACCCGGTGCGGTTCAGTATGCTGGCGACGTGCGACTCAGGTGAACGCAGTGAGCGACGCGATCTCCTGTGCCTTCGGCTCGGCAGGTCCCGTGCCCGGCTTCGCTCCGACTCGCCGGGAGGTCGGCAGAGGCGCCCGATTTGTGTGGAAGGGACCCGCCCCGGTGGGGGCGGGTAGGGTCCGCGGAAATCGCTGGTGCCTCCGGCGGCCCCTCCCGGTGAGTGCGCGGCGCGCGCTGCTGCACGCGCCAGCGCAAGGGGGCCGACCGAGTGAGGAAACCTGGTCGTAGCACGACCCGATGTCTCCCGAGGCCGCCGAATCCGCTCGATGAGCGGTGTTACGAGGCGCTGTCGCGGACTGGAAGGGACCCGCGAGTGGCTTGCGCTCGCGGGTAGGGTCCTGTTCGCGTCGGTGCCTCGTGACCGCGCAATCCGCGGACTTCAGCGGGTGAGTGGACGACATCGGCTCCCACGGGCTGGCCGGTGAGGTGGCCGATTTCGGGGAAAGCTACGCGATTCCCCGAAATCGTGGCCCGCCATCAGTGGCCAGTGCGTGTGGAGCAGGTCCCGGAAATCAGCCGCCACTGCGATGTGGTCCTAATTCACCCACGGAGACCGTCCGACGAGCTCTGCTCGTTGTGGCGGTCTCGATCCAAAGCGCGCGCGACCCCGACGCGTGTGTCTCCCTTCTCGAGACACACCGATCAACCGCCCGTACACACCAGGGCAGTGCGCCGTCAGCCGTCACGCCGGAACGCGGTGGCGACAGCACACGCTTGGCCGCCGGGCCTACGTCTCTACGCTTCATCGACACTCCTCACGGCATCTCGCGACGGCGCGACCCCTACGATCTCGAGTACGGCCGACAGCCCCTCGCAACGTCAGCGTCACCGACATCCCATATCGAGAACGACCGTGGGGAAAGAGCTGCGACGTGCGGCACCTCCCTCGGCCGCTCGAGATGTTTGACAGCAGTATCTCTCGAAACGTTGGCCTCTTTAGCAATCCTGCCAGTGTTTCTAGTATGTATCTCGAGGGTGACATAGAAGTCTTCTCACGGTGTTGATTATAGCTTCCTCTACGGTGAAAGGCCCGATAAATAGGTCTGCGACCTGAACACCCGAAGATATTTGTCAGATAGAATTATATAGTACGAGTATGAGTTTAACTAAGCGACAAGTCGGTGTGGCTCTGTTTGTACTCTTTTCCGCTATTGGCGGTGCTGCAGTCGCAGAGTTTGACCTTGCTACAGATACAACGATGGTTGCTGTTCTTTTCATCGGAGTTATAGCGACAATAGCCGCCGTACGCCAACAGAGGACCGTGGAAAGTTGAGAAGAGTCGGTTTCTGTGTTGGTATCTGTCTGCTCTGTACTTATCGAACCTGGATACGGCACAGGAGGTGTGAGACCTATTCTATGACGCCCACATGTATCCCAGTTATAGAGATGCGAGGAAAATACCTGCAGTTTTAGTCGCAGGATGAATCCGACAACCGGGAGCCAATCCATGCTGCGATAGCCTGTTCGAGATCTCTAATCTGTACGTTGAAGTGGCAGGTGACCAACTGTGAAAGAAGGAATCTGGCGTGGAATGGAGCGATTCCCGCACGTCCTATGGAGACGGCCTGCCCGCCCCAGATAACGAGGCAGTATCCAGAACCCAGTCGGTGAACGCCCGATTCCTATACTGAATTGGGGCGGTGCCGACCGCTGTACGCCCGAGGAAGTAATTCCAGATATGAGAAAGGGGGAAGTGACGACCTCATGCTCTTCGAGAACTTTTTCTGCCCGTTCTTGAGCCGGTCAGAATCTTTCACCAGTGCGATGAGAAAGTCGGTCTCCACGAAGGCCGTCATTCACCGACGTCCTCCGCCTCACGCTTCGCCTGTTCCAGGTCCTCTTCTGCTTCTTGCTGAGCCTGTTCGAGTGCTTCCTTTTTGAGTTCTTCAATCGATGTCTCTTCGAACGCATCACCAGCTGCTTCCCGAACAGCCTGAAGAGGATCTTCTTCAATCGGGATGAGCTCGAGTCGATCCTCGTATTCGACGAGGTGAAACTTCTCACCGTACTTCTGCCTCAGCTCAGAGGGCAGGTAGATACGTCCGTGCGGGTCTGTTTCGACTGATATAGACACCTCTTTTGTATGGAATAAATAAGGATTTTGTCCAAAGAGTGAGTCTTATCTGATATAAGCGGTGAGACACGCACTATTCACTGCCTGTGTTCATGCATCAGGTTAGCAGCTTCATGTGGGCGGAACGAATCCAATGATTCGGAAAATAGATCGTCTCAATTGCTGCGGAACAGTCGTTTCACTCGACTTCGGACGGATCGATCATCGATAGGTTGGTCACGAATCTCCTCGAGTTCCTCCTCTCGCTGTTCGAGGAGTGCTCGCAACTCCTCACGTTCTGCAGTGAGCGTCTCGAGTTGCTCACGCTGCTCGGCAATGGTCTCCTCGAGTTCATCGACTCGTTGCTCGAGCAGCCGATTTTTCTCCTCGAGGTAGGTCTGCTCAGTCTTCGAAGAGTCGTTCTGGAAGCGGGTCTCCGTTTGCGATGTGGGTCCAGTATCTGTCGTCTCCTCTGCGTCACTTGCCGATGGATCGTAGAACTCGTTCGTCGTATTGACAGCACGTTCGATCGTCTTCTCACCATACGTCGATCCATCAGCGTAGTGAACCTCGTCCCACTTTCCGCGAATGAGTCCCGACTGTCGAAACAGGCGGTCCATCCGTGCGCGATCCCCACCTGTCCAGAACGCAAGCAAACAGCACAGCGCCATGTCGGCTTCCGACTGGCTGTTGTAGCCAGCTGTTGATCCACGCCACAATCGATCGAACTTCTCACCATTGCTCGCCGAACGTGCTTTCTCGAGGAGGTCCTCGTCCTCGAGTTCAAGTGACCGGTCCCGACTCTCGGCGCTCGGTGGATCGACATCGACGCTGTCGGCTGCGTCACTCACCTCAGACGCGATGAACTTCTCGTGAACTTCCTCGAGTGCCTCCTGTCGCTCGGTGATCGACGTCGGCGTGCCGTCGACGTGGTCTGCGGTCACTGTAAAGAAGCGAGCCTGATCGTACATCTCGATCGAGCCATGCCGGTTCCGACCATCGGGAAGATCGCCCTCGAGGATCACGTGATAGCCTGTTCCCGATGGCGAGACCTCGGTGAACGAATCCAGTTGTTCGATGATCGTCGGTGCCGGCTCGAGTGGCTCGCCTGTTTCGGGATCACGACAGTCGTCCAGGTCCACACCGACCAGCGGATCAGTCGCGGTGAAGACGAATCCGATCCCATCGGCTGCACCAGTAGTCGCATACTCGAGTGCCTGTTCAAGAGTAGTCCACGTCCGATCGTCCATCGTCGAGGCAAAGCTCCCAGTCTTCGGATCCACTGGTACTTTTGTTGGTTTCCCATCCCGGTCTTCTGTTCGCCAGCAAATCCACTGTACTCGTTCGACGAGTGTGTCTGGTATCGCCTCGGTATCGATATTACGTGCTATCTGATCACTCATGCTCGACCTCCATCGATAATGACTCTCCGACTCTGACGGAGTCGAAAAACTCGGATCGCTGAAATCTTGGCTTCTTTCGATTGCCTGGACCGACGGGGTAACCCCCTTCTATACTAGTCGGTTTTTCCCTCGAATTTGCCTGGACATCCGGCGCTGTCTTGCGATCTTTCCCTGGACATCCCTGTCCAGGCATTTTCCCGATCTCCAAAATGCCTGGACGGCAATTATTGCGGATAGAGATCGGCCCATTAATGATAAATGCTACCATGGATTATTCGAGGAAAGTTCGACCATAGGATGACAGCGTGATACCAGTATAGTGGCGCACACGCTTGCCATCACATGTCGGGCGATACTCGTCGTACGAAACATACTCGCTCAACTTCCGGCCGAACCAAGATTTCGCATACACCTCCTGATCGTGTGTGTCTGCCCAGGCTTCGTAGACCTTGTAGAGTTCGTCTTTTTCGATCTCGGCGTGTTCCTGTTCGATAAGGCAGTCCTCAACAAAGGTTCCGAAATCGACATCCTGTGATCTATCTGAAAGATGGCCTTCGAACTGGTCCTCTGAAGGATCAGTAACAGTTGGTTCACTCTCTGGCCCAGAGTGAGGAGGCGAGATAGACCTATTAGACTGCTCCTGTTCGGCAGAGCTGAGACAGTGCTCAGTGGCTAGCGAATCCTTTCCCTCAACGAGGTCCTTGAGAGATCGTAGTTGCCCATCACGATAGATCCGCATTGCGCCGCTATCCTTCTCGAGTACAGCAACCACAGATAACTCGAGAGGTTCATCCGATTGTGCCGTGACCGTGTTGGGGACGAATGGCTCACGAATCGGCACCCACTCTTGTTCGAACGCCGATCTGCTTTCGTAAATATGGCGTTTGGTCGGCTCGTAGACAACGTACTCATCGGCAGTTCTGTCGTAGCTATATACCGCAGGGACATCGCTTCGTGAGAGCGAATCGAACGACGAGACGGTCATGAACTCAGTTCCCGTTCCGTCCTGCAACAGATACGCTCCACCTTGCCGAGTCCACACAGAGCGTCTCGAGTCACCAGTCGCCGGCCGAACTGCAGTCACACCATCTCGGGCGTTCGCACCACCATCGAACGTGAGGTGCGAATCCATCGTGTATAATCGAACGTCGCCGGACTCGAGTTCGTTGACTGGCGAAGAAAGGATATTCTCCAGACGGGCAGCAGCCTGCAGTTCGTCGTCACTGTCCTCAGAAGAGGCAACGACGAACAGTGGGACGTGGTCAGCGTCTCGAGCCCGGTGGAAGTTCCGAAGGATCTTCACCGGTTTGTCGACCGTCGTTGATTCGACCTCGATATCAAAGATGTGCTCACAGTCGGGATGTACCGCTCGCCCATCGGGTTTCTCGCTGCCATCCTGCGTAAAGACCGTGACATCGAACCCCTGCCGAGAGAGTTCCCGCTCGGCGGCGAACAACAATGTATCGTGAAGATCGCTGCCCGACGATCGGACGTCACCCGTATCTGGTTCGGTCACCGCTTCGCCCTCGTCGGTCAACCGGACGACGATCTCACCGTGTTCCTGGTTGAGCGTGACCTCGAGCAGGCGGGAACGATCCCGGATTTCTCCAAGCTCTTCGATCGACGGTGGTGACGCATCGGCAGCCTCGAACTGTGTTCGAAGTGCTTGGTCAACCGGCTGTACAGGGACCCATCCATTCTCTTCGCGAACATCCTGTCGGAGTTGGATCGTCCGCACTGCGTTTGCGAGAGCGATATCGATGTCTTCGGACACTAATTCGAACGTCTCGCGAACAGCATCCGGAGTCCGACTCGTGGGAGGCGACTCAGTTACAGCACCGTACTCGGTATCCGCTCGCTCGTGAATCTGCTCGAGTGCGTTCTGGAACGCCTGCTCCTCGTGGGTAGTCAAGGGATCATCACTCTCGGGATGGCCTGGTGGGATCGGTAGCGGAGCTAAACTAAACGGCTCTGGGCCAGTCTCACCGAACGTCGGACTCGGTAAGCGGACGATCCACTCACCACGTGGAAGTGACCGGATTCGATTGGCGAACTCGACGGGGTCCATATCCTCGTGGGCCATCACCTTCGCAATCTCGTTGTCGACGGCGATCTTGCCGATGATCGGACTCCCGACGTCGTTCAGAACGTTCAGGTAGACCTCACGGCCACCTTTGACGTCGAGTTGCTCGGGAAACTGCAGTGAGAGGCCAACAGACAGTCGGAAGCTCCGTCCCTTCTCCAACAGCGTGTTCATCACGTCAGAGACAGCCAAACTCGAGGCCTCGTCGATGATCAGGTTGACCACGTAGTCATCTGGTTTCTCCTGCAGATCGTCACCACGCTCTCTCAGCGCGTTGTAGAGCTCCGTCAGGATCACACCCGTCATCGCCTTCGCGGATTCATCGCGAAGGCCACTGAGGTCGAACAGGATCACCGTGCGGTCGTCGAGGACATCGCGGAAGTCGAACTGCGGCTCAGTGTTGTTGAACACTCGGCGAAGGTGCTCATCCTGGGAGATGTAGTCGAGGCGGTTACTGACGCCGCCCATTACAGTCGCAAACGTATTTGGATCGAGCTGGAGCTGGCGGTGTATCCGTCGCTGGACCTGTGGATGACTCGAGCGTGGTGCTGCCCCTTCGTCGGGCTCTGGTGGTCCGGCACGCCAGAGTTGGTCGACGACGTACTCGAGTTGGTCGTGGGCAAAGTAATCCACACTCTCACGGTAGCGGCCGTTCTCACGGCCATACTCGTCATCGTAGAGCGTTTTGATGAGGTACTTGATGAGCGTTGGCGCGACGACTGCTCGCTCGTAGCGCTCTTCACCCATCACCATCTTCAGAACCTCTTCGTAGTGATCCGCTTTGTTCTGGATCGCGTCGATACGGCGGACCCCGTTCTTGAGCTGGCGCTCGATATTGAAAAAGGCAAATCCGGGGAGGACATCGGGAATAGGGAAATGTAAGACGTTCTCCTCGAGGTCATCGACGCCGAATCGACGAGCGTGGGCTCGCATGTAGTCCTCACAGAGGCCGTCACCTTTCGCGTCGATCAGGATGACCGGCCCGTCGGTCTGTTCGTATAGTGAGAGTTTGTCGTTGGTCAGCGATTTCGACTTCCCGCCGCCGGTCGTTGCCGCACGGACGTAGTGGGTCGGCAGCAACGACGGTGGAATACATACCGGCTGGTCTTCCGGTACCCCATTCTCATCGATCGCATACCCGATTGCCATGCCCTCTCTGAACCCATCCATTAGATCTGGATGCGGCCGTGGGAGCGGATTCCGAGACCGTTGCTCAGAGCGTGCACCACGGCTCCCTTCGACCGTCAGATCCTGTGATGACGGGACGACAGTGAGGTTTGCGAGTTCATCGGCGTTCAACACGAGATCGGGGCGGCATTTCCCTCGTCCCGTAACCAGCTCTCCATCGAGCACGCATTCGAGGACCGCTCGGGCATGTTTTCGCTTCGTTCGATTCAACACACCCTTCGAGCGGAGTCGGTGTCCCTCGAGTTCGTAGAATGGACCATCTAAGGCGTTCAGCGATTGAGCGAGTTGGTCGAGTTGGGTTTCAACACGCTCGGCTGTCTCGCCATTATCGGGGATTGGAAGCGCGACTGCTCGAGCATTGACGGTGAAGGTTCGTTTTGGGTGTTTCGCTTCGATCCGTTCGATTCGGTTTCGGGCTTTCGTTCCGATATTACGCTGACCATCTTCTGGGTCGACATCGCCGATCTCGAACAGCGGGCCGATGTAGCGTTGTCCGAACGTATCTCGCCCATCTCGAAGGTCTTCGATTCGCAACTCCGCGTCGGCGGCCCACTCGGCTCTGCGCCGCCAGACCACCTGGAACGCGATCGGGTACTTGAGTTCGGTGAGGTGATCGATCAGTGTCGCGAGTGGGGGTTGTTCGGTATCGTACTCGGTTGGATCCGGATCCCAGTTCGCGAACGATTTGATCGTCGTCATCCAGTCGCGTTTGCGCTCGGCCCGACCATACCACTGGACACCGATCGGTTCGACCTCCTCGAGTGACGGTCGGGCGAAGATGGTCTCTGACTCTGGGGTGGGTGGCGTTCCTCCATCAAGCGCTGAACCCATGTCTTCGGTAGACTCATCAGAGGTGTACTCGAGAACCGATTCATCAGCACATTCGACATCGACGGGTTCCGTCTCGAGGTCAGCGAACTCGGGCCCGTCGTCGACGGTCGACCGACCGCCGTCAGTTCTCTCGACCGTTTCACGCTCTTGGTCAGCCTGTTCATCGACAACTGGTGACTCCAGCAACTGTCCGTCCGCAAGCCGCTCGTGATACTCCTCGGACGTGTATTCGACCGGCTGAATGAGTTTTCGCTCGAGATCCAACTCACATCGAGCGATGTCGAACGTTCGCGGGTAGATCGTCTTGAGCCGTTTCTCGAGAGTTTCGAGCTGTGCTGGGTGGTCAACACCGTAGTAGAACTCGACTGGCTCGTCTTCCCCTTCGCTGACCGCGAGGAATTCGAACGTCGGCGGGGAAGTATCAGCAAACGGGTTCAGTCGGTCCGACAACCCCCGTACATTCGGGTTCGTCAGTTTGTGCAGGCTCTCGAGTGCGGACGGAATCTCTGCGGTATGAAGTTCCTCAGAGGTTGGTATCACTCGGATGTACTCACTCATCGGATCGGTCACCTCTATCAGTCCACGTTAGAACCTCGTGAACTGTGTCTCGCTGCTCTTCAGGACTCGTCTCGTCTGTTCGCGTGTCTTCGACAGGTTGCTGTTCATCTCTTCCAGAGACGCCAGGGAGTTCTGTTCGAGACTGCTCTTTGGCGTCGAAGTCGATCACCGCCTTCTCTTTCTCGAGTGCGTGGACCTCGATTCCTCTCCAATCGCCGTCGACGCCGACGAGCGCTTCCGAATAGCCGATGTCCTCACTCCCTGGAACTGCGTCTTGGACGAACCGCATCTGTGCCGAGTTCAGTCCAAACTCATTCGCCCAGTGCTGGTCCATCCCATCGAGATGATGGAACTGCTTGATCGCACACTGATCGAGGATCGCCTCTGATTCGGCGTGCTGGAAGAACTCGTCGACGGTCTGGGTGATCATCCGGATCGAGAGATCGTGATGGCGATGATGGCGAAACACGATCTCGAGGTACTCGAGACTCGCCGCATCCTGCATCAGGTATCGAGCCTCGTCGATGACGAACACGACCTCCTTGTCCGTCTCCTTCGCCCGTTCGTAGACCAGCGTGATCAACAGCTGCATGATGAGGCTCGTACTGCCACCGAGGCTGCCCTCCTGCTGGGCCAGATCGAGGTAGACCACCTTCTCGTCCCGAAGGTCGAACTCGGTCGGCCGCCCGAGGTTTTCGTAGCGCCCATCCGCTGCAAAGGAGCGTAACTGGTCGATCAACCACGTCGCATCCGACTCGATTTTCTGCGCTTCCTCGTCCGTCCGAACGACGAACCTTTCCGGGTTATCGACCATCTCCTCGAGGATATCGAGAACGTCTCGCATCGTCGGGCTCTCGTTGTGATGCGTCGCGATGTCGTCCGTAATGCCGTTTCGAGCGTATGCTTCCTCGATGGCCGTCTCGAGCGTCGTTCGTGTATCACCGAGCTGGATGCCACGGAGGGCGAAGTAGTTCGAGAGAAAGCTCATCACGCTGTCGAGCTTTTCTCGGTAGGGACTGGCGTCCTCGCCCATCGCTCGTTGAATGCGTTCGGGTGTCGGTTTGATCTCGAGTGGGTTCAGTCCCATATCGCCACCAACCGTAATCCGCGTTCCGCCGAGGGCTTCGGCGACACCGGCCCAGTTGTTCAGCGGCTCGAGGATGATTCCGATTCGGTCCTCGCTTTGCTCGATTGACCGGATGAAGTTCTGCTTCGCGCCAAACGACTTTCCGGAGCCAGGATCGCCGACGGTGAACATCGCATAGCCGTTTTCCCGCGCAAACGGATCGATCACGACGGGACTCTCGTTTTTCCAGTGGACGCCGAATTCGACACCGCCATCTTCGAGAATCGTCGCGTTGTGTGGGGATGCCAGCAACGCTCCGATAGCGCCACCGAGGGCGATGGCTTCTCGACCGAACGGATTCGGCCCGATTGGGGCCGCAGCCTGTACCGCGAGATCTTGCTTGCAGATGGCCGTCTTCGGCGAAAGCCCGGCGGGTTGTTCACGGAGTCGACTGCGAATCGCCCGGACCGATTCACGAAGCCCGTCTTTCGTCTCTGCTCGAACGGTGACGAACATTCCCTGGTCGAAGACGCGGCTGCCGTGTTCGACCGCCTTGTACGTCGACACTGCTTCGTTGGCTCGTTCCTGAAGGTAGGCGCCACGAACGCTTTGCTCGAGGTCCGCATCGACCTGAAGATCGTCAGCGACCCGCTGGAGTTCGTCACGGGCGTGCTGCTGATTCTTCGGCGTGATATGGACGGTGAGATCGAATTCGACGTCGGTCAATTCGAACAACTCGTTCAGATACCCATCCTTGGGATAATCGGGATAGTCGGCGATGTACAGCGTCGACGTCCACTGCTCACCGACCTGTGCGGCTCGCGTCTCCCACGTGATCGCCGATGGAGCAATAGCACTCTTGTGGCGTTCGGCGATGTCCTCGAGGAGCTGGCCTTCGACGTCGCCGGCCTCGAGTGTCTCCTCGTTGAGGAGGTCTGAGAGGTCGACTTCCTCGTCGTCGTGTGCTCGAGCCCGGTAGATCTTCACGCCAACGCCGAGAAGAACAGCCAGCAGGATCAGTCCACCAGCGATGGAGACCGGCTCGAGTGAAGTCATACCTCGCTCGAGGTCGACGAACGAGACGGCGATGACAGGAGTTGTGCTACTCATCGTCGCCCCTCCGCCGGTGGCCGATAATTGGCTGTTCGCGAACGGCGTTGCGTGCGTCGTCGTACTCGTGTTCCTCGCCGTTCCAGAAGTCCATCGCAAGGACGAACAGTTCGACAGTACTCATACGGCGAGCCGACCATCCAGGGGCCTTCTGTATCAGTTCCGTCTGGACCGCTCGACAGCGCTGATCGAGCCTGTTGAACATCTTCGCTCGGACCTCTGCGTCGCTGAGGTCCTCACGCCGGGTGACAAACGGATTGAACAGGAAGCCGATAACCGGTATCGTGGTCAGTTTCTCGGCTGGCGAGCGTTCGTCACGGTAGCGATCGTACACCTCGAGTGGGTCGACCTGGACGCCGATGAAGTAGCGAATCTGCTGGGCGCCGTCGAGTTCTCGAGGTCGCTGTTCACGATACTCTGCCAGGAGTTCCTCGAAGATCGGATTCTCGGTGACGTCTTCGTCGGTGAGTCTGTCCTCGATCTGCATGATGAGGTCTGCGACCGGAAACGATCGAGTCGTCGCGTGGAACTTGAGGCGGTAGTCGAGTTCTTTATTTGCGAACTCGGCGGCGACGTCCTGAACGTGCGCCCAGTCACCGCTCATCGCGAAGTCCATGTTCCCCGGATCCACCTCGAGAAACGCTTCCATCGTCCCGTCGGTTCGCTGGATCGCACCGGCACCAGGCCATGCCCGCTCGATGTTGGTCAGGTCCTGCGTTCGCTCGTCCGGTGCAAAGGGTGTGTAGTTGATCACCCCGCCCTCGGTCGTCGTCGAATCTGGCTGTTCTCGAGCGTGTTCGGTCTCGTCCGGGGCGCTGTAGGTGATCCGCGGACGCTTGCCGTAGTAGCGATAGACGTCCAGGAGCCACGTCGACGCCGAGAGATGGGATGGACTGGCGTAGACTGCGGCGACGCCGAAAACGACGCCGACGAGGGCGAGCGGAAAGACAAGGGTATCAATCCCGGTCAGACCACCGAGTAGGAGTCCAGCAATCGGGAAGCCGAGCAGGATGTAGACGTCTCCCTCGTCGACGTTGACGATCGGAACGCGATTCTCCTCGCCCAGTTCGTCCATGATGCGTCGGGACGCTGCTTCTCGATCTGCCATGGTCAGTAGTATCCAGGATCGTTCTCGGTGCGTCGGTACTGCGGTACGCCTCGCTGGCCGTAGGCGTCCGACACGACGTTATCGTGAGTGGTCCCTCCGTGCTGCTCACCGGGGTCACCGCCGGATTGAGTATTAGACGAGTGCTGCTGTCCACCCAATCGCTGGCCAGCGACTTGCCACGCAGCCGCCTTCGGTCCCCAGCGAGCAGCTGTCGTGGCTGCGAGTGGACCAGCCACTTTCGCGGCCCCAACCGCTGCACCGATCGTAACTGCACCCTTCGTCACACCGCCGATGGCTTTCGCCGTCAACGGACTGGCGTAGGCGAAGAGTTTCCAGATCAAGATGAGTGCGAATACTGGGAGTGATACACCGACAAGGTAACTCAAGAATGAACTATCTGGCGCGAGAGCCGAGTCGGTCCCCGACCCAAACAACAGATCATATCCTCGGAACAGGATAGCCACCGGAAGCGGCATAATCGCTAGCGGAACGAACTTGACACAGATTTGCTTTGCAATTCGCGAAACGACTGGAAGGTGGCCAAACGCAACTGCAACTCCGATCGGCATCGCATACAGGTAGACGTAGAGCAGGATTTCCCGAATGAAAAAGAGCGCCTGTAAAATCCACATGGCAATCCCACCAATTACTGCCATTAGCAGCGCGAGCGCCGGATTTGAAATCGAAGCTGTGATAAAATCTACCATCCCTCGAACGAGGGCACCTATACCTGGGACAAGAGCTATCGAAAATCCATTCACGAGGTAGAGAACTAAGACCGCAACCCAGTACCAAGTCACGATCAAGAAGGCACCTGTCCAGGCTGTTCTTCGGGCTTTTCGTGCCTCGTAATTGCTACTGAAATTGAAGATTCGAACGGTATGCCTTGCCTGCACAAAAATAACGAGTAACAACAACGAGAGAAGCATAATCTCACCTGTGACGAGTGAATCGTGTAGGTCAACCCAGGGTTCATTCGTCGGAGCTCCGAAGACAAAATTCCCGTCCGTTTCTGGGACAGGCGTCCCAAACAGTTCCTCAGTAATTGAATCGTATCCATCAACCAGACCGTTCTGAAACCACTCAATGATCGTCTCAATAATATCCTCGAACCAGCGGCGACCGAATTCTGAGAGTGAGCTCATGAGGCCACCTCAATGTTGATATCACACTCGATCAAATTTTCACCTGTGTACGTTACTGTATAAGTTTCAGAAGGTGACTCCTCTTGGACAACCGTCTCAAGTATAACCTGAAACTCTCCTTCAGTAGTGTCCGAAGAACAGGATATGTTTGGATCAACCGAGTAGAAAGGCATCTGTTGGCTATAGATTGTGGTTTCATCACCGGCAGTAAGTTCGACTGTGTCAGCATAGCGATTAATGTCACTATCTGTATCGGCGATTCCACTCTCGTCGAAGCCATCAGGTGTGGGTCGCGGTACATCGCCGCTAAAAATCAGACGTCGAACCTCGTCTGGACCACTCCCTGTATTCTCGAGAGTAAGAATGGCTTCAGTTTCGATTTCACGCTCACTTGCCCCCTCGAACATCTCGTCTGGATGATTTCGACCGAGTCGAAGGTCTGTAATCTGGACGTCTGGCTCGATTAGAATCGACTGTGTTGTCTGCTTGGTATCGTCCTCGAGTGCGATCACAGTGTATTCGCCGGGCTGGTACCCGGTTCCGATCTCGATCGTCTCACGGCCGACGCCTGTCGAAATCGACCGCTCGGCGAATAATTCGCCATCTGGATCGATCACGTTCATTTGATCGATCGATGCCTCGTCGGTGAACTCGAGGACGAGCTCCGTCCCGTCGACGAAGATGTCCGTAAAGACACCGTCACCACCGGGATTGGTTGTCTCGGATTCGGGGTCATCGTTTTCAGCACCGCTCAAACAGCCACTCACGGCGACCACTGCGCCGGTCACGATTCCACTTAGGACGGTACGTCGGGGTTGGGAGGTGTGTCGAATCATGGTCGTGGATTGTGTTCGTCTGGGATGTGCAGGAACGAGCCGAGCTTCAGGCCTGCGTAGAGCGCTACCAGGAAGGGAATCGAGAGCCAAATGACGTCAACGAAGAACGTAAACCAGCCACTCGCCGTCGTTAGCGGATGCCACGAGACACTCGCCGTCTCGCCCACGTATGCGGGATTGTGCGTCCGCCACGAGCCGGGATGGTATTCTGCAGTGTGGATTCCGGGCTGTGTCACAGTCACCGTCGCGATGCCAGAGGCATTCGTCTCGACGCGCTCGCCGGCAATCGTGACATACCCATCACGCGGCTCGACACCGATCGGTGCAGACCGAGGGTTGTCCTCGAACGGCTGCTCGAGCATGATCGGATCGCCAGTCTTAGCATCGCGAAGTTCGATTTCGATCGTTGCTGCGGATTCATTTTGCTCGAGAATCTCGACCGAGAGGTCGCTCTCTCTGATTTCACGCTCAGTTCCACCATCCGGTTCGACGAGTTCGGCAGTCGTGTCACGGACGATGCCCTGAACCACGAGATGCTCCCGATCGACCTCGCCGTAGCGGATCGCAAGGCCGTACGAACGAGTATAGGGATCGTCGACGACATCGACCTCGACGTTTTCGTGAAGTGTTGCGTTCGGCGAGGGACTCTCGAGTCCCCATACTTCGTTGACATCTGGACCGTCGAGAATTGGATCGGCACGAGGGCCGGTCTCTGACGGATACGCCCGGACGTAGACCGGGAGTGCATCCGAGTTGACCACCTTTCGATCAGTCGCCGACGATCGGACGAGCGAATCCCAGGCCGTATCTCGAGCCGTATAGTACCGCCAGACGCCACGAACCGTCGCGTCACCCTCTTCCGTCAGGATGTACCCGTGCCACGGCTGTGCCTGGTAAATCGCGACGCCAGCATCGCCATCAGGATACTCGGCAGAGTAGATCGAAGCCGACAGATCGTAGACGTAGACCTCGAGGTCGCTCGAGACCGTCAGGGTGGTCGATCGAGTCTCATTCTGTGTGCTCGTCCGATTTCCGACTCGCTCGGTAATCGACCGCGCGAGGTCGACCTCGATGTCCGCCTCGAGGGTGAGCGTCGACGTGCCGCTTCCCTCGAGTGCGTACTCGATCGTCGGCGTGTGCTGGCCCTCGTGTTTGGCGAGCACCTCGCCGTCTTGCTCGAGTCGGACCTCGTCAATCCCGTGATCGAGAAGTGACCACTCAACGGTCTGGTTGCCACTGTGATCGTCGTCTGGAACGCGCACTCGGTAGTCGATGAGTCCTCGAAGCTCGCCATCTGGAGCGACGTACAGTGGCGTTTCATCTTCGTTCAGGTGGACGATTGTCGACGGCTGAACGGCGAAGATCGTCGCGTGGGCGTCGGCAATCGCGAGCGAGTCTGCAGTCTCGGCGTGTTCTGGGTACACTGACGTGTTGCTACTCCCGGGCTCGAGCGACTCGAAGTCGTACTCAGTCCAGATCTCAGCAGTCTCTGGGGGTTCGGCGAACGAAATATCCGTACAGTTGGCTAACGCGTGGAGATCAGTTCGGTTCTCGCCATAGTCGGTAGTTCCCATCGAGTCAGAAGATAGCCACAACTGACAGGGTTAGATTCTCAGGAAGCGTCTGGATGGGTGTTGATGAAGTTGTTGTACCACCCAGACACTGTCCTTACGGCCGCTGACCTCGAAAAGTTAGCGCTTGATCTCCTCTCTGAGATCCCGATCCCCGGAGTCGAAGGCTATGGCTTCGACTCCGGGATCATCCGGCAGACACTCCTGCAAGCCGCTGTCGATCAGAAATCCATCAAGGCTGTCACTGACAGCACTCTCGGAACGTACTCCGACGACTACACACTCGCTCAGCTTCATACCGTTCCTGCTGCTGAACTCAAAGCCGTCGTTAACGACCTCCTCGCTCAGCAAGCGGCGATGATCCTCGGCCCCCCCGAGGATCATCTGCCTCGACTTCGTCGACATCCACTACCACGGCTGTCCACACCGTGATGCCGGAGAGCTCTGTCATACAATACCCCGCGATGGCACCTCCCAGTGCCATCGCTACCTTGTTGGGTTTGTCCTTTGCCGAGCCAAGCCGCTCGTCGTCGCGGTTACTCCTGTCCGAGGTGATGAACCCAAAAGCGACGCGGTCGAGCGACTGCTCGACCACGTCGCGGCCCTTCCTTTCCCTGTCGCTGGCCTCCTCGTTGACCGCGGATTCTACGACGGAACGTCGATCGAGCGACTGGATGCAGTCGCACCAGTCGCTCTCCCCGTCATCCGTCGTGGAAAACAGATGGCTGAGAAACTAGACACGTCGGTCTCTTACTGGACGGAGTATGTGATGTACGAAGGAAGCGAGCGGGAACTGCGCTTCCCGCTCGCGGTCTGTGTCTCCTACCAACAGGGAAACCGTGGCAAGCACGGTTTGCTTGTCCGGGCGTATGTGGCGTGCGATCTGGCCGATCGCACGCCGAAGGAAGTCGAAGCTCTCTACCAGAAACGCTCAGCGATCGAGACAGCCTTCCGAACGATGAGAGAAGCACGTGCGCGTACGAGTACAACCGATCCAGTTGTTCGGTTGTTGTTTGTGCTTGTGGGCTTCCTGTTGCGGAACTTGTGGCTGATCGTCCGGTGGGGAGTGCTCGCCACGCCGCGGCGCGGCGGGCGAGCACTGCCGGCCTGGTTCCGCTTCGAAGTGTTTCGGGAGTGGATCGACCATACCCTCGACGAATCACTGCTGCGGAAGTGGGAGGCACCAACCAACGGCGTCGGAATTCCCGAGGTCTATAGTCAACTGGACGCGGGCTGATTGAGCCCGCGTCCAGCGGTAGCCCCCGCAGAGAGCGACGGCTTCGAATTGGAGGGTCAGAGCCGGCGCTCTCACTGGTGTGAGACCGCCTTCTACGTCGATCTCTTTTCGAGCGAGACGAATTCTGTCGCTCACGTTGCCGAAAATCAAGTCAATACGGAGTAACGATGGGAACTACCGATAGTGGTCGTAGTACTCCTCGTCGCTGAAACACTCATCTGCGTCTTTCGACCAGAGCGTCGCAGTCTCGTTTTCGTCAAGTTCGCTTTCGTCAGTACCGGGTTGAGGTGGCTGGTCGCCACTCACCGTTCCACTGGCGGCTACGAGTCCGCCGACGAGCACGATGACACCGAGTGTGTGGACCAGCTGGCGCATCTTGTCTATGACTCCCGAGAGTCTGTAGTCACTAGACGTGATTACCACGGCACTAGATCGACGCACTCGGCGAGGGGAAGCCCCATCGTCGAACCGGCAACTGTGTAGAGCGGTCCAAGTACCAGTAGGATCACCGCGGATTTGAGGGCAGTCCGCTTGTGCTGTTTCAGCCCCTTCTTTTGCTCGGGGTTCACAGTGAACATTTCGGCAAGCGAGTCAGCTTGCCAGACCACGACGAGCCCAGTGATTCCAAGTGCCGTCGTGATCTGGAAGAAACCCGAGATCATACCCGGCAACTGCTCGGCTTCACAGACAATGCCGTCTTCGGCAGCGGCTGGCTCAATTGCAACGAGACTGAGCAGGACGAGCACACGAAGTGCCTGGCAAACGAGATGCCGTGACATCAAGAATGAGTCAGCTACACTGATTTCTGTGTATGACTTTATACTCATGTTGATTACTGGTAGTTATCCATGTGGTTTCTCACACTATCCTTATTTACCGCAATTTCACTCACCGTTCGTCTATGAGTACTCGTTCGATGAGAGTCACAACCACTGGTACAATTGTCCCATTCGGGGGCTGACGTTGCAGCTGTCTCATCAGTTACTGGTCTCATGAGCGGGGTGAGAGCGCACAGCAGTTGGCAATTCTACACATCAATCTGTCATGAGGGTGGCGCACATATAATAATTCATTGGTTTAGTTCTAGAATGTAGCATATGCTAATAATAAATAGTAATTGGTGAACGCTACTGTATGGATAAACCAGCTGAAAAAGCTCTTATCCAGATTTTAATTCTATTCTATAATGCCTATCTGGCCACGAATTCAAATTTCCTTCTACCAGCACCACGCACCCACGGCGTTGCTAGCGTGCGGTTAATCGACGAGAAGATGAGGTCGAATTGCACAAGCAGATGGCGTGCGTCGAATGAACTACCAAGCAGCTGCTCGAGCGTTACGTAGGTGGCGTATTAGACTCGTATAGCCTGTTGCATCTTCAAAATCAGTTCGAACGACGTGGCAGGGTAGCCGCTGTTCAAGCGACCGAGGACAAGATCGGGTAGATCGACCGTGGTTTACCTGACAATAACGGTCGAGTTGTGCCTTGATTCGCCGCTACTGATCGAAGTTTCGTCATGAATTGAGCCGCCTGAGAGCGATGCCTCTCAGGCGGCGATCCCTGTTTTTCGGACAGGTGATTGCTTCCGTCAGATCAGCCGGCTTGGTGAGCGTATTAACCCTGGTTTGCCCTGACGTTTTGCGGTCAGTGAGGCTGCAACCAGTGCCACCGCAGAGAGAACGGCATGAGTTTCGACATTGTTCTTCTTGCGCGCACGGACACGATCAAGGCCAATAAACGACTTCAGACGCGAGAAGACTCGCTCGACACCTGCCAAAATATAGTGGTTAGCGAATCTTATTGAGGAACCCACTGAGATAATTGTCGATCCACGATGCAGTGGAACTCAGTTTTTCGGTCAGTTGGTCGGACAGTTCGTCAAGGCGTCTCCGGTACTCGTTTTCGCCGCTGACGATCAACGGCGAAGACTCCCACTTGAGACTTTTCCAGACAGGTTTGATTGGGTTGAGATCTGGGGAACCAACCGGCAAGAACACCAGATCAATCCCGAGTTCGTGAGCACGCTTGCGCGTGTACTTACAGACGTGTGATGAGAAGTTGTCCAAGACGAGCAGAATCCGCTTGCCGAGATTCTGCTCACGGATCTTCTCGAAACATCCGCAGATCTGTTCTTTCTTCTGGTTCGGTGGAAACGACAGCACGCTCTCTCCGTTGAGTGCATAGAACCCGGCCGCTGGTGTATCGATTTTCATCAGCGGCCGGGTGATATGTGGATTGTCGACCGTATACAGCCGCTGAGAATTGTCCCATGGTTGTGGATGCGAGATATCGAAAAACCCCACCACAGTTCCGCCATCAGTGCAGATATCTTCATCGGAGCTCCACTTCTCTTCATCGTCGTTGTCACTCTCGCGCTTGTTGTGTGGTTGGTCGTGAGCATCCTCGTCGAACGCGTACTCGACGCGTTCGTCGAGGATTTCTTCGGCGTTGTCGGGTCGATCAGGCCGCTTTGTCCGAGGAATGGCGTAGGAAAGGCCAAGGTTGTCTAGGAACGTTGGAAGGTAGTGTGGGTGATATTCAACATCGAACTCGTCGTTGAGAAGGTGCTGAATCTCCTGTTTTTTCCACGGTTGCCCCTCACGTAGGAGGTCGATGAGTTCGGCTTGTTGGTCTTCGTCGAGCTTCGGGGGCCGACCGCCCCCGAAATTCGGAGTGAGTTTACCGAGGCCCCCTTCGTTCCAGCGATTAACCCAGTTCGTGGCAGTGCCCTCAGATCTACCAACGTCATCGGCGGCTTCCTTCAGCGTGGCACCCTTGTACAGCCGTTTGATGAACACGAGGCGTTCGAATTCCTTCTGATTGTCTGTCTCGCCGAGAAGACGATCTAGATGGCACTGTCTAGATGAGAGTTTGAGGAACGAGCAGGTGGTGGCAAGAAGTGTCCATGCAACTTGCCAACCTGCTCAGAGAGAGCTTAGACGTGGATTGTGATGAGGTTTGGGAGAACGAGCGCACCCCGACACCCGTCAGGGTGTTCGGGGTGCGCCTGCATTCGATGGGGTTGTCGGTGCGGGAAGTCGTCGCTGTGCTGGACTTACTTGGCGTCGATCGGTCTCATGGAGCCGTCTGGAACTGGACGCACGATCTCGCGGAGAGCCAGGCGGACCCGCCGACGGCAGCGCCGTCGGCGGGTCGCCGTCGATGAGAAACAGATCGAGGTCGATGGCGAAAAGAAATGGCTGTACGCGGCGATCGATACGGAGTCGAAGCTCTTGCTCGAAATCGACGTACACAGCCGCCGCGGGACCGATCCCGCGGCGGCATTTTTGCATCGGCTAACCGAGAAACACGACGTGTCAGACACTGAGTTTCTGGTTGATGGCGGTGGCTATCTGACTGCCCTCTTTCGACACGACCTGAGCGGTCAGCTCAACTACACAGACCGGAACCACATCGAAAAATGGTTCCAGACTGTGTCGATGCGAATCGACCGCTTTCACTCGTTTTGGCGGGGCAGTCCAGCCAGTGTACGTCGCTGGCTCAGACGGTTTAGACACCACTACAACCACGATCGGCCGAATCAAGCACTCGATGGCCGAACGCCAGCCCAGGAGGTGCTGAACTAGACAGTGCCATCTAGATCCTCTTCACTCAGGTGCCGCACGATTTTCTTCTCTCGACCAGTCACTACACCAAAGAAACATTTCTCCACAATAACTTTCCCGAATTACTATGGGGCGGGCGCGACCTTCCCGAGAAATTCACGTTCAAGACGTTCTCTGACTGGATCAGACATGCATTAGAGGAAGAGCTAGAGCGGAGTTGGGAGATCGAGATGAACGGAACAGGTGTACCAGAAGCATACGCGCCGGCCGCGGGCTGACGCCAGCCCGCAGCCTTGGGCAAGCTCCCGGTGAGCAACAGCATTCGCCTAGAACAGCGTATCTCAGCCTTCTTACTTCACTTCTCCTCATCCGTAGATTCTATTTCCTGTTCACTCAGTTACCACACCGGCATTCACTCCGTTCGTCCATGACTCAGCACAGTTCACGAAGCGACGTTCGGGAAGTACCGACAATGTGCTACGCAAGAGCGTTCTTGGTTTGATCGATACAAACTACTGTGCCGTCCATCTCCTGCCGCTTTTTTTGAGTTCCTTGCGGAACGTTTCTTGGTCGTCAGCATCAGACTCAGCGGCTGTACGGCGAGGCTTGTAATAACTCAACCTCGCTTCTTCGAACAACCGCCGACAGCTCGAGATCGAGTACTCGACATCGTACGTTTCGGCAAGATACCGCTGGACGAGCGCCGGCGTGGACGCCGGCGCGTCGAGCCCAACTTCCGCAGGAGATTCGTGGACAATTGCCTCGAACTGCTATTATTCCTTTCCGACATATTTTGCTTTCTCTCAGATCGATTAGCATCAGTTACGGCCTGCTCGAGCGACTCATCAGTCTCGAGCGTTTGAGCCAGCTATAAAATGATCCAGTCTGGTGAAAAGTTTACGAACAAACAATTCTAACGGTTACTATCGTCTTTTTCTAATCTCGTTATTTATCCCATACAAACAATTCTCGCAGTCGTTCACCGACATCCTCAGTTTGATGATTCTGTTCGGCCTGACGATGTTGGTTGTAGACTGGACGATTTGCTTGATTCTCCGAAATCCATTCACGGGCAAATTCTCCAGTCTGTACATCATCGAGTATCTTCTGCATCGCATCGCGATCAATAATCTCTTCGCCACGCGTTAGAGCACCGTACTCTGCGGTGTCTGAAACAGAGTTCAACATTTCCATGTGTCCTCCTTCATACATGAGATCTACAATGTGTTTTAATTCATTCATGCATTCAAAGTATGCCATTTCTGGACTATACCCTGCATCAACAAGTGTTTCAAAACCGGCATTGACTAATTCAGTTACACCACCACAAAGTACTGCTTGCTCACCGAACAGATCCGTCTCGGTTTCTTCACGGAACGTAGTCTCAATAACTCCTGCACGGGTACAGCCAATAGCTTTGGCGTAAGCAATCGCCTTCTCACGGGCTTCATTACTGGCATCTTGATAGACTGCTAACAATCCTGGCGTTCCTTCATCCCTTTTGTAGGTTCGCCGTAGAAGGTGACCAGGAGTCTTTGGTGCAACCATAGTAACGTCGACATCCACGGGCGGCTCAATCTGCCCATAGTGGATATTAAACCCATGTGCAAATTGGAGAGTATTTCCTTTCTCAATACCTTCTTTGATATCATCATAGACAGATGTCTGGACAGTGTCTGGAACCAGCATCACGATTCTGTCAGCTGCTGAAGCCGCTTCTGCTGGAGTACTAACGCGAAGTCCGTCGGCTTTCACTTCCTTGCGGGAGGAAGAATCTTCTTGGAGGCCAACAATTACATCGATACCATTATCAGCAAGATTTTGAGCCTGCGCATGACCTTGGCTACCGTATCCAAGGATTGCAACCGTTTCATCTTCTATGTCCGATACGTCTCCATCTTCATCATAATACACGGGGTTCGTAAACGAATCGTCTGAGCTTTGAGTCATGATTTTATTCTCACTTTAGTTTTTATAGTCCTACAAGTAATCGACGGACTTTCTCACATACCTGTCTATAGGGTGTCTGACTATTAACTATCTATATTTGTCGATTTTCCTGTTATCTTAACCTACTTGGTTGCAGCCATGACATAATGTTTACTCGAACTCCTCGACGAGCTCGATACCATATCCATCTGGATCTTCAATGAAAGCAACGCGAGCGTTCGCTTCCTCAGAGGTTAGTGGACCACGCCGGACGCGACAGCCGGTCTCTTCGACCAGTCGCTCAACTTCAGCATCTGTATCGTCGACACCGATTGCAACATGGTCATAGCCTTTCGGCTTCGCCGGTTCCCGTTCAGGATCATACTTAAATTGGATTTCCGTGTCACTCTCACCAGCCACGAAGACGTTCGTAGTACCGTCTCCGCTCTCGAATTCTTTGGTTTTCTCGAGACCGAGTGCGTCAACGTAGAACGACAGGGTTTTTTTGAGGTCCGACACCCAAATTGCACTATGTAACACGTCCATATGCTGTTCTTTACTGTAGGTTGATGTAAAAGAATCGATTGTATGATCTTGGAATCGGACTGCTGATCAAACCGTATCTTCGCTTTCTACACTACGCACACGACGCCAGAATCGACGAATGGCGCTACAAACAGCGTTCCCAGACTGAAACCGTGAATTCAGCTGTCAATCGCTCGCTTGTCTTCGTGATGCGAGCGCGGGCTTGGTTCCGGGTAATTGTCCTGCATGTGTCGTCTACAACGGCCAGCGAGCCGTGAACAGTGAACCCCACCGCCTTATGGCGATTCAACACAACCGACCAGACCGAAGGTAGTGTGCTTGAGGTCACAGTTGAAACAAGGGAACGAGATCGGGTTGTTGAGATCGGTTACCACTTTCGAACGCACCGACGAGACCTTTCTCGGTGTCACTGACGACCGTGGTGTTGTCAGTGACCGCTTCAGTCACTTCGAGTGTTGCTGTGTTATCCAGGGTTCATTGACGTTAACGTCCAAGAGCATGGTTTCCGTCTCGTCACCCTCAGCTGTTTGCCCAAGGGTTACGTTGACGTCGTGGTACGTGCAGTGGTCCTGCTGTCTATGACACTTCGTTCCGTCAGAAACGAGAATGTCTGCGTTCTTCCCAGGAAGATGATCACGAACGAAGTCGCCGAGCTTGCTGCCGTACTCACGGACTCGGCGGTTGACCGTCGTGATCGAGGGAATGGACGTGAAGCCGACGCCGTGGACGACGGAATCACGGTAGCTGAGCGAGGTAGCGAGTTCGGCATCTTAGAGCGAGATCCTTCTTGGTAGATTCGCTGACCGTCGAATTCGATGAGATCCTTAAGCGGACGGGAGTATGTGAGATCGTCGTCGGTAGCAGCGGTGTCTTTGACGTGGTGGAGCGTGAATTCGTGTTCTCCTACGGTTGTCACAGCTGCTCGTATCGTGGTTCCAGCGCGCTGGAAACGGCGGTCGCCGTTTCCGCGCGCATCTTCTCCCCGCAGTACGCCTCAACGAGCGCTTCGTTGAGGCTTCTGACGATCTCCTCGATGTCGAGATTAACTGTGAACTGCGCGTCGATTGTGGCGTGCATGGGTTACTTCGGGATGGATACCAGAGGAGGCCCTGTTCCCACAGGAATCAGTTACGACTCTAGATAAGTTCGGAACACGACCAATCTCCTACGGATGAGCATAACGCGGAATAATTCACTAATACGAACCCGAAGCAAACCAAGAGGAGGCCGACTATCGTTTGTATTTGTATTGACTCGTCGAGAAGCAGCCAACCAGCAAGTGCGGCAAATACTAGTGCTACGTACAAAATTAGATTACTTTGTGTTGGGCCTATCTGATCAATTAAGTGAAAATAGCCGCCGTATGCTACTGCTCCACCCGGTATTGCAAGGAATAATAGAGAGAGAGCAACTACCGGTGTCCAAGAAACCACAATTGGAGACTCACCAAGTCCGAGACTGAATACGTGCAGGACTCCTGCACCTAGTGCACTCGCCCAAGCTGTTAGTGGCACGCTGGAAAGGGTTGAATCGATTCGTCTAATGCGACACTTCCGACAGCTACACTCGCTGCTGCAAAGAGGACCAGTATGATACCTATATCATCGCCCGCAATAAAATTCGACGGGTCTGGACGCGCAATAACCACCACTCCTCCGAGGCCGATAACAATTCCAAGCACATCTAGTGCTGAGAAACGCTTGTCTGGAAGAACGGCGTACGCAACGAGCATGGTAAGAATTGGATTGAGACTATGCGTAACCGCAGCGATAGCACTCGTAGTGTACTGCTGTCCAAGAAAAAGAAGCGCGTTATTTGCCGCGATTAAGAATCCGCCAGAGAGAAGAATAGTTAGTACATCGAAACGCGTCTTCGGGTGCCACTGTTCATACGATATCCGTGCAAGAACGAGCAACAAGATCGCTGTGAGATCATAGCGGACTGCGGCAAAGAACACTGGTGGAACAATGGAAACACCAGTCTTGATGACTACAAATACCGAGCCCAGAACGGCTGAAATAAACACAAACAGGCCTATGTTTCGATGTTAGCTCATGATCTGAGCGTCGAATAGAACTCGGAAATGTCTTTCGTTCTTGTGTAGTACATTGTTAATTTCAGAACGTTGCTTCGCTATCGTGTCGAGTGCGTTTCATCTCGGTTTTCGATATAGCTCTCGCCGGAGTTGGAACGCTCTGAGGTACTGTGTCAACTTGGCCTTAGAGATACCTCTGTGGGGCGAGACCCGCCGTCTCGTCACTGACGCGGTGCCCTTGTCTTCTTTGACTCTTCAGTTCCCGCTCAGCAGTATCAACACTCTCCTCGGGTGAGCGTCGCTATTTATAGAGTCGAACGTGCCTTTTCAGCATTATATCCCCAACGTCGAAAGCCTGTTCAACAAAGGAAACTAAAGACGAGTGCCGCCACAGGTTGCTTTGCCAATAGCTAGTGGAGTTCAAAATCGTCTCAAAGTATCGTCGAGAAGTGCCTTGACTTCCTTGCGCTAAAATTCAACCCACCAACGAACTAATTCGATAAAAATACTGTGTTACATCTCTGGATTTGCGACCATATCCAGTGGGCTCTCTATTTGATCTTGGTCAAGATGGCAACTAATACAATGTGAATTATCGGTGTCTCCAACGGATTCTAATTGGGGATCTTCAGTTTCACAGATGTCTCCGATTTTTTTCGGACACCGGGTGTGGAATGAGCAACCACTAGGAGGATCACGAGCACTCGGCACATCACCGTCTAATCGGATTTGTGCAATGTCTTCAGTCGGGTCGAGTGTAGGAATGCTCCTCAAGAGTGACCTCGTATATGGATGGTATGGTGGAGCAAATATTTCGCTCGTTGTTCCAGTTTCGATAATTTCTCCCAAGTACATGACAGCTACACGGTCGCAGATAGACTCAATCACGCTCAAGTCGTGACTGATTAGGAGATAGGACGTCCCATACTCGTCACGGAGTTCGTTCAAGAGATTTAGTATACTCGCCTGAACGCTGACATCGAGAGAGGCAACTGGTTCATCGAGAACAATCAGGGAAGGATTCGCGGCAAACGCTCGAGCGATAGCAACTCGTTGTTGCTGTCCGCCCGAGAGCTCATGAGGATATTTACTACGGATCTCACGACCCAGGTTCATCTGTTCAATCAGTTCTGTGATTCGTTGCTGACGTTCCTCTGGAGGATTTTCCGTGAATAGTTTCAGCGGGCGTTCGATTATTTCCTCGATAGTCTTGTTAGGATTCAAACTAGCTTCTGGATCCTGGAAGATAATCTGGCACTCACTCCGGAACTGCTGTAATTGCTCTTTATTGAGTCCCGATAATTCCTGGTGGCGGAACTCAATGCTTCCATCCGTGGTATCGTGGAGCTTCAAGAGAGTTCGTCCCAGAGTACTCTTTCCACAGCCACTTTCGCCAACCAAGCCGACCGTCTCCGACTCACGGATAGTGAGAGAGACGTCAGACACTGCTTGGACTGGCTGGTGATCGAAGAAGCGGTTTTGAATAACTCCGCCCACGTCATAGTATTTTTTCAACTTTTCTGCGGAAAGAACATCTTCGCCAGGAGTGTGGGAAGGAGCAGCGCTCTCCTCAGCTTCGATCGGATCGGAAATTGCTGTTTCCCAGTGAAGGCATCGAGATTCGTGCCCATCCCTTTCGGACACCGTCTCCATCCGAATGCTCCCGGTCTCACATTTCTCAGTCGCATAGTCGCATCGATCAGCAAAGATACAGCCATCAGGGATGTTGTCAAGGTCGGGGATTCGACCGGGAATTGGACGGAGTTCTTTATCAACGCCTAATTCCGGAGTTGTTGCCAATAATGCCTGAGTGTATGGGTTTGCCGGATTTGAGAAGACTTCTTTGACTGGGCCTTTTTCAACCATTTTACCAGCATACAAGACATTCACTCGATCCGCAATCTCAGAGATGACGCCAAGATTGTGCGTGATGAGTAGAATAGCCGTGTTGTACTCCGACTTGAGGTCTTGAATGAGATCGAGGAATTTGGCTTGCGTCGTGACGTCCAAACCGGTCGTTGGCTCGTCAAGGATTAGCAAGTCCGGGTTGCAAGACAAGCCGATAGCGAGCATCGCACGTTGCTGTTGGCCACCGGAGAGTTCGTGTGGATACCGTTCTGACATCTCGGCTGGATCCGGTATATTCACTTGGTCGAGAACTTCAATTGTCCGTTCTCGAGCGTCATCTGAACTGTCTATGTCCTGATGTAACCGGATGCTCTCACTGATCTGCTCTCCTATCGTCAAACTTGGGTTCAACGCCTGTGAAGGTCTCTGGGCAACATGAGCGATTTCACCCCCGCGAATTGAACGGAGTTCGTCTTTCGAAGCGTTGAGAATGTCCCGTCCTTTGAATCGGATAGAGCCATCGGACACGTGCCCGTTACTGTCCAAATACTGGACTATTGCGAGGGCAAGAGTACTTTTTCCGCTCCCACTTTCTCCCGCGATTCCTAGGGTCTCCCCCTTGTCGAGGGAAACCGAAACGTCGCGCAGCGCTTGCACCGTTCCGTCAGGAACGGAGAACTCAACGTTAATATTCTCTACCTCGAGTATCGTGTTATTGATGTCTGATTGAGTCATCGTGTTTCACTGGAAGTTTTTCTCGTCTAGAGCGTCTTTCAGACCATCCCCCAAGATATTCGTCGCCATAATGACTAACAACAATGCCAAGCACGGCCACAACAAGATCCACGGCGAACTATACATGTGCTCGCGAGCGACGGAGACCATGTATCCCCAGTCTGGATAGGGCGGTCCCGAACCCAGACCAAGGAAAGAGAGTGAGGCACCAACCATTATTGCATATCCCACTCTGGTTGAGCTTTCGATGACTATCGGGGATGTAACATTCGGAAGAATTTCTCTAAACATAATATAAAGATGCGATTCACCGCGGGCTTTGGCAGCCAGAACATAGGACTGTTTACTCTCGGATAGTGTTACGGAGCGTGTGACACGTGCTAATCGGGGCGTGAAAACGATGCCGATCGCCATGATTAGATTGGTTGTGCTTGAAGAGAGTGCGACAAGGATCAAGAGGCCTAGTAGAAGCGTTGGGATACTCATGACGATGTCCATGATACGCATCAGGATTTCGTCTGTCGTTCCCTTGAAGTAACCGGCAATGAGACCGATTGGAACACCCAGTAGTACCGCGAGGGCAGTGGAGCCAAACCCGATAAGTAGCGTTGTTCGGGCGCCCAAGAAGATCCGAGACAGGATATCTCGTCCGAGGTGGTCAGTTCCTAATAGGTACTGTCCACTTGGGCCTTGAAGTCGATCTGCAGGGTTAGTTTCAAGCGGCCCGTGCGAAGTAAATTCGCTCCCAATAATTGATAAAACAATTGTTGGGGCGATTATTGCAAGTCCAATTGTCACTTTTGGATTTGCGAATACGAGATTGAGTGCTTTTTGTGTCCAGAACTGTCGATTAGCGCGCCAGTTGTTCTCTTTTGTCGTCATTATTGATCACCCATCGTGATACGTGGATCAAGCCACGTGTACACTATATCTGCGGTAAGATTAGCGAATATAAATGCTGCCGATGGAATGAGCACGCCCGCCTGAATTACCGGCAGATCCCGGTTTCTAATTGCTATGACAATCAGTTCGCCAATACCGGGATATCTGAAAATCTCTTCGACGATTACGACTGCGCCCATCAACCATCCAAAATTGATGGCTAGAACGGTCACAGTGGGCAAGAGGCCGTTTCGAAGAGCGTGGTTGAATAACACCTTTGATTCACCGACACCCTTCAGACGTGCTGTTCGAATGTATTTGGATTCCAAGGTCTCAATCATTGATGACCGGGTCTGACGAAGGACGTACGCCATTACAATCACCGTTAGCGATAACGCGGGAAGGAAAATTCGCTGGAGCCATTCTATCACATTCTGACTGATCGGGGTATAACCTCCACTAGGAAGGAAACCAAACGGTCCGGTAGTGAACACTAACAGGAGGAGTGTTGCCGTCACGAATGAAGGCACACTCATACCAAGGTATGTCGACGTCGTGATGAGATAATCGATTTTTGAATCGCGCTCTTTGGCTGCGATCACGCCCAGAGGAATTGCTGTGATAACTGTCATACCCATCGTGACCATAGCCAACTGGAGCGTTCGGATGAACCGTGGCCAGACCATACTCATCACGGGTTGTTGAGACGTGAGGCTAATTCCGAAATTCAAGGTCAACAGCCCTATCATGTAGTCAATGTACTGTTGCCAAAGGGGACGATTTAGCCCCAGTTGCGCTTCTATTTCTTTGACCGCTTCTTCCGTGGCTTCATTCCCGAGTATGACCGTCGCTGCGTTACCGGGAAGGATCTGAGTGATGGCAAACACTGCTGTACTCACAATAAACAACGACACGGTCGCAGTTACTATGCGTTTGAGGAGGTAGATTTGGTTTGTGCGATTCATGTTCGGTTGGCTTCCGTGAGCGTGTCTATGATCGGACTCATATTTGATCCAATCATTCCTTTCGAGAGTTCAGGTCGGTCTAACGGTTTACTTTTCACATCTAGTCTCCCGAATCTTTCTGAGTGATACATTCACAATCACCTCGATACTGCTGAGATAATCTATATTCATTCATTAAATATTTTTCTTTTGCGTCCCAACTCGACATGTGGATAGTGTCATTCTGCTATCCTAAATCAGTATTCCACTATAACACTTCCAAAATCAATAGGATTATTGATTAGCGTATAATATGGATTTGTGATGGTTCACGACTTACCGCCAGTCTACGGTGGTGAGATGCTTCACGTCCACCTCGACGACGAAGAAACGGATGTCAAACCAATCGATGAGCGGGATGCTCAACGCTTCTTAGGAGGTAACGGATTCGCTGCTAAGGTGATCCACGATCACGTCCCTACAGACTGTGACCCGTTCGATCCGGAGAACGTTATTGCGTTCACCGTCGGACCCATGAACGCGACGCCACTCCAGAGCACGAGTCGCGGCGTCGTCGGGTTTATCAGCCCCATGACTAATGGCTTCTTCGACAGTACGTTCGGTGGGACATTTCCCCAAGCACAGAAGACGACTGGCTTTGAAGTAGTCGCAATCCACGGAGTTGCTGACGAATTATCTTACGTATGCATCGACGAGGATGGTGCAGAGGTGATTCCTGCTCCGGATCTCGCAGGATTAGATACGTACGAGACCTGTGAAGCAATCCGCGAACGCGAAGGTCAGGGATATGATACTCATGTCATTGCTGCTGGCCCAGCAGGTGAAAATCTAGTACGGTATGCCTGCCTCCTGCATGAATCTGAACTCCGAGAAGGAGTAGCAGGACGTGGGGGGAGTGGCGCGATTCTCGGATCAAAGAATATCAAAGCAGTCGCCATCCGTGAGGGGAGCTTCCAGCCGGAACCCGCCAATCGTGGCGATCTACAGGAACTCGCAGTAAGTCACATGGGATCACTGATGAAGGAAACGCAACTGCTCCAGTCTCACGGAACAAGCGGCCTTGTCAATCCCGTCAACGAAATGGGCAAACTTGGCTATCGGAACAATCGTAATGAACAAATTTCCGATGAAAAGGCTGAGGCCATCAGTGGCGAGCGGATAAAAGCCGACTATGTCACGGAAGACACCACCTGTGCGAACTGCGCAGTCAAGTGCGGCAAACATGTTTCCGTCGAGTCAGAGGGTATTACCGAAGCCAAGATTCCCGAGTTTGAGAGCCTCTTTGCGACCGCGACAATGACAGATGTGTTCGACGTCGAACCAGTCATGATGGCCAACGACCTCTGTGACCGTCTCGGTATGGATACCATCAGCTGGGGCGTGACGGTTGCGTTCGCACGCGAGTGTTATGAAGAGGGACTCATCAACGAGGATTCCTCACCTCACTTAGGATTCGGTGATGCCGAGGGGCTAGTACAACTTGCTCGCCAGACCGCTCATCGAGAAGACTTCGGCGACGTAATCGCCGAGGGCTCTTTCCGGATGGCAGCCTCTTTGGCTGACCAGGCAGAACAGTATCTACACGGTACGAAAGGACTGGAGTATGCTGGACACTCTCCACGGGGGCTGAAAGGCATGAGTATCGGTTACGCGACGAGTACTCGCGGCGGATCACATCACGATACCCGACCGACTCCTCAGTACGAGGGCGAACACACCGAAACAACCGATGGTACTGCTGTATTTGCGGCACGTTCGCAGCATTTCACTGCTCTCGGTGATTCCCTCACACAGTGTCGATTCGTCAGCGAAGGTGGGTGGGGGAAATGCATCAACGAACGCTACCGTGACGCAATAAACTACGCAACAGGATGGGATCTCTCCGTAAAGGAGGTTGAACGTATCGGGGAACGGATCTACAACCTCGAACGGCTCATCAACGTCGAACGCGGAATCGCAAACGCCGAAACAGACACCCTTCCGTACCGAGTCATGCACGAACCGATCCCTGATGGACCAGCAGAGGGGATGTATTGTCCTCCAGAAGAGTTGGAGGCCATGTTAACTGAGTACTATGAGTTCCGTGGCTGGGACGAGAACGGGATCCCAACAGAGCAGAAGCTAGCTGAACTCGAAATGTCCGATTTGATATAGCCAGTACGTTCTTGGGTAAGGGTTGATGGTGGCGGCATAGCGCAGCTTCGGGGATTGTTTTGAGTGCTTCATCGCCAGGTTTGCGTCGGACACGCTGTCGGAGTTGGAACGCTCTCACGCAACGAATGAGTTTGTCTTTTGGACGCTCCCCAATGTGGCTCTCGCAGTTCTTTTCCCTGTGTTCACCTACAGTTCATCCATTTCGACCGGCCCTTCAAGTGTGATCCGAGGCGCGTCCAGCTCCTCCTGTGAGCGCTGGACGCGCCGATCATACTGTCAGCCAAAAATATTTCAAAGAAAAGCACGTTACTCCGATATGACCTCTCTCGACAACGTCTCTACCGAAGACCTCCGCCAGGTCTTGGCGGAGGTCGAGGGAAAAAAGCCATCACAACGGCTCATGGCGGCGATCAATTACCTTGAAGAAGACGGTGCAACGCTACAAGAGGTCGCTGAACGCTATGGATACACTGCTGGCTGGCTCTCGCGGTGGCTTGATCGACTCGAACGGCTCGCCGACGAGCCGTTCGAGGAGGTCGTCTACGACGAGCACCGTTCAGGAAGGCCCTCAAAACTCTCCGACAAAGAGCATGAACAGTTCGTTGAAGCGCTTCACAAGTCTCCAGAGGAAGTTGGACTTGACGCGCCTGCGTGGTCCGTTCCACTAGCTCGTCACTATCTCGCCGAGGAATTCGACGTTGAGTACAGTGAGCGTCACGTTCGACGATTGATGACCGAGGCCGGGCTGTCTTGGAAGACAGCCCGGCCGGAGTTTCACAAATCCGATGAGAGAGCACAGGAAGCATGGCAAGACGGGTTCAAAAAAAGCGCGACAACCTGGACGACGAATACACGATCTTAACCATTGATCAGACGCGACAGGTTCTCTCGACACTGATTCACGCATGGTTTCCCAAGGGTGAGCGCCCGTCACTCCCGGTGACGGGCGCGTGGGACAGCATCAAACTTCTCGGTGCAGTCAGCGATACTGATGAGACGTTCTTTCTCCCCTGCGAAGAGAACTTCAACAGCGACACGACGATTCGTTTTCTGGACGCTCTCCAGACCGAGTTCGGCGAGAAAATCTGCGTTGTCCTCGACAACGCCTCGTATTTCACGGCGAACAGAGTCCAAGAGTTCGTTGAAGGTACTCCGATCGAACTGTGTTACCTTCCGCGGGGTTCACCAGAGCTGAACCCCGCGGAAGAGTGCTGGCGACAACTCGATCAATCACTCGGCAACCGCCTATTCGAAACGCTTGACGAACTTCGTGATGCTGCTCTCTGTGCACTGGACGAGATCAACGTGCCAGATGTCTTTACGTACTTATGTCCGTGAGTATCACCGTCTTGAACGCCACATCGATCTCTTGTCCAGTTGATGGATGCTCGTGTTGAACCGGATATACGCCTAGACGGTGAGAAACCACTTCCTGAGCGCAACTTCCGAGTGTTCGAAGACTGTGCCTTTCTTGTCGTGGAACTTCCGTCTGCAATTCTTACACGGATACCGTTGGAACACTCGGTAGCTGCCGTACCGAATATCGATCCGGCACGGCAGTGCAGGCAATAGACACTGTCACGCCAGCGAATCTGTGCCAGCAGATTCGCGGCCCGACGCTCCGAGACGAACGTCTTGAGTGGAATCATACTTCGTCGGATAGCGCAGCTGCGCCACCCTTGCCTGCTGTGGTAGTCACTATTCGGGAGGGGTTCATTGAAGCAACTAGATTTTCGCTGTTCGCGGAAGAGAGTATCGTTGCATCATGCGAAAGAGAGCTCTTTGTATCAGGTTCAGATGGTGGCCTCACAGTCTTTATTGAAGCACCAGCGTCATTCAGTCTTGCGGTTTTCTCAGTATCTACTACGTTCCTACTCGATCGGGCACGATGAATTATAATATCTTCTATACAAAGGAATAAGGAATTAACCAAGCAAGTTAATATCCTGCTATGTGAACGATCTTCTATGAACGAAAAACGGTCACAAGGGTCAGGAAGCCCGGAAGTAAAAGCAGTAAATTCTACGCTTGAGTTGCTTTCAACGTTGGAACAGGAAGGGGAACAAACGGCGACGGACTTAGCAGAGATTCTTGACCGGTCTGTGAGTAGCGTTCACTCTCACTTGAAAACGCTTGAGAGACGCGGGTTCGTTGTTGAGAACGACCACAAATATCGACCGGGACTAAGATTCTTCGAGATCGGTCAGAAGGTTAGAAGAGACTATGCTGACATATATCAGTCTGGTGTAGAAGTAGCGGATGAGCTGGCAGCAGACACGGACGAGTTCGTTTGGCTTACCACCGAGGAACAGAATAAGGCAGTCTACATCTATAAAACATCAGGGGACAAAGGTATTGAATCTAGTGCCTACCCGCTTGGAACCCAATGGCCACTTCATACGACCGCGGCAGGTAAAGCGATCCTAAGTCAGAAAGATGATGAAACGATTGAATATATCATTGATCAACAGGGTCTTCCTGCAACCACGGAAAATACGATTACTGACCGTTCCGAATTGTTTGACGAAATAGAAACAATTCGAAAGGAGGGAGTTGCATTTGATGATGAGGAATCAGCAGTCGGCCTACGGGCAGCTGCAGCTCCCGTAGAAGGGTTCGATGAATATATTGGTGCGATTGAAATTTCTGGGCCAGTTAGTCGAATGCAAGATGCACGTTATCGCGAAAAAATCCCAGATCAATTACGAAATGCCTCGAATATTATAACCATCAAGTATCGTGGTGGAAGAGGGGTGAAAAATATCAGAGAGCAATAATAAATATAGAAGGGCTGAACTCACCTTCTAAATAATTAATAATGTCCCAATCGATATATTTTAAACCAGTTGATCCTAACTATGTTTGTACTCTATTACATTTTATGATATAATAATTGGAATTAAGTCACTGGTTTGCTGCTAATCGGCAGTGTTGGAGGTGGTCTTTGTTGAGGGTTGGATAGATGTTGTATTCCGCTACCGAATTATTGTATGCACCTATGACATCGGGAATAACAGTAGTCAACCAAGGACCTTCTATGTGCATGATACGCTGACATTCCTCTAGGTGTTCTCTCCGTTCTTCCTCGGATGTTGCAGAAAGGGCGTTCTCTAGAGCCTTTTCATACTGATCATTCTGCCATCTCGGCTCATTCCATGCACCTTCTGAGCTGACAGTAATTCGGGAAAGAGTATCACCGTTAACGCGCGTGGACCAGTCAGTCATGTACCAGTATCCGTCCTCAGCCCAGTAGTCCGAGAGCCAAGTGGACTCCTCTAGAACCTGGATCTCGAATTCGATCCCCACGTTTTTCATCTGCTGCTGGAAGAGTTGTACGAGATCGGCTCTTTCGGCAAACCCATCCCCATAGTAGAGAGTCGGGAGTTCCAACCCGCCACCGTAGCCAGCTTCCTCTAATTTTTGTTCTGCCTCCTCGGGCTTGGCAGTTGTCCCAAACGTATCCCCAGCATCAATGTCATCAGCGTAGTACTTGTGGACTGGTGTGTATTCACTATGATGGCTCAATGATGCATTCCCGCCGAAGACCGATAACATCTCTTCACGGTCCAAGGCGTACTTCATTGCCTGCCTCAATTCTAAGCTCTGAAATTCGTCGATTGTTTGATTCAGAATGATTGGGTACTGATCCCCACTTTGCTTCTTGGCGATATTCGCTCTATTCTTTACTTGACTGTAACTGGACTGGGGCAGACGGTTAACACAATCCACAGAACCGTCAATGAGCATGTTATTTCGGGCCGTTTCATCGGTCTGGATAAGGCCCGTCATTTTATCCAAGTAGGGAAGTTGATTGCCATCTTCGTCCGTTAGATGGTAGTCATCGTTTGCCTCAAACACCATCTTGTTGTCTTTTTGCCACTTAGTTAGAACGAAGGGGCCACTGCCGTAATCTGTCTCTTCTAATTCACTGGGGTTGTCCTCAAGGATCGGTTTGGGTGCGATACAAAACGTACTGCCCGTTTCAGCACACCGTCGTGGGTACTCAACGTCGGGTCGGGTCAAGTGAAATTTGACCGTTTTCTCACCGACAACTTCGACGCTGTCAACAGGGCCCAAGTCACGAGAACATGAAGGACACTCATCAGTTTGCATGTACTCGACGGTTGCTTTCACGTCTTCAGCACGGACTTTCCTTCCGTCCATGTTAGCGAAAGTAGCGTCCTCCTGGAGATAGAACGTCCACACCGAAGAGTCGTCGTTTGACTCCCAGTCTTCCGCTAAGTTTGGTTTGATATTAAAATCGAAATCCGTCCTAGTCAGACGATCGTAGAGTGTTTCTTTTAGCAGGTAGTCTATTTGGATGCCTTTGTACGGAGACATCGAGGCGAGCCCTTGAGCTATAGCCACCTCCATATGCCCTCCATTGATGGCTTCTCGGCTAGAATTTTCGTTTTCGCCACCTACACAGCCTGCAAGTCCGAGCATCCCCATTCCAACACCGGTTTTGAGAACCGAGCGGCGACGAATCTTGCTTTCTTTCATGCGAACCATTCTCAGGTTCGTCTGTTGGGATATAAAACTTTTGGACCTGGTATAGTATTCAGCTTTCTAGTGAATCTGAAGCTACAGCACTGTCTAGTTCGACACCTCCTCGGCAGGCGTCCGTCCATCTAACGCCTGATTCAGCTGATCACGGTTATAGTGGTATCTGAAACGTCTCGGCCAGTGACGAGCACTGGCTGAACTGCCCCGCCAGAAGGCATGGAAGCGGTCGATCCGTATTGAGACAGTTTGTACCACTTCTCGATGTGGTTCCGCTCGCTATAGTTGAGGTGGCCGCTCAACTCGTGGCGAAGAGAGACAGTGAGATACCCACTGCCGTCAACCAAAAACTCGGTCTCAGAGACGTCGTGTTTCTCAGTGACCCGGCGGGGGAACGCCGCCGCGGGGTCACGCCCGCGGCGGCTGTCCACGTCGACCTCTAAGAGAAGCTTTGACTCCATGTCGATCGCGCCGTACCACTCCTTCTCTTCACCGTCAACTTCGATCTGTGTCTCGTCAACAGCGACCCGCGACAGCTCTGCCGTCGGCGGGTCTTGCTGTGATCCTGAAAGTGTATGCGTCCAGTTCCAAATCGCCTGATGATACCGATCCACGCCAAGATTTCAGGATAGTTTCGACTTCTCGAAGCGACAATCCCATCGAATGGAGGCGCACCCCGAGCACCCGCACGGGTGTCGGGTGCGCTCGTTCTCCCAAACCTCAGCACAATCCACGTCTAACGTGTTTTTGAGCAGGTCTGCAAGTTGCATGACACCTCCCGCTACGATCTACTCTCTTCTCAAACGACCTCAACTAGACAGTGCCATGTCAAGAACTGCCTGAGGATCTGTATCAACGAGTTTCGTGACTTTCAGATTCTACATTCTCCTCGGCCAACAATCTATGTCCTGAGAGGGTTACTATTATGGATCCGAAAAAAAAAGTTCGATGGGAGAACCCTACTGATCTGAGTTATCTCCTCGACCAGGGATTCGGAAGTCGAGCAATACGGGCTCGTGTTGATTTCAGACAACTTCGTCCTGGACTTGACGCAGGTGGTACAGGAACGTATTTGTCTTGACGTCCACGTCTGCTTCCGTGATTCGTTCGTCGGTTCCAATGGGGCGAGTGACCTCTGCTCCGGCAAGCAGTTCGAGCGGAACAGCACCGTCTTCAGCCGCTTTCTCAGCGGATTCGAGAGTGCCGTAGATTTCCCCTCCAGGTCCTTCGATAACTTCGCCGGGCTTCAGGTCGCGCTTGGCTCTCCCGACCACTTCCGAGGTCTGAGTTCGGACAGTCCCGGTGGGTGCGTCATTGAAGGCAACGCTAGCGACGCTGACGGTTGTTTCAGGTGGCAGGTGATACGGACGGTCGAAGAACTGGTATTTACCGTCGTTTTCCGTGTGGATATTGAAGCGCTGTTCGAAGTACCGCTTCATTTCGTCGTTTTTCGCTTCGGTGATAACGAACCCGCTCGGGTTCCTGAAGTCGTCTGTCGGAGTGACTCCGTCGATGACACCTTTTTCTTCGAGCACTCCACCGTCCTCTTTCGGCCGAAGCGTTTTGAGTACACCTTCCCGGTCTGTCTTGGGAATGTGTGGGCCTCCGGTATCTGGTTCAAACCCAATCGCGTTTGCCGCTGCGCAGAGTTCGACGGCAATTTTCGTACCGTCTTGGAAGGTGTTGTACATACGCGGGTCCGGGTCGTTATCTTCGATGAACGACTCGGTAAGCCCGTATCGTTCAAGCGCGTCGTCCGGGGTTCCGTGGGGCTTGAACGTGAGTTCGGTACCCTGGCCCGCGACGACGACTTCCAACCCTGCTGAACGAGCCCAGTCGACGAGGCTGACTACCGACGCCGGCTCGTCTCCGTAAGCCATCGAGTATGTCACTCCTTTCTCTGACGCGAACTGTGCAAGGAGTGGACCGACGGTTGCGTCTGCCTCCACCGACACGTTAACAACGTCGTTTCCGGCAGCGATCGCAGCCCATGCATGTCGGGCTGCAGGTCCGGGAACCCCAGTTACCTCAACTACGACTTCTACCGGCGCCTCTGCCGCGACGACACCGTCCGTAGTAACAACGCGTTCACCGGCCTCGATAGCGGCTGCGACATCGTCGGGATCGTTTGTTTTCACGACCGCGTCAGAATCGACCCCGGCTCGTCGATAGGTTGTTTCTGCTTTCGAAGACTCGATATCTGCCAAGACTACAGGAGTGAGTCCGGGCATTTCTTCCAACTGGTACACCACGTGCATGCCGAAGACTCCAGTACCGATTAGGGCAACTGGGAGGGGATCCTCCGCATGCTCATCTAGGCTTGCCTGTAAATGCATCCATCGTATAATTTTGAGGGGAGGTAATATATCTTTCGGCAGGATACTTTCTTGTTTCTGCTGCTCTAGAGAAAATATAGTGAGTTTCTTCCGTTGGTGCTCCTATATCAGTCTGGAAAGCAGGTAAAGACAGGAATCTCGCTCGAATTCATGCCTGCACATTGGACGAATTCACACTGATAGCCGAGATAAGGGCGTTGATAGACGTTTTCTTCTCCGAGGGTTAGCAGAATCGTAACTTCGTGTGACTGAACGCGAGTGCTGGACCTTGCTCTGGGAATCGGAATTCGACGTAATCCCTGGCGGAGACAAAGCGAACACGAGATCACGGTCTACCCAAAATAATTGCGGGCCATATACACAAATAAAATTATATTTATGACATCCGGCCGGTTGCACGGGAATTGCAGAGACTGAAATGTGGCTTCGATCGACCACCATTAAGAAGATGTGGTCGATCACTTTTTTCTATAGTTTTAATTATGAATATATTGTTGATGGTGTCTCTGACCACCTCATCGAGCAGACAGCCAGCCGTAGTCTCCTCAACCTGACCTACTGTATTGATTCGACCGACGTCAGCACCGGCTCGAAGTCATTTACTCCGAACTGCAGAGATTTCCTGAGATTCTGTATTCTGGTTGGGTAGGCTTCGACGCACACCCCGAGCTGATGACTTCAGGCACGATCGGCAGTATTATCATCGGCTTGAACAGTTGATCTCGATTCCGGAATCACCCCTTTTTCCGCGAGCTCATCGATTCGATCATCATTGTAACCAATCGCTTTCAATACGGTCATCGTGTCTTCCCCGAGTAATGGTGGCGCTTGGTCAAATCCGGAGTCAGCGCTCTCGTAATTCAGCGGGTGCTCGATGACTGGGATTTCACCCGCAGCTGAATGCTCGATCGAATCGAGAATCCCCCGGGCGCGGACCTGTTCGTTGTCTAAGGCCTCGTTGACATCGAACACCGGTCCGACAGGGAGTCCACGATCGTCTGCTAGCAGTCTGACCCACTCGTCGGTTGTTCGAGTCTGCAGTACCTCGGCGAGCTCGGTTTCGAGTTCCTCCATATGGTTCACACGATCCGCGTTCGTGGCGAACCGTTCGTCGGACAAGAGGTCCTCTCGATCAATCGCCTTGCAGAACTCTTCCCAGAGTTTCTGATTTCCGCAGGCAACATTGATGTGACCGTCAGCCGTTGGATACATTTGATACGGAGCAAGAACGGGATCTTTCGTCCCCATCCGCTCGGACACCTCGCCGACGAAGCTTTTGCCCGCCTGTTTCGTGAGCCACGGAAGAGCGGCATCAAGCATCCCGAGTTCAACGCGCTCGCCCTCACCGGTCCGTTCGCGGTTGTACAAGGAGGTGACGATCCCGAATGCTGCCCACATAGCCGTAATCAGATCAGTCTGAGGCAAGCCGACCTTGGCCGGCGGTTGATCAGGATAGCCCGTCACACTCATCATCCCGCTCATTCCTTGAACAAGCAGGTCGTATCCCGGCCGGTCGCTCCAAGGACCGGTTTCTCCGAACGCGGAAATCGAACAGAAAACGAGATCATCGTTGTACTCTTTCAGCGTCTCGTAATTGACTCCGAGCCGTTCTGCGGTCCCGGGACGGAAGTTTTCGACAACGACGTCGGCCTCGGCAACGAGGTCATACAGCGTTTTTCGTCCCTCCTCCATCTTCAGGTTCAACTCTATACTCTGTTTCCCGTAATTGACGGTCCAAAAGTATGGAGACTCCCCCTGGTCTGCGGCCGGTTTTCCGGGACCCGCATAATCGTCGACATCAACAAACGGTGGTCCAGAATACCGGCTGTCGTCACCGACTTCGGGGCGCTCTACTTTGATGACCTCTGTACCTTGGTTGGCTAACATCATTGTTGCGAACCCGCCGGTGACGAAGGTCGTTAGATCTACGACGACGATATCCTCCAGTAGTTGCTGCTGTCGCTGGTCATCCGCAATCATACAAATCACAACTCGAATGTACTGTAATAAGTTTATTGGTTAAATAGACAATTGTACTTCGCACACGCGCGTATTGGCCTCAGCAAACGCACAGCCCGAGTGCCTTCTCTTAATCTCGGACCCATCGAAATCGACAAAATCTATGTCACTGTTGGGCTGAAAGGCCGCGGATCAACCAGCAGTCGCGCTCACACAGCCTTTCGAAACTATCGGCTACGGCTGTGGCTGTGGCGGGTTGCTACCGACATGACATAAGGATCTGTCAAAGACACAAGCGCGTTCCTATATGTGATATAGGTGTTCTTCTTGAGTCTCGTAGTGGAACTTTGGACAGTATGGTAATCCTCTACTATCTATCAGAGAAAACACGCAAGCACAGAGACTTGCTACTGAATGGCAGAGATGTCTTCCCTTCGACTACCAAGCAAATTCAAAAACTGTATTTTCCAAAGCAGGTGGCTCGTATACGACCATATCGTGACGGGCGTGGCTATGTTGGAGTTGCGACATAGCTGCCGTACCGCCGTATTCCCTTTCTCCAATAGAGAAGTACTGATATAAATTCACTCTATTAAGAAACAAAATTATATAATTCCGAAGAGTAAATTTGGTTGGTAGTATATGTAACGGAGGTTTAGAGCAATTGAATAGAAATATCCTATTGGATAATTTGTAGAATCCAGTTTCTGAGAATTGATTGCTGAATTATTCTATTAAATCTCTGAATAGTGGGTTTAATAGGATCAGGATTAGTTAAAGCACTTTCCGCTATTAGAGAACGTTGAATGTTCACTAGACACGGCACTGTCTAGTTGAGGGTGTTTGAGAAGCGAGCAGGTCGTAGCGAGAAGTGACCATGTAACTCGCAGACCTGCTCAGAGAGACTTTAGATGTGGATTGTGATGAGGTTTGGGAGAACGAGCGCACCCCGACACCCGTCAGGGTGTTCGGGGTGCGGCTGCATTCGATGGGATTGTCAGTTCGGGAGGTCGTCGCAGTGCTCGAATTACTCGGTATTGACCGTTCTCACGGCGCAATTTGGAACTGGACGCACACGCTTTCGGAAGCTCAGAGTGACCCGCCGCCGGCAGCCGTCGCGGGTCGCGGTCGATGAGAAACAGATTGAGGTCGACGGCGAAAAGAAATGGCTGTACGCTGCGATCGACACGGAATCGAAGCTCTTGCTCGAAATCGACGTGTTCAGCCGCCGCGGGATCAGTCCCGCGGCGGCGTTCTTGCATCGACTTACTGAGAAACACGAAATCGACGAGACAGAGTTTCTCGTCGATGCTGGCGGCTATCTGACTGCCCTCGCTCGTCACGACCTGAGCGGTCAGCTCAACTACAGTGAGCGAAACCACGTCGAAAAATGGCTTCAGACGGTCTCAATGCGGATTGACCGCTTTCACTCGTTTTGGCGGGGCAGTCCAGCCAGCGCTCGCCGCTGGCTGAGACGGTTTAGACACCACTACAACCACGATCGACCGAATCAAGCGCTTAATGGCCGAACACCAGCCCAGGAGGTGCTGAACTAGACAGTGCCCTAGACACACACTATGTTCGTCTTCGGAATGAGGACCTCGTAGGTCAGCAGCGGTTCTTTCGTTTCGTAAAGTCCGTTCTGCAAGTTGACGATCAGGTAACTATCTATCGCGGTCTGGCTCTGACAGCGCCTAACCCCCGATGCTGTCTCTGTAAGGGCGTTTGACTCCGTGGCGCACTCTGGAGTTACGATCATATGCTTGTAATGAGCAGGTGATAATCACTTCGGTCGTTTTTCCACGCCATCAGATGGATACACGATAGTCACCATTTCAGAGGTAGTACTGACAAATAATGATCTTGGGAGCATATCCGGTGCGATCGATTATCAGTCGATCACATCGAGAGACTCACGATCTTCTCTAGTAGGCACTGAATCTACGTCTGTGATGTCTGGATAGCCTTCGGAGTGATAGTGGTGGCGAGATCTGAGATCAGTCAGTCGCTGTCGGCGGCGAATCGCCGCCGACGCGACAGTGTAGCCACTCACGAGCGCTGCCCCAATTCATGGACAGCTACCGGAAGAACCGGTCGTCAGGTGATTTATTCGCTGGGACAGCTCTGCGCACACCGAGAGCTGTCCAGGCCGCACGAACCACCATCTCACAGAACTCTGTGAACGACCACTCCCAGAGGCGGCGCTCCCCCCGGCGGGGCGCCGCCACGTACATCCAGTGAAGGTATCGTCAGACGTTCTGCAGCAACAGACTCACGACAAACAGCAATAACCAAAGCCCAGCGTCCCGAGAACTGGTGAGAGCAAGGCTCTGCTTGGCTAATCGGTAGCTTGATTCGATGCCGAAGCGCTTGCGATAGTGTTCTCGTGCATCCTGTGGCGTGTCAATGAACGGCGCGTTACGGCTATGCCGCTGACGCGCCACCCCATGCTCGTCGTATCGTCCTCGCCGGTAGACACAATCGATGAACACAGGGAATGTTACCCGCCCAGCGAGTTCGTGTTCGATCACGCGACTCCAGCCTTTGCTGAGTTCGTCTTGAATTGTTTCGCCCCACTTGACGATTGGCATGATGTAGGCGTAGTTGTGCGCGTACAGCAGTTTGAGACAGGTGCTGTTGTAGAATCCGCGGTCAAGATAGACGGCCTTGACGCGCAGGTCAAGGCCGTCAAGGAGATCGAGGAACTCATCAAGAGCATCGCTGATGGCTTCGCCAGCGACCAGCTGGCGAACCGCCAGTGTGTATCGCTTGTTACGCACCCGTGCGTAGAGCGTGACGTAGGTGTGAAAGGCAGTGGTTCCTCGTTTCGCCTGTGAGAAGTACAGTGACTCCGTCTCGTCCTCGTCACCGTAGTAGGGATTGAGGTGGAGGTCGGCGACGACCTCCACCGGTCGATCTGGAAGCGTCTCAAGGACATCTCGTTGAAGGAGCGTGTTCCCAACCGCTTCAACGGTATCAAGATCGAACTGATCGGTAAGATATCCACGGATGGTATTGGCGTGGGGCGAGTCGTTCGTTTTCTCGCAGACGTGATTAATCGGGGCCCCGCCGGCGCTGGCGCCGGCGAGGACCTCGTACAATTCCTCTGTCGTGACCTCTACGTTCTCTCCGAGGTCCAACGAAAGTTCCTTATCGAGACTGTTGACGACAAAATTAAGCAGGTGCTCTTCTTTTAGCTCGTTGTCTGCTTGGGTGGATTGCACACCTTCTCCAAGCAGACACTCATCCTAATCCGATGTGATCGACTGATTCTGGACCGATTCCAACCGACAGACGCGAATCTCGTGCACGGATTTCGGGGTATTCGCAGCAGCAGGGACCAGTAGCGTTGCGAACGACAGAATCTGTGCACGGGATACATCGATACACTGACCGATGGGGGACGAACAGTCCCCCGAGTGATCACAAATCGGTCAGATCGGGTCGCGGCTGCTGAAGACAGCCGCGACCCACGATCCGTTGATGAGCGCCTCCAAAATAACGATTCCCTCTCAGGCGGTTGGCATCCGTTGACCAAGCAAGCCGCAGAGGTCGTCGACGAGACGGCCTCTGCGGTCGATCTCGTCTCTCACCTCGATGTCAGTTCCTACACACGAGACGACGCATACCCAGCGTGGCACGACTCCAAGCCGTTCGAACCAATGCTTCGGACGGTTCTCCTCCGTGAACTCGAGGACGCGTCCGATGCTGCCGTGCATCGGACGCTTACTACCGATTCGTCGGTCGCTACTGCACTTGGATTCGATCCGACTGAGGTCCCTGATCGAAGCACGATCACGCGTGCGCGACAAAGCCGTTTCCAAGGGTTACAGACAACGATCGAGGTATGCGTGCGCCAGATTCGGACACTTGCCGCTAGGCGAGGCAGTCCGATCGGCGCGCCATACACAGAGGGCGCTTCCGAGGAGCCTGCGGGCTCCTCGAAGCGTACGGTCAACCGACTCATTCGAGGAAAAACTCGTGAAGTCCTCGAGGAACTTACAACCGTCGTGTTCCCAGCATTCGACTTCGACCGTCCAAGCGGATCTATCTACGACGACGAAGAATTGCTGCGGTTAGAGACGTTACTCGGGGTCACAGGCACCGCCGCCAACGGCGGTGCCGAGACCTACGGCGATCATGTCAATCCTGACCCTGACCTCGGCGATCCGTTCTTCAAGGATGGACCGACCGGAGAAACCCTGTTAACGGCGATTAAATGCCTCGAGCCGTCGGAGATTGCGGAGATGGTCAATCGCGGCTTGACCCGCGTCTTGACGCGGGCCAAGCCATCTGTTGAGTTCGAGCGTCCGATCATGCTCGCGATCGATATGACCTACGTCGCCTACTCGGGTGAGCGCGAGGAACTGGTCCGGGTGCAAGGTGCACCTGAAGACAAAGAGTACGACTGGTGTCACAAGTTTGCGACCGCGAACGTTGTCGGGGACAACGTTCAGTTCGCGGTCGCGATGGTCCCAGTCGGCAACGCCGATAATCACGATCCTGAAGCGTATCCTGGCGAAGACAAGTCTCACCGAGCCGGCGGGATCGTCCGCCGGCTCGTGGACATCGTCGAAAACCGAGCCCGTCTCAGCGTACGGCGAGTCTATGCAGACAGGTGGTTCCACGCGACAGACGTTGTAGCAGCGCTTGAGGAGCGGAATCTCTTCTACGTAATTCCAGCCAAGCGCGATGACCGCGTCAAGCGGTTCATCGCGCAGATGGACGACGACGTCGCAGTAAAAGACGAGCACGCGATGTACGGTCCGGTAAAAAATGGAGTAACCAATAGCAGGGCAGAGACGACGCTGGTCGGACTTCCGCCGGATGAGGATTATGATGGACGCCAGGTGTTTCTGACCAATCTCGCCGTGAACGACGAGATTGGTCTCGATCGACGCCAGACTCGCAAGAAGATCAAACGGTATACCCGGCGGGGCGGAATCGAAAATGCCTACAGCAGCATCAAAAAGTTCGCACCCTGGACGACGTCAAGGAACTTCTCGGTGCGGTTGTTCCACTTCGGGTTCGCCGTCCTCTTGTACGATATGTGGCTGCTGGTTGATTTTCTTGTCCAGACATTACTCGATATCGTTGAGTTCCGCACGAAACCGCGGGTCACAGCCCCGCGGTTTCGTGGCTTTCTCACCCGGAGGTTGATCGAATTGCTGTGAAATCCACTCCGTGTCTGCCCCCTGTGAGAGGCATTGCTGTCCAAACGACCTACTTTCCTCAGAATCCCGCACACAACTGCCACTCATTTGTCGAGTGGCAGTTGTGAGTGTCCAATTTGTGTTCGAAATCGAGATGTAGACCCAGATTAGCAGAGATCTCGTGCACAGATATGGGAGCATTCGCAACGCTACGGACCAGATTCAGTATAGCATTATGAAATTTATAGGAAAGAGTTTGCTAGTTATACCGTCCACAACCACTGAATTCGGCCGATACACAAAATCCAGATGGTGGTTCTGATTACCCGAATAATCACGACCACTTTCAAGTACCCCGACGCCGTCGGGTAAGCACGAATGCTACAACCACCTCACAACGACGCTTCCTGTGGCTAAACCCGCCGAGACCGGGACCGCCGGAACGCTGAGGACGGCCAATACCCGATCGAGCGCTCTCGCCCCTCAACGACAGCTTCGATACCGTCAGAACAAGAGGCAAGGCCGCGGTGTCGACAGTGGGTACTATCGCTGGAACGTACTCGCGAACTCGAACGGTTCCCCGAGTGGCCGCTGGCGATCGAGATCGCGACGATTGGTCCGGAATCACACCCGACGACATTGACCGTGATCCCACCTTTGAGGACCTCAATGAGCGCGTCTTCTGGGAACGCGCCCGTCACCTCACAGTCGACAGAGATCTCGAGCAGAATACCGTATAAACCAATTACCAATATATCGTTTCCTAATGGTAGCGTTGCGAACGATAGAATCTGTGCACGAGATACATCGATACATTGATTGATAGTGGTCGTGTAATGTAGTATCTTGGTACATGCTTGCCACCTCCTTACACCTCTCGAAAAGATACCTCGATAAACTGCCGCAGTCACGAGGTTCTTGAGACAGTATTTCTCCATCAACTGTTAGGGCTGAGTTTTACTCGCTGCTCGACGCAGTCGACAGCAAGTCCATTGCCAACGACGAGGGGGTCATAGAGCAATTGGCACTTGCGGGAGTCACGGTCCACTGACGAAACACTGACTCTCCCCGAACGTGTAATGTTTTTCAGACCTCATCAGCAAGTAGCCACATTCTTGTGAGATTACTGTTAATTTGAGGGGGCTTGATCCCGAGGAGTTTCACACTGCCGCTTTGAGGTCCGCAAATAGTTCCTCCTCCCAATCCGCGAGTTCGTGGGCGGACTCGCTCGTATCTGCGAGGAGGTCTTCTATCTCTTCTGACACATGTGTTTCACTAACGTTCTTGAGGCTGCCACCAAGGGATGTCCAGTCGTCGGCAATTTCGTGCATCCGCTCGCCGAATTCGGCGTCAAGGCCAGCGTTCGTGCCGAGGGTATCAAGGAAGGTAGCGTAGAGGCGGCGGAATGCACCACCCCCTGTTCCTCGACGCTCAATGTTCTGGTAGGCAAACCGAGATACCCATTGTACATCCTCCAAGGTACTCCACACAGAAATGTCGTCCGCAAACGCTCGAATAGCTCCCACACCGCTCCTCCCGGGTTGGTCGTCACTGTCTAGCATTGTCTCCGCTGCCTGTTCGATTGCTCGGAGTGTCGCGGTCTCAGTCGCAACCGTTGGAGTAGAGTTCTCAACGGATAGCCAGCGTCGTTCGAGCGGCCAGAATCCATGATCAGAACTCCAAGCATCATCGAACGCGTTTCGAGACACAGTTTGAGGTTCAGAAAACTCACTGTCTGAAATAGTTACTGAAGATTCATCTACGTCGATGACAACGATGGTATGGGGACCAAAGTGAGTATTGCTCCCGAAATAGGGCAGATAAAAAAGATCGACGAAGCAAACAACCGGTCGGGACTCAAGTTGACTTTCAAGCGCATTCCAGGCCTCCTCCGCCGACTGGCCATCCTGCTGCGTGAATGCGATTCCGAGATTGTCAAAAAACGCCGTCTCGAGGTGTGCACTTCGTCCCATGATCATGCGCGAAGCAACTTCTGACTCACCGTAACTGAAGCCGATACCTGCGCCAAGCCCAAAGCAAGATGCTTCGTCAATTCCCCACTCGTAATAGTCTGCGAGATTACGGAGGGAGGCTGAACCACAGTGGTCGCCACCTTCATGCTGATACTCGGTGAACATACCAGATAGTAGTACGAGACCCCGATAAACGTTACTGGTACTTGTGAAATGGCTACTCTGGTTCGCTAGTGTCAGTTACCGTTCCACCGATGAACCTCGAATCCTTCTTCGGTGTATCACAATCTATTTCGTAAATGGGACGAACTATCATCACATGGTATTTCAGCTGACAGACGAGCACCGAGCTATCCGGCAAGCCGTTCGTGAATTCGGAGAGAACGAAATCAGACCCGTTGCGAGTGAACACGATCAAGAGGGAAAATATCCCGAAGGCCTTCGCCAGAAGGCAGCTGAGTACGACTTCGTAGCACCTCACATTCCGGAGAAGTACGGAGGAGCAGGGATGGACCTACTATCGTCGGTTATCGTCACCGAGGAGCTCTGGCGTGCCGATCCTGGTATTGGCAGTGCAGTCGGAAGCGCTGGATTCGGGACGAATATGATCGTCAAGTACGGTGACGAGCGGATGAAATCGGAGTGGCTTCCGAAGATTGCAAGCGGTGAGGCTGCGTCCTTCTCAGCGATCTCTGAGCCCGCACACGGATCGAACGTCGCCGGGATGGAGACAGTCGCCCAGAAAGACGGCGACGAGTACGTCATCAGCGGTAACAAGATGTGGATCACCAACGGTACCGTCGCAGACGTTGGTGTGCTAATGGCCAAAACGTCGCCTGAAGCTGGTCACCGTGGTATCACGGCATTTCTCGTCCCGGCCAGCAGTGACGGCTTCCAGACGGAGAAAATCGACAACAAGCTCGGAATTCGAGCCTCCGACCTCGCAGAGGTCATCGTTAACGACGTCAGGGTACCGGAGGAGAACGTTATCGGCGAAGTTGACAAGGGCTTCTATCAACTGATGGACTTCTTTGCACACGGCCGAACCCGGGTCGCTTCACAGGCAGTCGGCACTGCTCAGGCATCCCTCGATGCAGCGATCGAGTATGCGGACGAACGCGAGCAATTCGGCCAGCCGATCTCGGAGTTCCAGGCGATCCAGCACAAACTCGCCGAAATGGCCACAAACATTGAGGCAGCCCGTTCGCTGACTTACCGCGCTGCCTCAACTGTCGAAGACGGCGACGAACAACTCGCTGCGAAGTTTGCGAGCATGGCGAAGCTATTTGCGTCAGAACATGCTGTGGACGTTGCCGACGAAGCAATCCAAGTACACGGTGGTGCGGGCTATGTCACTGATCACCCCGTGGAGCGGTACTATCGGGACGCCCGTATTACGAAAATCTACGAAGGGACGAGCGAGATTCAGAAGAACATCATCGCAGAGAGGTTGCTGTAACTACCTGTTGACGCGGTCGACAATTTGTCCAATGGTCTGGGCATTGCCGATAGAGCAGTTGTCGATCGAATCGAGGTAGCCGGAACTCGAGGGCAATTCCCTGCCCGTATCCGATGTACATCGTCGACAATCCACGGGTCGCATTCCATCGGTGCATCTCGTGAATCAGAGTCACCGGGAGCCTCGCACCCGACGCCCCGTGCGGATGGCAGATGGCGATTACACCCCATTGACATTGAAGATTTCCGGGGCAATGCCAAGTTCGTCCCGGCAGTAGATCGTCTGGATGACGAATGCCTCGTTGAGTTCGACGAAGGCGTAGTGGTCGATTGCGGTTCCTGCCCGCTCCATGAAACCGTGTATTGCCGGGATGGGACCGACGTTCATAATCACAGGATCGGCACCCAGGTACCCGTGTGCATTTACCTCCGCGAGGATTTCGAGTTTTCTCCACCGTGAATCCGAAAGAAATGAGTATAACCGCGGCTGCTCCGCCTGATCTCTGGGAGGCGTTTCCGGCGGATACGGTCCTGTCGTCTTCGAACACGGGTGGGAGATCCGCACGAATCTCAGACGTCGTTCCGGGATGAAGCCCCTCATCCTCTTTGACGATCCCCACGTTCATCACTATCGCCACGATTTCCTCGTCAAATCTGCCCTCCACCGTCGTCGCGATCGCCGGTTGTTGTGACTGGGTGGCGTAGGCGTCTGGGCCTCGAGGCTTACGTCGAACCGCTTAGCGACGGCCCGGCAGTTTAGCCAATCTGGAACGCACTGGGATCGTACTTCTCTCAAATCCCGGGATACGGATCGATCTCCATGTCACGTTCGACGCTGATCATGTTCTCGACACCGCCGGTGATGAGGTCCACGCGGTCGCAGTCACAACTTCACCGGTTATACGAGAGGTACTCACGACCGAACGTCTCACGGGCAACAATAAGTTTCTGGACGTGAGGTGTCCCGTCAGCGATCTGTTGCCCGAGTACGTCCTGCAGTCGCTTTCCGATGCCAAAGTCGTCAGAGTAACCGTAGTGGCCGTGCAAGACGAGACACGCGCGGACGGTATCGACGGCCACTTCGGGTGCGTACCATTTCGTCATCGCTGCGTCTTTCGTGTGTGGTTCTCCTTGGCCAGCCTTCCAGAGGGTCTCGTAAGCTTTGAGACGAGCGGCGTCGACGCGGGTCTGCCACTCAGCATGCTCGAACTGAGGACCCTGGTAACTGGCGAGGGGATTACCCATGGCCTCGCGTTCGGTGAGGTACGTAGCCGTCTCGTCGAGCGACTGCTGAGCCGCGCCGAGCGTATAGAGGGCGATCCACGCTCGCGACTGGTCGAACGTACGCATCGCCATTTTGAACGCGTTCTCGTCACCGATCCTGGCGCTGGCCGGAAGTTCGACGTCGTCAAGAAAAATTTGGCCCCAACCGCTCACCTCACAACCCGCTCCGTCGTACGGTTGCACCTCAATACCATCTGTGTCCAGCGGCACGAGGTACCCGCGAATGTCGTCGGTCGATCCGGTTTCGCGCGCAATCAGCAGACAGTAATCCGCGAGCGTGGCGCCGGTGATCGCTGTCTTTTCTCCGGAGAGCACGAATCCGTTTCCAGTCGGTTCGGCTGTCGTATCCAGATTCTGTGCGTCCGATCCCTGTCCCGGTTCGGTGAGCGCGAAACAGATATGATCGTCCCCCGAACTGATCCGCTTTACGACGTCTTGATGAGTTTCGTCACCGTACTCCCAGACGATTTTGGTCGCCAGGTTCTCAGAGAGCGCGAGCATCGCGAGGCCCACGTCGCCGCGACCGAGTTCCTCGTAGACAATCCCAGCTGTGACCGGATCGAAGTCCTCTCCGCCGGCCTCCTCGGGGAGATGGAGTCCGAGCACACCCATCTCGATCAGATCATTGTAGACGTCGTGTGGAAAGTCTACATCGTCCCACTCGAGGTTCTCGCCGAGGACGTGTTCGATCACGTAGTCTCGAATCTGAGACTGGATCATCTGCTGCGTATTTGTCAATCCAAACTCCATACCGAAAAGTTCAGTCAATACCTCTTAAAAAATTCGGTCGCTAGCGAGATTATCTCCGATACTCAATTCACCGATCAGATGTCGAAGACTTCCAGGGCGTTCTCTCGCAGGACAGCCCGTTTCGTCTTATCCCGGATATCCAGATCAAGGAATTCCGACTTGCACCGTTCCAGTCCCAAGCCGTTGGTCGCCCACATCACCTTGTCTCGAATGCGACCATCCATAAACTCGACCTGTTGCTCAGGAAGGAACGAGGGGTAGTACGCACCGATGTTTCCGTAGACGTTCGGATGTCGCCAGAGCATCGAACACCACTCTTCGGTCCAGGGCCACCCGGTATGGGTCAGGACTAGCGTAAGGTCGGGGAAGTCCATCGCGACTTCGTCTGCGTACATGGGGTGTCCCGGTTCACTCGGCAGAGGTTCGGCAGACTGGCCGGTCTGAAAGCTCACCGGCACGTCGAGCTCGTTAGCCTTCGCGTACAACGGATAACACTTCTCGTCGGTCGGTTCGAGCCCGAAAGTCATTGGGTGGAACCAGATATACTTGAAGTCGTGATCCTCGACGGCTCGTTCGATCCGTTCGAGACTCTCCGGGATTCGATGGGGGTTGTAGCCGACACCAGGCACGACCCGACCGTCAGAACGATCGACCATTTCGGCGAGCTCCTCGATGCTCAGCAGCGTCAATGCTTCTTTCGCGTCCCGCGACCACTGGACGAGTTGGTCGATAAAAATCTTCTCGACGCCGACTTTCTCCATCTCGTCGATGGTGTCGTCAAGTGAGTCATTCCCAAGGACCGAGAACACTTTCCAGACCTCGTCTTCGGAGATGTCGTGACGGTCCATGACACCGCCGAAGGTCGACATGGCGAGCGTCTTGAACTCCTTGACTTCGAAGAGTGGTTTTGCAAGTTCGGGTTCGACGTAGAACCCGCGACACATAGTATCGATTGCCTTAACGTCCATACCTACTGCGACCTTCCCCTCCCTCGTAAAGCTTCACATTTCTGTTTTGTTGAATAAGGGTAGTTTCGTGGTGGTACCGCAACTGGAGTTGTCTTGTGAGCTGCTGGGGCGAGTGGGCTTTCCTCCTCGCGACGAAACGTGCACTGGGCCTCATAGGTGATAGTCGAAACGTTACGTCATCCGGGAACGACAGCTATACTCATCCGCCGTTACATGGGCTCCTCGCGAGCGCGAAATCAGCACTCGAAACACTCGTACAGTACCTCGTAATCGATCAGGTAGATAATGGCATCCGTGTTAATGCCGTGAACTCAGACCCGTTTTGCAAAGACAACTACTAGTCGTCTATCTCGTCGGAAATAGCATCAGCCATGGAAGAACCCGAAGAACGACTACGACCTCAGCAGTCTCCCCGAATGCGGCCGCCGAAAGCGTCCTGCTGTTTTCCGATCCAGTCAACGACTGGGTGACGGGTAATTCCATCTGTATTTTCTCGCAGCTCACCACACCTAATACTCGTAATATCTTATAGTTACAGAAAGATTGATTATAGATGCTTAACCACGTGTGCGTGTGATTACCCAACGACAATACCTCGAGCGAAACGTCGAATGGCGCGAGAACAAACCAGCCCTGCAGCTCGTGGAATCCGGGAAGACGCTGACGTACGGTGAGTTCAACGAGCACGTTAACCGCGTCGCGAACGCGCTGAGCGATCGCGGCATTCGAAAGGGCGATCGGGTAGGCATGGTCCTCTTCAATACCGTGGAGTTCCCGGTAACGCTGTATGCGTGTTACAAACTTGGGGCAGTGCCGGTCCCGATCAATTTCATGCTCGCTCAAGATAACTTCCGGTATATCTTCGAAGACGTCTCCCCAAACGTCGTCGTGTACGACGCGGACGTCGAAGAAGATGTCAGTGGCGCGCTGGCGGCCGCGAACGTCAGCCCGTACAGCATCGGGGTCGGTGACTGTTCCGAAGCGGACGACGCCTACGAATCACTGACCGACCACGACGATGCGTCCGACCCGGAGGAGGTTCCGATTAAACTCGACGACCCCGCCTACATTCTTTACACGAGCGGGACGACGGGGATGCCCAAGGGAGTCACCTTCACGGCAGAGACAGCGTCGAATAGAGCCCAGGAAGGTGCGCGAAACATCGGCCACTCCCAAGCGACTGTGGCTCTCCAGTTATCTCCATGGTTCCACGCTGGCGGCGTCGATCTGACCGTCCATCCAGTCATCGAATCTGGTGGCACGATTCTCGTCACACAGGACTGGGAACCCGAGTCGGTCGTCGAAATGGTCGAGTCGTATAACGTGACCCACATCGTGGGCGTCCCGACGGTCGCTAAAAGGATGACCGAACTCGACTCCATCGGGGACCGTGACCTGTCGAGTCTGGACTGCCTCCTGTGTATGGGTTCGCCACTCTCTAAACAGTTAGCAGAGGCGATCATGGAGACTATCACGCCCAACCTCTACAACGGGTACGGAACAACGGAGACACTGCTGGATACGATGCTGAGACCGGAGGACCTACCCGACCATGCGGGATCTGCAGGCCGGCCGACGAACGACACCAAGGTCAACGTCATCGAGTTCGACCGATCTCGTACCGTCCCTCCCCACGAGACCGTTCCCCAGGGACAGGAAGGTGAAATCGTTGTTTCCAGCGATTCAGCACTGGATTATTACTTCGGTAGTAGAGCCAAGACGAGAGAGTCGATTCGGAGCGGGTGGTACTACTCCGACGACCTTGGCGTGATCGACGAAGATGGCTACATCACGATCACGGGGCGGGCCGACGATATGATTCTGTCCGGCGGAGAACTGGTTTCACCTATCGAAGTCGAAGAAACGCTCGAAGCACACGAAGACGTCGAGGAAGCCATCGTTGTGGGGAAAGAAGACGAAGAGTGGGGACAGGTTGTCATCGCGTACGTCGTCACCGAAACCCTCGACGAGGATGATCTAGAGCAGTACTGTAAGGATCACGAGGAACTCGCCGACTACAAACGTCCTCGACGGTACGAATTCGTAGACGAGATCGACCGGACTGCCACCGGGAAAAAACAACGGTACAAATACCGAGACGACTAGAAAACGGTTCGTCGTTGAGTAACTATTAAGTGTCCCGGTTTTGACCTTCAGGTATGCGAGGGTTAGCAGAAAAGACAGCGCTAGTCACTGGTAGTGGCCAGGGAATCGGCCGAGCAATCGCGCTCCGTCTCGCCGAAGAGGGCGCGACGGTCGCTATCAACGACATCGCCGAAGAACGCGCAGCGGAGACAGTTACCGAAATCGAGGATGCGGGCGGCGAAGCACTCACGGCGATTGCCGACGTGACAGACTACGATGACGTGCAATCGATGGTCAACGAAGTCGTTGCCGCGGAGGGTGACCTAGACATCCTCGTTAACAACGCAGGCTGGGACCAACTGGAATGGTTCGTCGACCAAGATCCGGAGATCTGGGACCGAATCATCGATATCAATCTAAAAGGCCAGGTTAACTGTGCCCACGTGGTTGCGAATCACTTCATCGAATCCGGAACTGAGGGGACAATCGTCAACGTTGCATCTGACGCTGCCCGTGTTGGCAGTTCGGGAGAGGCAGTGTACTCGGGGACAAAGGGCGGCATCATCTCGTTCACGAAAACTATCGCTCGTGAACTGGCACGTAACAATATCAATTGTAACGCGGTCGCTCCTGGACCGACTGATACGCCACTCGTCGACGAGATGAAAGAGACGGACCTTGGTGAGAAGATCCTCGGTGGCATGGCGAAACAGGTTCCGCTCGGACGAATGGCCGAACCGGAAGACATTGCGGGAGGAGTAACCTTCCTCGCCAGTTCTGATGCAGACTTTATTACGGGCCAAGTCTTGAGCGTCAGCGGCGGCCTCACGATGGTTGGATAGGACAGATTCCGTTACCGCGCTCCGGAATAGTTTAGATTTACCTGGATCATGTTCGCCGTCCGAACGACGGCGTCTCTGATCCGTTCTAGGTCGGTCTCATTGTCGATTCGGCTTGTAGGGCTACAGACGCAAATCGACCCCTTCACGTTGTCCGTTGTGCCGAGAATCGGAGCTGCCAGACAGAGTACGCCGTCAATCCGTTCGCCGCGGTCAATCACGTATCCCTGTTCGCAAACCTTCGTCAACTGTTCGTCGAGTGTGTCACGATCGGTGACGGTATTTTTCGCCATCGCCGGCAGGCCGTGTTCGTCAATGATTTCGTCGACACGTTCGTCAGGGAGGTGTGCCAGAATACACTTGCCGAGCGCCGACGAATGCAGTGGCATCCGGACACCCGGATACGTGTGCAACTGAATCGCATCTTCTCCTTCTTTGATGTCGAGGAGTACTCCTTTTCCGTGTTCTTCGATCATCAGCGAGACGAGCTCTCCGGTTTCATCTGCGAGCGATTCAAGTTCCGGTTCAGCCACACGATACAGCGGCTGTTTCATCCGCTCTGCCTCTCCAATCTCCAAGAACCGTGTACCGGGGCGATACACGTTATCTGCCTTCGTTACGTACTGGATCTCTTCGAGGGTTTTGAGATAGTCGTGGACTGTACTAATAGGCCTGTCCACGTGGTCCGCGAGCGTCGACGCACGTGCTCCATCAAGCTGTTCGAGCCCCTCGATTAGCTCGAAAGCCGTTTGAATCGATTTTATTCGTCCGTTTTTATTCATACCTGGAGATCAATTAGATCACAAATAGTATTTCCGGAATAGTCGAAACGGATTCCGAGACATATGATGTATATTAATCACATTCCACCAAACCACGCTAGCCACTAAAACGGGGCTATCCGGTTGTAATAGGTTTGTGTCTACTGGTTGGGGTTAGATCTCGCGAGTAGAGGAGGGGCGGATACGATCCGAGATAATCGGAATTTGGTTCATAGATGAGAGCAAATGGACCTGTAAATAACGGTAGACCGCTGATCGGCGAATCTCCTTCCGACGAATCCGGATCGGATATTCGACCTCCGATCTCTTCACGGAACAGAACAAGACCGACTTGGATGGCAGGCAAGCCAGCAGAATCAGTGAAAGATTTCACAAGTTCTGTATACTGTTTCGCTCACCGTCGCAACCAACCCCAGAATCGCACGACGGCGTCAAAATATCCGAGACTGACGAAAAAGTCGGGAACAGCGTTCAGTAGACTATCTTGACTAACAATCAATATGCGTTGGAAGCACCTCAGCTGCTCGTCAACAGCCCACTCGCAATAACAGCGCTAAAACTACAGTCGCCAGTAGACGTTACAGCCATAGGCATGTTATTACTCTATAGTAACCATTAGAACTTTCTACCCAAAGTATGTTGTTGGGTACAGTAGGTCATCTCGACGAGATTTCTGTCGAGAAATTGTAATATACCCTCGACAACGTGGAGGTGAAGAAGTCGACATAACGTCTCTTAGCGGCAATAACGTACAAAGACGGCGTCACGAAGACTGGACTCACTGAGTGGTAGACCCAGACATCGGCCGTCACGGATCTGGCGACCCGTGACGATCATGCCTTTGTTACCGTCATACTCACTGGAGCTGAATCCTGTCAAGAAATACTGGAGACAGCTTCAAACGTTTCTCAGCAACCGCTTCTGTGACTTACATGACAAGCTTACAACCGCGATTGATACCACTCTCGACCAGCTCACTATCCCAGACGTGAGCAACTATTTCTAATATCTATGATAGCTTCCTCAAAGGGAAACAAAATAAATATTTGCTGTACGTAATAATCCGTAGTTCGCTCATCGACGCCATTTCTTAAATCGTCTCACAAACGTACGAGAGGTAACTCAGGCGATGGGTTCGAGCGGGCGCGCGTCGAACTGAAGGACACCGACGACATCGGCGAGTCTAGTGGTATCGTCTTCGTTGAACAGGTGCTTCAAAAGCGCGTGATCCCAGAGGTGTGATACAGCCCTCACAAATATTCTCATCAATGATATTCCGCGAATCGCGCTCGTTCTGAATCTGCCATCCAAGATGCTAATCTGAGATTCCAATCAAAGAGTCTATGGCCAGTATCATTCAAAGTCGTAGCCCCACTCTCGGAGTTGATCGGCGACCTCGTCGATATGCTCGAGGCCGACTAAAAGTGCAGCCTCACGAAGATCGGCTTTCTTCACAGACTCACCCAACATAGCTTCGGCCTCCCTCTTTCCTTCGCGTTGGCGATCCAGCGTTGACTGCTGGAGATGTAACTGGACAGTTTGTGCACGTCCGTCGGTGATGCTATTGCGCTCGTAGATCCAGGGAAGTACGGTACCCGAAGCACTAGATGTGGTCTCGCCACGATCGTCACGATCAGTGCTGGACTCAGATTCATGGTCGGGTTCAGTCATCGATGTCGACGCCGATGTCTCGATCGGGGCCGATTCATCATTTCCTGCTTTACCGCCCCCGGAATCGTCGTCTGTGTCGCCACTACTGAACGGATCACCGGCGCTTCCGCTCTTGAACCCCGTCATGCTTTCACCGCTTGCTCAAGTTCCCCCGGTTCCGGCGGGTTTGGTGCCTCAATCCCAGCCTCCGTCTCGAGGTAGCGAGCCAGGTTATCGAACTGGGCGAGGGTTTCGAGTTCGTAGTCCCGTTGACGGGACCGATGCTCGCGAACATACTTGAACGCCGAACACTGCTGCTTCCAACACCCTTCCATCATCGATGTCCGATCGCTGATTATCTCTGGTGTGGGGAACTCGATTTCATCGATGAGCTCCTTCTGGTCGTTCGTTCGCTTGAATCCATTCGGGACTGCAGCCAAAACACCGACCTCGATGTTCAGCTGGTCAGCGAAGTTACTCGCAAGTTCCTCGAGGCCTTCGACTGATGCTCGTCCCTTGGCCGAGGGCTCGACTGGAATCACCAGATTTCGCGTCGCGAAGATCGCGTTGTAGAGGTGATCCGACTCGGTCGCCGGCGGATCGCAGATCAAGACATCATACCGATCGCCGACGTCGGCATCGGCGAGGACGCGCTGCAGTTGGGCGTAGATATTGTACGCGTCGCCGAAGTCCTCGGCTTTCTGTTGTTCGCGAGCAAGGTGATCTGCGAGGTCCGAGAGCATGTTGTGCTCCGGAATGATGTCGACTCCCTCTGACGTTCGGATGAGGTCCTCAAATGGACCCTTCGGTGCATTGACCATGTGACGGACGAGGTTGTCTGCATCGCTGCTGGCACGGTCCTCGTCGACACCGAGCAATCGGCTGAGGTCACCGTCCTGCGGATCCAGCGGGACGACCAGGACATCGAGACCTGCTCGAGCGTGCGCGACAGCCAGATTCGCCGTCAGCGACGATTTTCCAACGCCACCTGCTTCGGAGTACACCGTGTATGAGAGCATGAGTGTCTCGTATGAGTTACTAAGATAAGAAACTACGGAAAGCATCCTAGAAATATACCTAAGTAAGATATCTTAGAATCACATCTAAGATTCTTAGCTAAGGTATATCCCTATGAAAAGTACATAAGTGATAGGACTTCGAGACAGGAAACGCACTCACAGCCAAGAGATCGAGCTCAGATTCATATCTAAGATCAGTACATAAGACCCGTTCATGACTTCGACAGGCATTGTAACAGTGAAAGCGGTGCGGAGAGATTCTATCTAAGATATAGACCTAAGTCTTCAGTCTAAGATTGAAGCATAAGTTGTGATCGCTTAGAGGGAAGGGGTAGAAACACACCTACGTAAGCTATCTTAGAATGTTGTCTGAGACTCTTAGCTAAGACACATGCCTAAGATAGTTAGACGAGTTTCTTACAGAAGGGGTGACGTAGAATAGTTAATAC